>NZ_POUA01000513.1 GCF_003236385.1 Spongiactinospora gelatinilytica
GGCGTACGGCGGTCGCGCCGCGCGGGAGTACGACGAGCGCGACGGTCACCATGATCGCGACGGCCACCACCGCGCCGCCGACCGCCACCCGCTGCACGATCCGCCCCCGCTCCGCACCTGCCCCGGCAGGCGACTCCGGGGTGGGGGTGCCCATCAGGTGGAGGCAGACGTCGACCATGGTGGGGCGGGCGGCCGGGTCCTTGGCCAGGGCCGCGCGGACAATCGAGCGCAGCGGCTCCTCAAGTACCGAGACGTCCGGCTCGGCGGTGAGAATCCGGTGCATCACCGCCGGAATCGTGTCACTGCCGAACGGCGGTTGCCCGGTGGCCGTGTACAACATCACACAGCCCCAGGCGAACACGTCGGCCGGTGGCCCCGCCTTGTGCCCCGCGAACTGCTCCGGGGCCATGAAGCCGGGCGTCCCGAGGATCTGGCTGGACTGGGTCGTCGGGTCGGTGAGCGAGCGGGCGATCCCGAAGTCGATCACGCGCGGCCCGTCCGGGCCGAGCAGGACGTTGCCCGGCTTGAAGTCCCTGTGGACCACCCCGGCCCGGTGGACGGCCGCCAGTGCCGTGGCGGTGGCCACCGCGAGGCGCTGGAGGTCGGCCCCTGCGCGTACGCCCGCCTGAGCCAGCGACGGCCCTTCGACGTACTCGCTGACCAGGTACGGCGGGTCGGCCTGGGGGTCGGCGTCCACGATCCGCGCCACGCAGAACGGCGCGACGCTGCGCGCCGCCGCGATCTCCCTGGCCAGCCGCTCGCGGGCCCGGCCGTCGGCGCCGTCGCCGCGCAGAACCTTCACCGCCACCCGCCCGGCGGGCCCCTCACCCAGGTAGACGATCCCCTGACCGCCGCCGCCGAGGCGGCCGAGCAGCCGGTGCGCGCCGACCTGATCCGGATCGCCCGGCCGTAACGGCTCGGCCACGTCCGCCTCCTCGCTCCCGCCCAACGGCGATCATACGCACCCATGACAGACCGCCCCGGCATTCAACGGGCCAGGGCACTCAGGGCGTTCAGGGCGCGGGCGCGCGCGGTCTCGGTCTCCTCGGCGCGGGCGCGTTCGCGGGCGTACTCGCGCATCAGGTCGTGGAAGGTGTAGCGGCCGGGCGCGTACTCCTCGATGAGGTGGGCGGCGGCGAGCCCGCCGAGCAGGCGTTCGGTCTCGGCGGGGGCGGTACCGGTCAGGGCGGCGGCCTCGCCCGCGGCGAAGGCGGGACGCGGTACCAGGCCGAGCAGCCGGAACAGCCTCCGGGACGGCGGGTCCAGCCGCTGGTAGGACAGGTCGAACGCGGCGCGCACCGCGGCGCGCGGGTCTCCGTTCAGGGCGAGCGAGGCTAATCGTGGGCCGGTCAGCCGGCGTACCTGATCGCCCAGGTCCGCGCCCGGCCGGGACAGGATGCCCGCCGCCGCGATGCGCAGCGCCAGCGGCAGGTAGCCGCAGGCCCTGGCGAGTTCGGTGGCGGCGTCCCGGTCGGCGGACAGTCGTTCGTGACCGAGGATCTTGCCGAACAGCGCGCCCGCCTCGTCGGGGGCCAGCAGGCCGAGTGGGACGGGCACCGCGCCGTCGCGGGCGACCACCCCGGCCAGGCGCTCCCGGCTGGTGATCACCGTGGCGCAGCGCCCGCCGCCGGGCAGCAGCGGGCGGACCTGCTCCTCGGAGGCGGCGTTGTCCAGGATCACCAGGACCCGCCGGTCGGCGAGCAGGCTGCGGTAGGCGGCGGTGGCCTCCTCGACGGTGTCGGGCACCCGGTCGGCCGGTACGCCGAGCGCGCGCAGCAGCCGGCCGAGGGCCCGCAGCGGGTGCAGCGGCCGTTCCGGTGAGTATCCGTGCAGGTCAACATAGAGCTGACCGTCCGGGAAGCGGGCGCGGACCCGGTGGCCCCAATGGACGGCCAGCGCGGTCTTGCCGACCCCGCCGCCGCCGGTCACCACCGCGACCGACGCCGCCTCCCCGCCGGCGGCGATCGAGTCGAGCAGGCGCAGTTCGCGCGCCCGCCCGGTGAACTGGCCGGGGCCGGGCGGGAGCTGCGCGGGCACCGCCGTGGGTTCGGGGCCGGTCTCGGGGACCGCGTACAGGGTCGGGGAGCGGCCGGCGGGAACGTTCCCGCGCAGGATGCGCTGTCGCAACTGCCGGAGCTCTGGTCCAGGGTCCAGGCCCAGCTCGTCCACCAGCCTGCGGCGGGTGCGCTCGTACCGTTCCAGCGCGTCCACCCGCCGCCCGGTACGGCAGAGCGCCAGCATCAGCAGCCCGACCAGCCGCTCCCGGAACGGATGCTCGGCGACCAGCGCGATCAGCTCGGGCACCAGCGTGGCGTCGTGCCCGGCGCGCACCTCGGCGTTCAGGCACTCCTCGGTGACCGCCAGCCGTTCCTCGTCGAGGGAGTCGCGCAGCCGGTCCAGCAGTTCCCCACCGGAGACCCCGGTCAGCGGCTCGCCCCGCCACAGCTCCAGCGCGTGCCGCAGCCCGGCGGCCCGCGCCTCGTCGGTCTCGGCGGCCCGCGCCCTGGTGACCGAAATTCGGAATTCGTGGATATCGACCTGCTCGGCGGGGAGGCTGAGCAGGTAGCCCTGCGGGGAGTACGCGATCGTGACGCCGGCTCGGGCGAGGGCCACCCGCAGCCGCGACACGTACCCCTGGACGAGGCTGCGCGCGCCCGCCGGGGCCCGGTCCCCCCACAGACCGTCGATCAGCCGCTCCATCGCGACGACCCGGCCCGCGTCCAGCGCGAGCAGCGCGAAGGCGGCCCGTTGCCGGGGCGGGCCGAGCGCGATCTCCTGGCCTTTCTCCCAGGCCCGCACCGAACCGAGTAATCCGATCATCAGCCGCGGCCCCTGGCCTGGCGCTTGTGCTTGTGCCGACATGTCGCTCCCTTCTTCCTTGCGAATGCGATTACCGGCAGTCATAGGAGAGGCACAAGTCGCAGTCCAGCCGAAATCCTGACCGGATCAGGCCGAAGTGCAGCGTATCCCGGCACGCTGAGGCCGCATCCGACAGTTCAAACCTTTTCGACGGTTCATACGAAGGGTCGCGGCGGGAGAAATCGCCTCCGGCCGGCGCCGGATCGCCTTTCCCGCAGTCCGCGTCCCTTCCGGAAAGAGGCAGCATTGTCATATCCGCAGCACGATGTGATGAGGGCCTTCGCCGAGGCGGTGGCCCGCCATCCCGGCCGGCCGGCGTTGGAACACGGTGACGGCGTCCTGACCTATGCCGAGCTGGACGCGTGGGTCCGTGCGACGGCCCGGCGGCTCGGGCCCCGCCCGGGGGCGGTCGCGGTGCCGGCCGCGCGCACGCCGGCCACGGTGGCCGCGCTGCTCGGAGTACTGGCGGCGGGCGGCACGTACGTGCCCATCGACCCCTCGCACCCTCCGGCCAGGCAGCACGAACTGATCACCGCGAGCGGCTGCACCGCCGCCCTCGGCACCGGACCGGCCCTTCCGTTCGGCGTGCGTCAGGTGGACCTCCCCAACGCCACCGACGAGCCCGGCGAAATCGCGGCCGTCGCCGGCGACGACCCTGCGTACATCCTGTTCACCTCCGGCTCCACCGGGGCGCCCAAGCCGGTGGTCACCCCGCGCCGGGCCATCGGCGTGGTGACCGGCGCGCTGCGCGAGCTGTTCGGCATCACCCCGGACGACCGCGTACTCCAGTTCGCCTCACTGAACTGGGACACCTGCCTGGAGGAGATCCTGCCCGCGCTCACCACGGGCGCGGCGCTGGTCTTCTGCGACGACGCGCACTCCGGGTCCTTCCCCCGGATGCTGCGCGCGATCAAGGCCGCGCGGGTCACCGTGCTCGACCTCCCCTCCGCGTACTGGCACGAACTCGTCCGCCACCTGATGGACGAGCGGGCCGCGCTGCCCCCCTTGGTCCGGCTCGTCGTCATCGGCGGCGAGGCGGTGAGCGCGGCCCGGCTGTCGGACTGGCGGACACTCCGCACCAACTCCATTCGTCTGATCAACACCTATGGATGTACCGAAACCACACTGATCACCCACGCCGCCGACCTCACCGCCCCCAGCCTGGGCAAGGTGCCGATCGGGCGCCCGTTGCCGCACGTCAGGCAGCACATCGGGGAGGACGGCGAGCTACTGATCGGCGGCCCGTCGCTGGCCCTGGGCTATCGCGGCCTGCCCGGGGCGACCGCCGAGCGGTTCGTCGAGCGCGACGCCGTGCGGTACTTCCGCACCGGCGACCGGGTCTCGACGACCCCCGGCGGCATGCTCGTCCACGAAGGCCGGCTGGACCACGAGCTGAAGATCCGCGGCGTCCGGGTGGACCCGGGCGAGGTGGAGGGCCAGATGGCCGCCCATCCGGGGG
>NZ_POUA01000514.1 GCF_003236385.1 Spongiactinospora gelatinilytica
GGGCGGGCAGGGGGTCGTCCTGCTCGGCGAGGGGCCGGGCGGTGAGCGGGTGGCGATCAAGCTGATCCAGGCGGGCCTGGCCGATGGCGACGCCCGCGGCGCGTGGGCCGGCGAGATCGGGCTCGCCCGCAGGGTGAAGGCGTTCTGCACCGCCCAGGTGCTGGACACCGGCGAGTCGGGCGGCGTGCCGTACATCGTCAGCGAGTTCGTGGACGGGCCCAGCCTGGCGCAGGTGATCAAGGAACGCGGGCCGATGAGCGGGGCCGAGCTGCGCCGCGTGGCGATCGGCACGCTCACCGCGCTGGCCGCCATCCACCAGGCCGGGGTGGTGCACCAGGACTTCAAGCCGGGGAACGTGCTGCTCAGCAGGGACGGCCCGCGGGTGATCGACTTCGGCATCTCGCGCGCGCTGGACGCCGCCGAGACCACCGGCGAGGGGCTGCTCGGCACCCCGCCGTTCATGGCGCCCGAGCAGTTCGCCGGGCTGCCCTCGGGGCCGCCCGCGGACCTGTTCGCCTGGGGGTCCACGATCGTGTGCGCGGCGACCGGCCGCCCGCCGTTCGGGTCGGGCGACCTGCCGGCCGTGATCGCCGGCATCCTGCACACCGACCCGGACCTCGGCGCCCTGGACGGCGAGCTGCGCGAGCTGGTCGCGCGCTGCCTGGCCAAGGACCCGGAGGCGCGTCCCACCGCGACCCAGGCGCTGCTCACCCTGCTCGGCCATCCGGTGCCCGAGGTGCGGTTGCTGGCCGAGGGTCAGGAGTCGGCCGCCCCTCCCGCGCGCCGCCGCCGGTGGCCGGTCGTGCTTGTGGCCGCGGCCTGCGCGGTGGCGGTGGCGGTCACGGCGGGCGTCCTGCTCACCCGTACGGCCGGGCCCACCGAGCCGAGATCGGCCCCTCCCACGGCTCCCGCGCCCAAGGGCGGCCGGATGCCGGTGAAGTCGACCTCCGAATTCCGCATCCCCGGCACCGGGATCATTTTGCGCGAGAACGCCGCCGACCCCGTGTCGGTCTCCAGCTACATCGACCGCCGCGGGGAGAGTGACGGGTTTCCGTCCTACGTGCGCGACCCGCGCACCCGCCGCTTCGCCTATTACGGGGGCTACCAAGAGCCGGTCACCTCACCGGGCGGCGGCTATGTGGCCTCCGTGACCGCCGGCGCCCTGACCGACCCGAGCTTCGAGACGATCCGGATCGCCGACCGGGTGCGCGGGCAGGAGGTGCGGATCAGGAGCGTCGCCAGGCCGGCGTACACCGCCTCTCCGGCGTGGCGCAGCGATGGCCGGCTGCTGTTGCTGACCATCTATCCCGAGCCCGGCACCGGACGCAAGGAGACCGACGGTTTCGTCGTCGTCGATCCGGCGGCGCGGACCGCCTCGGTGGTGTCCCTGCCCGGAGGGCACGACTCGGCCTACTACTGGGGCGGGGACGGCTCGACGGTGCTGCACCAGAGCGCGGGAGGCGCGGTGGCGGTACACGATCTCAAGGGCAGGGTGCTGCGCTCGTTTCCCGGCGTCGGCCGGCTGCTGGGCATGAACGCGGCGAAGTCGTGGGTGGGCACGGTGTTCGGCACGGCCTGCCCGGATTTCTCGGTGAGCGTCTGCCTGTGGGACGCCGCCTCCGGCGCGCGGCGGGCGTCGGTGCCGCTGCCCGAGCGGGTCGTCGTCCAGGGCTGGCTGGACGACCTGCACCTGCTCGCGGTGCGGTCGGACACCCGGACCACCGAGGTGATCATGCTGGACCGGCGTGGCACGGCCGTGCGCACGCTGGCCGAAGGGCCGGTCGCCGAGTTCGGCGACGTCACCCTGTGGTTCACCGCGAACTGACCGGCCGCTCAGGCCGGCGCGCCCACCCGGTCCACGATCTGGTCGGCGCCCTCCTCGCGGGCGCAGTGCGCGCAGCAGTACCACCGGTCGCCGGCCTGTACGCCGTGCCCGATCACCCGGCAGCCGCAGTGCTCGCACACCGGGGCCATCCGCTGGATCGCGCACTCGAATGAGTCGAAGACGTGGGTCACCCCCTGCGCCCGGATCTCGAAAGCCATGTCGTAGTCGTTTCCGCAGGTCTCACAGCGTGCCAACGGTCTCTCCCCCATCGCGTCCCGAACGCGTGCTCCGAAGGAGGACTACCCGGGGCCGGGCCATCAAGTCGCCCGCGCATCGGCAAGTTACGGCCACCCGGGCGGGGACGGCGTCCTGCCTGCCTCCGCCGAAGGCAGGTCGCCGTGCCGCCACGGGCGGCGTCGCGCAAATGCGGCGCGACCGGGCGACCGGGCGGCGCTAGGCCGCGACCGGCGCCCGGTGCGGATCGACCGCGCGGCCGTCGGGCAGCAGCAGGCCGGTGTCCTCGAAGAGCAGGACGCCGTTGCACAGCAGGCTCCACCCCTGGTCGGGGTGCGCGGCGATGACGTGTGCGGCCTCGCGGTCGGCAGAGTAGGCGTTGGGGCAGGTCGGCTGGTGCTGGCACATGATGGCACCTCTCAGGGTGGCGCTCGTGCGTGCGTGCATGTCCCATTCTGCCGAGCGCCACCGACACTTTTCCTGCTCGACGGGGCCATGCACCTTCACGACTCCAGAATGTTCCACGCCGCTGAAGAACCGCTTGCAGAACACTGAACCTTCGCACAACGTCGGCCGGCGCCGGTGGCCGATGCGGACCTGGACACCCCGGCGCGGACCTGCGCGGCCGGCGGCCCACACCCGAGGATTCGTCATATTACGCAGGGAATTCCACTATTTTTGTGGGCAATGTCGTCGCCCCTGGAGTCCTTCCCTCGATGACCACCGCACTACGGGCCGCCCTGGCCTTCACCCTGCTCGCGGGTTTCTACGCGCTGGTCGGTCTCATCTTCGCCGGCGCAGTCTTCTTCGACGTTTACCTGTTCGTCGATTTCCACGCCCGTGGCATCCAGGTGGCCGCCGTACTGACGCTCGCCGCCATCGCGCTCGCCAGGGCGCTGTGGATGGTCAGCCGGGCCCGACCGGGCGAGGAACCGGGCGTGGCCGTGGATCGGCGGCAGGAGCCGGAGCTCTGGCGGGTCGTCACGGACCTGGCCCAGCGGGTGCGCACCGCCCCGCCCGACGAGATCCGGCTGGTGGCCGAGGTCAACGCGGCGGTGGGCGAGGAGACGCGGCTGCTCGGCCTGATGGCCACCCGCCGCCGGATGTACATCGGGCTGCCCCTGCTCCAGGCCCTCACGGTGGACGAGATGCGCGCGGTGCTCGGGCACGAACTCGGCCACTACAGCGGCGCGCACACCCGGCTCGGCGCGCCGGTCTACCGGGGCAGGGTGGCGCTCGGCGCGGCCGTCGGCCACCTGGGCCGCCACCCCGTGCTGCAACGCGTCTTCCTCGCGTACGCCAAGCTCTACATGCGCGTGTCCCAGGCCGTCTCGCGGCGTCAGGAGCTGGAGGCCGACCGGTTCGCGGTCGCCATCGCGGGCCGTGAGGCGATGAGCGGCGCGCTGCGCAAGGTCCGCTTCACCGCGCTGGGCTGGGACCTGTTCATGTCGGGCTACGTGAGCATGGCGGGCGCGGCGGGCAGCCGCCCGGCGCAGGTCATGGCGGGCTTTTCGGCGATGCTGGCCGAACCGGGCAGGCAGGCCGAACTCGCCTCCGCCGCCGGGGAGCCGGAGACCACCTCGCCCTACGACTCCCATCCCAGCCTCGCCGAACGGCTGGCCGCCATCGCCGCGCTGCCCGACCCCGGGCACGTCCCCGACCGGCGGCCGGCCACGGCGCTGCTCGTCGATCCGGCGGTCGCGGCGAACGCCGTGGAGGGCACCATCTGGTCCCCGCAGGCCCTGGCCACGCTGCGGCCGGTGCCGTGGGAGGACATGGTGGCGGCGGCGATGTACGAGATGCGCAACGCCGAGGCGCTGCACGACCTCGCCGTGGCCGGGCAGCGGGTGATGGGCACGCCGCTGCCGTACCTGGACGCGGCCTTCGAGGCGCTGGCCAGGGGGCAGGCCGCGGCGCTCACGCACGAACTGCGCCGGCTCGGCTGGAATCCATCGGAGACGCTGCTCGGCGGCGTGCTCGGGCAGGCGCTGGAGGCGGTGCTGATCCAGCACGGTGAGGCCCGCTGGCGGCTGTCGTGGTCGGGCCCGGCCCGGCTGCTCTACACCGACGGCGAGGAGGTGGCGCTGTCGCACTACGCCGCCAAGGTCGCGAGCGACCCGTCGTCCATCCCCGGTCTTCGCGAGTGGCTGGCCGAGCAGGGGATCGCGCCCGACTACACGCCACCGGCCACGCGGGCCGCGCCCGTCGGCTGACCCGCGCTACGCGCGGCAGACGTCCTGGTAGGGC
>NZ_POUA01000515.1 GCF_003236385.1 Spongiactinospora gelatinilytica
GCGCGGGGCGAGGCGGCGGACCTGGAGCCGGGGACCGCCGGAGTCAGCATCACCCCGTTGGGCGCGCGCTTCGGCGAGCAGTCCCCGCCCGAGGGCGTCGCGATCGGGCTGGGCAGCGGTAGGGGGGTGGAGTTGCCCGGCCGTAACCGCTCCGCCGCCGCGTCCACCACGACCGGCAGCGGCGTGCAGCCGTCGTCGGCCCGCCCGCTCCGGCCGCCTTGGCCGTCTTCGCCGCCGGGTCTGGCGGCGATCACCCGCCCGTCGGTCGTGGTGGTCAGGCAGACCCGTAAGCCGCTTCGGCGGCGCTTTTCGGACGGCCCCGGGGCCTCCGAACGCTCAGCCGGATCCTTGGCCGAATCCCCGGCCGATTCAGACGACTCGGGCGGCAGGGACGGCTCCGGGTCGGACGGCTCGAAGGTCAGCCCCGGGTCCTCCTGCTCGTCCAGATGGTACGTGCCCGCCGCCAGCTTGATCCCGCCGTCGCCCGCCGTACGGCCGGCGATGACGCTGCCCACCCCGGCGCCCACGCCGAACACACCGATCGCGACGGCCACGGTGATCGTCGTCGCGCGGGAGGTTCCCATCGTCGTGCCTCCTGTGTCTTGGACGTCAGGCGTCGCGGCTCTCCGAGATGGCAACCCCTCGTATTGCGCGTCTATCGGAAATGACCGGGGCCGGACCGCACCGGGTAACGTTCCACGGCTCACGGTCAGGGCAATGTCCGGGCATGGCGGCATGCCGACGTGGCTGCCGCGCGCGCGTGCCATAGAAATCCTGTGCACACCGAGACATAAAACTAGATATTAGACTGACGGTTATCTCTTGGGAAGGTAAGGAAACCGATGAATAAGTCATCTACTGTGACCGGAATATAAATATTCCGAAAGCCGGGTATCGGCTATCCGAAACCCAGAAGTGCCCATCTGACCAGCACTTTCATGCCCGGCACGCACTGTCCGTCCCAAACCTGTCGTGCTGTAAGTGCATCGCCGGGCGGAGCTCGCTGCTCACCGTGGCCGGGCCCGTGGCCGGGCCGTGCCGAGAGTTCGCCTGCCGTTCTCCTGCGCGGGGCAGGCCGTTCTTCCGTCCGGAGGGTCGTTCTCCCTGGAGGACGTCCGCCAAGCTCACGCCATGAAACGGCGGGCGGCGAGAAGACGCCCTCTCCTCGCCGCACCTGATTTGTCAAGCCCCGTAGTTGCGTTCGGGAAATACCGGTTGGCTATCGTTGCGGCCGCATAGGCCGGATAGGTAGGAGTCCAGCGCGGCCAGCGTGCCGGGCCAGGCGAGGGTGAAACCCGCCCGGGTGTCCTCGTCGATCTCGCCGATCACCCGGTGCTCGACGATGACGCTCGTCGTCTCGCCCTCCGGGGTGAGGATCATCCGCCACTGCCCGGCCACCGGCCCGCGTACGCCCATCGACCCGTCCAGCACCAGCTCGCGGCCCGGGCTCAGCGCGCTCACCACGCCCCACAGGGTGCCCGGCCCGTCATCGAGCGTGCGCCCTTCGGCCGTGGTGCCCAGCCGGCCGCCGAGGCGCGGCTCGAAGGCCAGCCGTTCGCCCTCCGGCCAGGTGCGCGGCCACCAGTCCGCGAGGTCGAGCAGCGCGCCCCAGGTACGCTCGGCCCCGGCCTTGACGGTGTGCTCGGCCCGGACGTCCAGCCCGTACTCCACGCGCGCTCCCCTGCTCGGCTCCGGTCCTTCCGCTGCCCCGGCCGTCTCCACCGGGTGCGCCGTGATGCCGGCCAGCGGCCGGACCCAGCGCTCGTACGCCATCCGCAGCGGGACGGGGTTGAGGTGGTTGAGCCGTTCCCGGCCACGCCGCTCGATGGTGATCAGACCGGCGTCGGCCAGTACGCCCAGATGCTTCATCACGGCGAACCGCGTCGTGGGGAAGACCGCCGCCAGCGCCCCGGTGCTGCGCGCGCCGCCGCGCAGCACATCGAGGATCGCCCGCCGGGTGGGGTCGGCGAGCGCGCGCCAGATCGGTTCTTCGTCGGGAACCACTCTCGGACTCATATGTGACTTCCTGGTCACTCGTGAAGGTGATGTCGATCGCGAGCATGACAACGGGACGGGGCCGGTCAGGAGCGCTGATAAACCGTCGCCCCGCGTACCACCGTGCGGACGCACACCGGCGCGCTCACCGAACCATCGTCCGGCTTGCCGTCCACCAGGTCGGCCATCGGCGCCGCCGCGTCCCAGACCGCGAACGTCGCGATCATCCCGGCGGCCAGCACCCCGCAGTCGTCCATCCGGCCCGCGCGCCAGCCGTTCACCGTGTGCGCCGCCAGCGCGGCGGCGGGGGTCATCCGGTGCGCGGGGGTGTGGTGCCGGACCGCGGCGAGCACGCCCGCCCACGGGTCGATCGGCGTCACCGGGGAGTCGCTGCCGAAGGCCACGCCGACGCCCGCCTCGGCCAGGGAGGCGAACGGGTTCATCGCCGCCGCGCGCTCCGCGCCGACCCGCTCGCCGTACATGCCGTGCACCCCGCCCCAGCAGGCGTCGAACGCGGGCTGCACGCTCGCCCACACGCCCAGATGGGCCATGTGCGCGATCAGGCCCGCGTCGATCATCTCGACGTGTTCCAGCCGGTGCCGCCCGGCGCGGATGACCTCCAGGCCGACCTCCTGGGCGGCGGCCTCGAAGCCCTCCACGGCGGTGCGCACGGCCGCGTCGCCGATCACGTGGAACCCGGCCTGCAACCCGGCCCGCGCGCAGTCCACGATGTGCGCGGCGACGGCCTCGACGCCGTGGTAGAGGGCGCCGGTGTCGCCGGGACGGTCGGCGTACGGCCGGCTGAGCGCCGCCGTACGCGACCCCAGCGAGCCGTCCAGGAATAGGTCGCCCGCCGCCCCGGCGCAGCCGTGCCGGGCGGCGGTCGCGGTGCCGCCCAGCTCGCCCCAGTAGCCGACCACGTCGGGACCCGGCTCGGTACGGCCCAGCTCCAGCATGCTCGCCAGGTCGTCCTCGCTGGACAGCACCGGGCCGGCCAGCTCGTGCAGGCAGCCGACGCCCAGCTCGGCGGCGCGGGCGCGGGTCAGCCGCTGGGCGTCGCGGCGCTGCGCGGATGTCAGCGAGGCGTGCGCGAGGGCGCGCAGCCGTTCGTGTGCGGCCTGGCGGAGCAGGCCGCTGTCGTCGTAGCCCGCGTCGCCGCGGACCTCCGGGTCGGCGGCGAGCAGCGGCGAGGACACCGCGCCCGAGTGGTGGTCGGTGCGGGCCAGGTAGATCATCCGGCCGGGGGCGGCCGCGTCCAGGTCGGCCGCGGTGAGCGGACGCCGTTCCGGCCACAGCGAGTCGTCCCAGCCGCCGCCCAGGATCGTGCCGTGCGGCTGCCCGGTGGCGTGCGCGGCGAGACGCGCGAGGGCCTCGGCCCGGCTCGGGCACCCGGTCAGATCCAGGCCGGACAGCGCCAGGCCGGTGGAGGTCGCGTGGACGTGCGCGTCCACGAAGGCGGGGGTCACCCACGCGCCGTCCAGCTCCACCACGCGCGCGGCGGGCACGTCACCGGTGTCGTCGCCGACCCACACGATCCTTTCGCCCTCGGTGAGCATCGCGCTGCCGCCGTCCGGCGCGTGTATCCGGCCGCCCCGCCACAGCGTGCGCTCCCCGCGCTCCCCGCGCTCCCCGCGCTCCCCGCGCTCCGCCGCCACGCCGCCGTGCGCCTGCGGCGCGGGCATCCGCGACAGGACGGTTCGTTCGTGTTCCCTTGTCACTTCGGTTCTTCGTCTCCCCGGGTCAGTGATGGGATTCAAAGTATGTCGAGTGGGAGCACGAGAACAGGGAAATCAGGATCTGGTGGGTGGCGGTCTGATCACGAAGCCGGACGCTCGTGACGATCTCCCTCCAACCGGCGTGTCGCACCGGTGCGGATCGAATGGATCAGTACGCGACGGCGACGTACTGCTTGATCGTGCTCTGGTCGGTCAGCATGCCGAGCATGGCGTGCGCCAGGTCCGCGCGGGAGATTTTCAGCCCGCGCGGCAGGTTCGCGCCGAGCGCGGTCCGGTAGGCGTGCGTGGCGGGCTTGTCGGTGAGCCGCGGCGGGCGTACGACGGTCCAGTCCAGCCCGCTTCCGGCCAGCACGGCCTCCATCCGGGCGAGGTCGGCGTACTCCTGACGCAGGCCGGCCCGAAGCAGCGGGGTCAGGATGTACCGCATGAACGGCCCCTCACCGGGCGCGTGGCGCGGCACCGGCCGGCCGGGGGCCGACACGCCGGCGACCGGCGCGGCGCTGATCGCCAAGATCCGCCGCGCCCCCTGCGCCCGCATTGCGTCCACGATCGCCTGCGTCCCCC
>NZ_POUA01000516.1 GCF_003236385.1 Spongiactinospora gelatinilytica
GGCGTCGCAGTGGGGGCTGGCGGCGGTGGCCGGTGTGGCCGGAGCGGTGGCCGCCGGGACGGTCCCCGACGTGATCAAGGGGTGGCTCGGCGATCAGCGGCTGTCGCTGACGGTGCTTTGCATAGCCGCCGCGTTGATGTTCGCCGGGATCAACCTGTGGCAGCAGCGCAGCAGAGGGGTCGGGATCGTGATCTCGCTGCCGCCGGAGCGGTGGCGGGGGCCGTGGAGCGGGCAGTGGCTGACGGCGGCCGTCGATCACGCCAAGCGCAACCATGATTCGTGCTTCGCCGTACGGCGGTCCATCCCCTCTGATGAGCCCGCAGCGCGGGCCGAGGCGCTGGATTTGGCCTACGAGTTGGTGACCGCGCGGCTGGTAGAGCTGTCGGAGGTCGATCCGGCCACGCCGGTGTCCCTCTACGTCAATGCCACTTTGCCCGACGTGTTCGACCTGGGCGCGCGGTTCAAGTTCAACGTGCAGCGGGAACTGCGCGGCGTCGGGCCGGACCCGGAAGGCGCCGGCAAGCGTCCGGCGGCCGGGCTGGTGCTGCCCCAGCCGTCGGAGCGCGCGTTCGCGGACTTCTTTCCCTCGGTGCGGATCAGCAGCCGGTTGAAGGAACCGCTGACCCCGGCGGAGGCGAGGCGGGCCGAGAGCCTGGCCCGGGTGGTGGACGAACCGGAGGAGTTTCAGGCCGTCGAGCACGGTACGGCCGTCGCCGTCGTGGTGCACCTGTCCGACAATCCGCTGATGATCTCCCAGGCCCTGTCGGCCGCCGCCACCGGCTGCCTGGACAGCGCCGGGAAGCATGCGCGCTGCCGGGCCGCGCTGCTCATCGAGGGCGGACCGGCGAACATCCCCGAGACGATGGCCGACTTCGAACTGGTCGTCCGGCACGTTTACGCCGCCTGGCGGGCCTGGGTCGCCGCTCGCCCGCAGTACGCCGATCTCGACCACCGGCTGTTCATCGCCGCTCCTGCCGGGGTCGCCTTCGCGCTCGGCTGGCTGTTCGGTCACACGGTGACCGCGGTCCCTCATCCCTACCCGACAGGAGAGTCATGTACGTCGTCGTGATCCGCACGGCGGGCAACCAGCGATACATCTTCGCCACCAACCGGCGCCAGGAGATCGTCGGGGCCTCGGACCTGATCGCCCGCGTGAACGAGACATGGGCATTCGACGCGCTTCGGACGGTCGCCGGGGCGGAGTTCACCGCGGACTGGCGGATCGGCACCCACCCGGCGGAGCTGGTGGTCGCCGGGGCGGGACTGGTCGTCGTCCTGGTCGAGGAACATGTGACCGGCCAGGGCCTGGTCTCCGAGGTGACGGAACGCGCCCTGCGCGAGGCCCCGGGCCTGGACGTCTGTGGTGTCGTCGTGGAAGCCGGTGGCGAGCCGCTGCGGGAGACCATCCGGGCCGCCTACCGGGAGCTGTCCTGGCAACGGGATCGCCGTCCAGGGCCGCAGTCCCGCCACCTGCGGCTGCCGCTGGCGCAGGACTGCGAGTCGAGCGGCCTGCCCGCCATGGAGATTCGTTCCGAGGGGAACGGAGAGGAGCCACGTCCGCGTTCTGCCGCCGCCGCGTACAAGATCGGCGCCTCCAGGCCGGCCCTGCACCGGCTCGCCGGGATCTGTGGCACCACCCCGGCAGAGATGAGAGCCGTCGTGGACCGGCTGGGGCTCACGGCCGAGTGGGTGGCGGTCGTGCACGCCGACGGCAACGGCCTGGGCGACCTGTTCCGGGGCCTGGCCGGGCATCCCGACGCCCAGGACGACCGGGGTTACGCGGAGCTGTTCCGCCAAGTCTCCGCCGGGGTGGACGACGCGGCCAAACGGGCGCTCCTGGTCGCGCTGCGCAGGACGGCCGAGCAGCGCGCCGACGGAGAGACACCCGCCGTCCTGCCGCTGATCGTCGGCGGTGACGATCTGACCGTGGTGTGCGAGGGCGACGTGGCGCTGCCCTTCGCCCAGCACTACCTGGAGGCGTTCGAGGCGGAGACCGCCGCGCACCCGCTGCTCGGGAAGACTGGGCGAGCCAGGCTGACGGCCGCTGCCGGCGTGGCGATCGTCAAGCGTAACTATCCGTTCCACTTCGCCTATGACCTGGCCGAGGAGCTGATCTCAAAGGAGGCCAAACGGGTTAAGGAACACGGGTCGGCGCTGGCGTTCGTCGTGCTGTACGAGAGCGCGGCACCCGATCTGGCCAGGATTAGGGAGTCGGTCACGCCGTCGGGGTCGGCGGGGCGGTCGGCTTCGCCGTACATGGTGGGGACGGACGGTGCGGGAGGACCGCGCTGGGACGACCTGCTCCGGCGGGCCGACGCGCTGCGTCGCCGTGACCGCGACTCCGGCGAACGTCTGATCCCGGGCGGTGTGGCGCATGACCTGTGCGAGGGGTTGTGCCTCGGCGCGGACGTCGCCCGCGCCCGGCTGTGGCTGGCGCGCCGCCGCGTCGCGGGGAATCCCGAACGTGAGCGGGCGCTCGACGACCTGACGGCGGGTGAGCGGTTCTGGGATGGCCCAAGTTCACCGGACGACCTGGATTCCGGGGAACGGACCGGCCTGATGGACGCCATGGCGGCCGTGCCGTTCCTGCCCGCCGAGACCGGGACGGCGGCGCGATGAACGGCGAATTCGAACTCTCGCTGTTCATGATCAGCGACTGGCGGATCGGCACCGGCACCGGCCGCTACGGCTACCTGCACCGACTGGTGCAACGCGACGCCGAAGGAACGGCCAAGGCCCCCGGCGCGCCGATCGTCCCGGCGAAGACCCTGGTCGGGGTGTGGCGCGACTCCTGCGAACTGGCCGCACACGCCCTCGACAGCGGGTCGTCGGGGGTCTGGCACGATTGGCTCGCCTTCCTCTTCGGCGGCCAGTACGCCACCGGCGACCCGATGCTCCGCCCGGCGGCGCTGGTCTTGAACGGCCCGCTCCGGCTGCCGGACCGGCTGACCGGCCTCCTGCGAGATCGGCCGAGCGTCGCGTGGGCGGCCACGTTCCGCAAGCCGGGCGTCGCAATCGACCCGGTGACCGGTACCGCGCAGACCGAGATGCTGCGCTTTGAGGAGATGGCCAGGGCAGGGGTCACGCTCAGCGGCCGTGGCCGGATCGAGGGGTATGACGGACTGGACCCCGTGGGGCGGGAGGCCGCAGTGGCGCTGCTGATGGCGGGCGCGCGACTGCTGGAGGGAATCGGCGGCAAACGCCGGCGCGGGGCGGGCCGGTGCAGGCTGACCATCGACGGCCTGGCCGGCGATTTCGCGATCCTGGGCCGGACCGACGTGCCAGCACCGCCCACGGACCGGCCGTTTTCGGTCGAGGACCGGCCGATGGCGGCACCCGTCGCACGGCCTGGCTGGGAGACCGTGAACCTGACCCTCACCGTTGAACAGCCTGTGCTCGCCGCCGCCACCGTGCAGGGCAACCTGGTGGAAGGCGCGGACCACATCCCCGGCTGGTGCCTCATGCCCGAGGTGGCCAGGCGGCTCGGCGGGGCCGCGCACGCGCTGGTCCGCACCGGAGACCTGGTGGTCACCGCCGCGACACCGCAGACACCGGACGGCGAGCGCAGCCTGCCGGTTCCGAAGGTGCTGGTGCACGCCAAAGGCGCACCCGCCAGGCCCACCGCCAACCGGATGGCCGAGGACGCGGCCGACGGCAAGCAGTACCGCAAGGGGTTCATCGCCCCGGGCAATGGCACGATCATCATCCCGGGCACCACGCTGCGCATGCACAACACCATCGACGACGACCTGCAGCGTCCGACCAGGGCCGTCGGCGGCGTCTACATCTACCGGGCGCTCGCGGCCGGAACGGTGCTGCGCGCGCAGGTCAGGGTCCGCGCGGGGGCGCTGCCGTCAGGCTGGGAGCGGCGGCTGAACGACCGGTGGCGGGTGGGCCGTTCGTCCAAGGACGACTACGGACGGGTGCGCGTCGAGGCCCAGGCCGCCGTTCAGGAAGACCGGGTCAGGGCCGTAGGCGGCGTGCTGCGCGTCTGGCTGCTGTCGGATCTGCTGGTCCGGGACGCGCGGCTGCGGCCGAGCACCGAGGTGGCGGACGCCGTCCGCGCGCTGGAGGCCGCCTTCGCCAAGGCGGGCGCGCCGGAGGTGCGGTTGACCCCGATCATCGCCGGAGAGAACGGCAGGGTCGCGGTGGCGGTGGCGGCGGGCCGTACCGAGAGCTGGCACCGGGGCTGGGGTCTGCCTCGGTCCACGCTCTACGGTCTCGCTCAGGGAAGCTGCCTGACCATCGAGGTGACAGGACGGCTCGACCCGGCGGTGCTGGCCGAGGTACGGG
>NZ_POUA01000517.1 GCF_003236385.1 Spongiactinospora gelatinilytica
GTGGCTCGCTCGCTCACGATGCGGGCGGCGCTGGAGAACAGGTCGGTCGTCGTGGCCGGGGACCGGGACGAGCTGCTGGCCGGGCTGGACGGGCTGGTCCCGGGAGCCGGGCCGGTGTCGGGGCGGACCGGTCTTTTGTTCTCGGGTCAGGGCTCCCAGCGTCTTGGCATGGGCCGTGAGCTGTACGAGAGCTTCCCGGTGTTCGCCGGGGTGGTGGACGAGGTCTGCGCGGTCGTCGATCAGGTGTTGGACCGTCCGCTGCGTGAGGTGATGTGGGGCACCGACGCCGCTGCTCTGGAGCAGACGGCGTACGCCCAGTGCGGGCTGTTCGCCCTGCAGGTCGGGTTGTATCGGCTGGTGGAGTCGTGGGGTGTGGTGCCGGATGCGGTGATGGGTCACTCGATCGGTGAGCTGGCCGCAGCGCATGTGGCGGGGGTGTTCTCGCTTCAGGACGGCGCGGCGCTGGTCGCGGCCCGGGGCAGGTTGATGCAGGCCCTGCCGGAGGGTGGGGCGATGCTCGCGGTCGCCGCCACCGAAGCCGACGTCACCGAGGCCGTGGCAGGGCTTGATCTGTCGATCGCCGCGGTGAACGGGCCTTCTGCGGTGGTGGTCTCCGGGGCCCGGGAGGTTTTGGAGGAGTTCGCGGCCGGGGTGGAGTGGCGGTCCCGGTGGTTGCGGGTGTCGCACGCGTTCCATTCCGGGCTGATGGACCCGATGCTTGCGGGCTTCGCCGAGGCGGCCGCGAAGGTGACGTATGCGAGCCCGCGTATCCCGCTGGTGTCGAACGTGTCGGGTACCTGGGCCGGGGCGGAGGTGTGCTCGCCGGAGTACTGGGTCGGGCATGTCCGCCGGACGGTCCGCTTCGAGGAGGGCGTGGCGGCGATGGCCGCCGATGGTGTGACCCGGTTCGTGGAGATCGGCCCCGATGGTGTGCTGACCGCTCTGAACGAGGAGCGGCTGTTCGTGCCGCTGCTGCGCAAGGACCGCCCCGAGGTCGAGGCCCTGTGGTCCGGCCTGGGCCGGGCCTGGGCTTCTGGGCTGGCCGTGGACTGGAAGACGATCCTCACGGGCCGGGGCCACCGGGTGGACCTGCCGACCTATGCCTTCCAGCACGAACGCTTCTGGCTGGAGTCCGCGCACGATGCCGGCGATGTGACCCGCGTGGGCCAAAGCCCCGCCGATCATCCCCTGCTCGGCGCGGTCGTCACGCTGCCCGGCACCGGCGGCGTCGTCCTGACCGGCCGCCTGTCCGTCAGCGACCAGCCCTGGCTGGCCGACCACACCGTACTCGGCCAGGTCATCCTCCCCGGCACCGCACTCGTCGAACTCGCCCTCCAAGCCGCCGACCAGACCGACTGCCGCACGGTCGAAGAACTGACCCTGCACGCACCCCTGGTGATCCCCGAGCAGGGCGGGATCGCGCTGCGGATATCGGTCGATGCCGCCGATGAGCAAGGCCGCCGGCCCATCGAGTTCCATTCGCTCCCCGAGTGCGCCGAGCCCGGTACCCCATGGACGCTGCACGCCACGGGCCTGCTCGCCGAAGCCTCGACCATGGCCGCCGTCGAAGATCTCACGGCGTGGCCGCCGCCAGGAGCCGAACCGCTCTCCCTGGACGGCTTCTACGCACGACTAGCCGCCGATTCCATGTCCTACGGCCCTCTGTTCCAGGGGCTGCGGGCGGTGTGGCGGCGAGGTGACGAGCTGTACGCCGAGGTGGCCTTGCCCGAGGAGGCCGAGCCGGCCAGGTTCGGGCTGCACCCGGCCCTGCTCGATGCGGCCCTGCACGCCACCGACCTGCTCGGGCGCAGTGCCCCCGGCCCGGTGCTGCCCTTCGCCTGGGAGAACGTCACGCTGCACGCGGACGGCGCGAGGAGCCTGCGGGTGCGGATCGCGCAGTCGCGTACGAGCCCGGACGCGCTCGCTCTGACCCTGAGCGACGACGCCGGAACGCTGGCCGCGTCGGTGGGGTCCATCGTCATCCGCCCGGTCACCGAGGAGCACCTGGCCGCGGCGCGGACCGAGCCGTTGTTCCGGGTGGACTGGACCCGGCTCGACACCCGCCCGCAGGCCCAGCCGCACATCGGCGCGGTACTGGGAGTGGACGGCAACGAAGCCCCTTGGGGCGCACCGGTCCATGCGGACGTGGCGTCGTTGACCGAGGCAGGCGTGCCGCAGACGGTGGCGCTGGTGTGCGAACGGGACGGCGGCCCGCTTCCGGAGTCGGTTCACACGGCGGTGGTCCGGGTGCTGGAGACGGTACGGCAATGGCTGGCCGACGATCGGTGCCGTGACTCGCGGCTGGTGATCGTGACGCGTGGCGCGGTCGCGGCGCGGCCGGGCGAGGTCGTGGAGGATCTGGCGGGTGCGGCGGTCTGGGGTCTGCTGCGGTCGGCGCAGGCCGAGCATCCGGGCCGGTTCGTGCTGGTGGACACGGACGGACCGGTACTGCCTGCCGGTGACGAGCCGGAGCTGGCGATCCGGGGCGTCGAGGTCTTCGTACCCCGCCTGACCCGGGTACGGCCGACCGGCGAGTTGCCGCGTCTGTCCGGCCCGGTCCTGGTGACCGGCGGCACCGGCGGCCTGGGCGCACTGGTGGCCCGCCACCTGGTGACCAAGCACAACGTGCGCGAACTGCTGCTCGTCGGCCGGCGCGGCCTGGACGCGCCCGGCGCGGCCGAGCTGTGCGACGACCTCACCGCCCTCGGTGCGGAGGTCGAGATCGCCGCCTGTGACATCGCCGACCGCGACGCGGTGGCCGGGCTGCTCGCGGGCCGTGAGCCGGGCGCGGTCGTCCACGCGGCCGGGGTACTGGACGACGGCGTGATCGAGTCCATGACGCCGGACCGGATGGCCACTGTTCTCCGGCCCAAGGTGGACGCGGCCTGGCATCTGCACGAGCTGTTGCCGGACGTGTCGGCGTTCGTGCTGTTCTCGTCGCTGTCCGGGGTGCTGGGCGCGGCCGGGCAGGCGAACTACGCGGCGGGCAACGCGTTCCTCGACGCGCTGGCGCAGCACCGGCGGGGCCAGGGGCAGGCCGCGCTGTCGCTGGCCTGGGGCCTGTGGGAGCAGGCCGGCGGCATGGGCGGCGCACTGGCCGACGTGGACCGGTCGCGGGTCGGGCGCGGCGGCGTGCTCGCGCTGACCGCGGCGGACGGGCTGGGCCTGCTGGACGCGGCGCTCGGGGTGGACGCCCCGGCGCTGGTGCCGGTCAAGCTGGACTTCGCGGCCCTGGCCGCCGCCGGGGAGTCCGCCCCGGCTCTGCTGCGCGGCCTGGTGCAGGTCAAGCGGCAGCGGGTCGCCGAGACCACGCCGGACGGGCTGGGCGCGCGGCTGGCCGGGCTGACCGAGGCCGAGCGGGAGCGCGTCGTGGTGGACCTGGTCCGGGCCCAGGTGGCCTCGGTGCTGGGGCACGGATCGGCGGAGGCGGTGGAGGCGGAGCGGGCGTTCTCGGATCTCGGGTTCGATTCGCTGACGGCGGTGGAACTTCGTAACGGGCTGGGCTCGGTGACCGGGTTGCGGCTTCCCGCGACGCTGGTGTTCGACTACCCGTCGCCGGGCGCGTTGGCGGAGTACCTGCTGGATGAGGTCGTGGGGACCGAGGAGGTGGCGGTTCCGGTACAGGTCGCGACTGTGGCCGTTGATGACGATCCGATCGTGATCGTGGGCATGTCCTGCCGGTACCCGGGCGCGGCCGACTCGCCCGAGCAACTATGGCGGCTGGTCGCGGATCAGGTGGACGCGATCTCCGGGTTCCCGACCGATCGCGGATGGGACACCGACGGCGTCTACGACCCGGAGCCGGGACGGCCTGGTCGCTCGTATGTGCGTGACGGCGGGTTCCTGTACGACGCGGCGGAGTTCGATCCGGGGTTCTTCGGGATCAGTCCGCGTGAGGCGCTGGCGATGGACCCGCAGCAGCGGTTGCTGCTGGAGGTCTCGTGGGAGGCGTTGGAGCGGGCCGGGATCGACCCGCAGGGGCTGCGCGGCAGCCGGACCGGGGTCTTCGCCGGGGTGATGTACCACGACTACGCCGAATCCAGCAGCAGCGGCAGCGTGGTGTCGGGCCGGGTGTCCTACACCTTCGGGCTGGAGGGTCCGGCGGTGTCGGTGGACACGGCGTGCTCGTCGTCGCTGGTGGCGCTGCACTGGGCGGCGCAGTCGCTGCGGCAGGGGGAGTGCTCGCTGGCACTCGTCGGCGGGGTGACGGTGATGGCGACACCGGATTCGTTCGTGGAGTTCTCCCGGCAGCGCGGGCTTGCCCCCGATGGGCGCAGCAAGTC
>NZ_POUA01000518.1 GCF_003236385.1 Spongiactinospora gelatinilytica
GGCGCTGGAGTGGCGCAAAGTGGACTGGCGGGGCGTGGGCTGGGGGATCGTCGGGCGGTTGCCCGGTAGTGCGCTGGGGGCGATCGTCGTCGGTTACCTGTCGGCGCGCACGCTGGGCCTGTCGGTCGGCGCGATGGTACTGATCGCGGTGCTGCTCACCTGGCGGGCCGCCGAGGTGCCGCGCAACGCGGGCACGGTCGCCGCGGCCGGCCTGGTGTCCGGTGTCGCCGGTACGGCGACCGGCATCGGCGGGCCGCCGATGGCGCTGGTCTTCCAGAGTGCCAGGGGCCCGCAGATCCGGGCGACGCTGGCGATGTTCTTCGCGCTGGGCGCGGCGCAGTCGCTGTTCTTCCTGTGGTGGGCGGGCGAGCTGACCCCGCACTCGCTGCGTTTCGGCGCGCTGCTGGTCCCGTGCATGGTCGCCGGGTTCCTGGCGTCCGGCCCGCTGCGCCGCTTCCTGGACCGGGGGCGGGTGCGGGCGAGCGTACTCGTGCTGGCGACGGCGTCGGCGCTCGCGTTGATCGCCCAGAGTCTCTTCGGCTGAACGTGAAAAGGCGCACGGCCGCGCCCGGGGGCGCGGCCGTGCGGTGGGTCGGTGGAACGGTCGGTCAGGCGACGCGGCCCGAGGACACGGCCCAGGTGTTGCAGCCCCCCGGGCCACCCGAGTCGAACCCCCGCTGCGCCCAGAACGCCTGGCTGTAGCCCTTGCCGTGGTCGTTCGTCGGCCAGGCCTTGTGGCCGTTCTTGCGGGTCCAGTCGTTCATGCTGCGCCACTCGGACGAGTTGACCGGAAGCGAGCTCTGCACGCTGCGCAGGAACGCCGATGCCATGCAGTCGGCCTGAAGCTCGAAGCGCCGCGACAGCAGCAACTTGGCGGACCCACGAGCCCGGTTGTGCGTGGGGAAGTAGTAGTTCGGTCCGATCTTGCTGACCGTCTGCACGTGGTGGGCGTACTCGTGTGCCATGAACTGGGCCGAGCCCAGCTCGAACGCGTCACGGACGACCTTCCGGGTCACCCCGATGTACATGGTCTTGTTGGCGGAACAGTAGTAGCCGCCGGCCCCCGTCGGCCACCTTCCGCACGGGCTGCTCACCTTGCCGGTGACGAAGCGCAGCCGCGGCTTGGCGAACGGCAGGCGCGCCTTGCGGAACTGGCGTGCCCACGCGTTGTTCAGGCAGGTGTTGACCTTGGTCATGAACCTGCGGTACGACGCCGCGCTACCGGAGCGGATCTGCCCCGCCGAGCAGTTGGACACGCTGATGCGCCCGGTGCGGTAGAGCGGGTTGTGCGTGGCGGCGCGCTTGCCGTACGGCACCGCCGCGGCCGCCTGGGTGTGCTGCGCCTTACTGGCCTCCTTGACCGCGGCCGGCGCGGCGGGTGCCGACGCCTGAGCGGTGCCCGTTCCGAAGAGCGCGAGCACCGTGGCCGCTGCGGCTAGGGTCGAGAGTTTCCTGATGGGGAGGGTGTTCATAATGATGCAGAGATTAGACCAATCCGTCGTATATCGGTGCAGTTTCGGCATCCTTTGAAGGATTCGGCTGAGGCGTCGGATAAGCGAACTAGACTCGTCCTAATGGCGGCGAGGGCGAACAGAGGGGATGGTTCCGTGGGCGAGCGGCCTGGACTCCTGAAGACCATCGAGGGGCCTGGCGACCTCAAGGAAGTGGAGGTGGCTGACCTGCCCCGGCTCGCCGAGGAGATCCGTGACCTTCTGATCAACTCGGTGGCCGAGTCGAAGGCCGGCGGTCATCTCGGCCCCAACCTCGGGGTGGTGGAGCTCACGATCGCCCTGCACCGGGTGTTCGACTCCCCGCACGACAAGGTGCTGTGGGACACCGGGCACCAGGCGTACGTCCACAAGATGCTCACCGGCCGCGCCGACGCCTTCGGCTCGCTGCGCCAGGAGGGCGGTCTTTCCGGCTACCCGAGCCAGGAGGAGTCCGAGCACGACCTCATCGAGAACTCGCACGCCTCCACCGCACTGTCCTACGCCGACGGGCTGGCCAAGGCGTTCCGGCTGCGCGGCGAGGCCGAGCGCACGGTCGTGGCGGTGATCGGCGACGGCGCGCTCACCGGCGGCATGGCCTGGGAGGCGCTGAACAACATCGCCGCCGAGCGCGACCTGCCGCTGATCATCGTGGTCAACGACAACGGCAGGTCCTACTCGCCGACCATCGGCGGCCTGGCCAGGCACCTGGCCTCGCTGCGGATGACCCAGGGCTATGAGCACGCGCTGGAGTTCGTCAAGGACTCCCTGGCCAAGGTGCCGGTCCTGGGCTCGCCCTTCTACGAGACCCTGCACGGCGTCAAGAAGGGCCTGAAGGACATCCTGGCCCCGCAGGCGATGTTCGAAGACCTCGGGCTGAAGTACGTCGGGCCGATCGACGGCCACGACGAGCAGGGCGTGGAGATCGCGCTGCGCAAGGCGCGCGGCTTCCGCGGCCCGGTCATCGTGCACGTGATCACCCACAAGGGGCACGGCTACAGCCCCGCGGAAAACCACGACGAGGATTGCTTCCACGCCCCGCAGCCCTTCGACCCGGCCACCGGCGAGGAGCGGCCCCGGGCGCGCGGCTGGACCGACGTGTTCAGCGAGGAGATCGTTCGCATCGGCGGCGAGCGCCTCGACATCGTGGCCATCACCGCGGCCATGCTGCACCCGGTGGGCCTCGCCGCGTTCGCCGAGGCCTACCCCGACCGCATCCACGACGTGGGCATCGCCGAGCAGCACGCGCTGACCTCCGCCGCCGGGCTGGCCCTGGGCGGCCTGCACCCGGTGGTCGCGGTCTACTCCACCTTCCTCAACCGCGCGTTCGACCAGTTGCTGCTGGACGTCGCGCTGCACCGGCTGCCGGTCACCGTGGTGCTCGACCGGGCCGGCGTCACCGGCGACGACGGGCCGAGCCACAACGGCATGTGGGACATGTCGATCCTTCAGGTGGTCCCGGGGCTGAGGCTGGCCGCGCCGCGCGACGGCGCGCGGTTGCGCGAGCTGCTGGCCGAGGCGGTCGAGGTGTCCGACGGCCCGACCGTGGTGCGTTATCCCAAGGGGCCGGTCGCCGCCGACATCGAGGCGGTGGGCAAGCTCGGCGAGATGGACGTGCTGCGCGCCGCCGACCCCGACGTACTGCTGGTGGCGGTCGGCTGCATGGCCGAGACCTGCATGGAGGCCGCCCGCCTGCTCGACGCCCAGGGCATCTCCGCCACGGTCGTCGACCCCCGCTGGGTCATGCCGCTGGACGACGCGCTGCCGCTGGCCGCCGCCGCGCACAAGCTGGTCGCGGTGGTGGAGGACAACGGCCGGGTGGGCGCGGTCGGCGACACGGTGGCCCGCGCGCTGCGCGACGCCGACGTCGATGTGCCGGTCCGCACGTACGGCGTCCCGCAGACCTTCCTCACCCACGCCAAGCGCGCCAAGATCCTCACCGAGGCCGGGCTGACCGCCCAGGGCCTGGCCCGCCAGATCACCGAGGCGGTGGCCAAGCGCAGCCCGGTGCTCACCCCGCACACCACCCGCTAGCCCGTCGTGCCCGCCCGGCCCCACCAGGACCGGGCGGAACACACCTCGCGCGAATGATGACGGTTTCGCGGGGAAGAGACCCCTCGATCAATGTTGATCTGGGGGTTCGTGATGATGGCGGCGCGCACGAAGACGATCGAGGAGTCGATCCACGACACCGAGGCGCCGGAACACCGGCTGCGAAAGCGGCTCAGCGCGCTCGACCTCACCGTCTTCGGCGTCGGAGTGATCGTCGGCACCGGCATCTTCGTGCTCACCGGCCGGGTCGCCCGCGACAACGCGGGCCCCGCGGTGGCGCTGGCGTTCGTGGCGGCCGCGGTCGTGTGCGGCCTGGCCGCGCTGTGCTACGCCGAGTTCGCCTCCACCGTGCCGGTGGCCGGATCGGCCTACACCTTCGCCTACGCCACCCTGGGCGAGTTCCCGGCCTGGGTGATCGGCTGGGACCTGGTGCTGGAACTCGCGCTGGGCGCGGCGGTGGTGTCCGTCGGCTGGTCGGGATACTTCGCCTCGCTGATGTCCACGCTGGGCGTCGGCCCGCCCCCGGCGCTCGCCGGGGAGGACGCGGTGATCAACATGCCGGCCATGATCATCGTGCTGATCCTCACCGCGATCCTGGTGGCCGGGATCAAGGTCTCCGCGCGCACCAACCTGGCGCTGGTGATCCTCAAGGTGGCGGTCGTGCTGCTGGTCATCGTGGCCGGCCTGTTCTTCGTGCGCGCCGCCAACTACACGCCGTTCATCCC
>NZ_POUA01000519.1 GCF_003236385.1 Spongiactinospora gelatinilytica
GCCCTGCGCCGGCTGGGCTACGCGCCCACCAAGGCCCGCAAGATCGACGACGACGTGCAGGGCAGCCGCCGGTACGCGGTGACCACCGAAGAGGATGAGGAGGAGCGCCGGGTCGATGTAACCGTGCTCGACCGCGACCGCCAGGTGGCCGGCCTGGTCTACCGGCTCTGGCGGCGGTTGCTGCTGGCCAGCGAGACCCGCAGGCGGGCCATCCGCTCGCTGCGCGCCGAGCTGGAGCGCGAGGCCCTGATGGCCTACGCCGCCAAGGCCGCCGGCGCGAACACGCCAAGACTGCTCGGCACCAGCGAGGTCGGCACCGAGGCCGCGCTGCTCATCTACGAGCACCTGGACACCAGGGCACTTGAGGACGTCCCGGACGACGAGATCACCGACGACGTGCTCACCGAGGTCTGGCAGCAGGTGCGGCTCTTCCAGGCGCAGCGGCTGGCCCACCGGCGGCTGGAAGGCGAGAGCATCCATCTCGACAAGTCCGGACATGTCGTGCTGGTGGACGCGCGCAGCGGCGAGATCGCGGCCGGCGACCTCCTGCTCCGCCTCGACATCGCCCAGTGCCTCACCTACCTGGCGCTCCGGGTCGGGCCCGAGCGTTCGGTGGCCACCGCCGCCGCCGTACTCGGCCCCGACGCCCTCGCCGGCGCGCTCCCGCTGCTCCAGCGCATCGCGCTGACCAGGCAGACCAGGTCGGCCCTGCGGGGCAAGGACAAGAAGCTCCTGTCGGCGGTCCGCGAGCAGATCGTCGAGCTGAAGCCGCCCGGCGTGGTGGCCCAGGTACGCCTGGAACGCTTCCGGCCGCGCACGCTGGTGACCATCATCGGCAGCGCACTGGCCGCCTACCTGTTGCTTTCCCAGCTCGGCCAGGTCGACTTCGTCAGGGTGCTGACCACGGCCGAGTGGGCCTGGACCGGCATCGCGCTGGTCGCCGCCGGGCTGAGCTACGTGGCGGCGGCCCTGATGATCAAAGGCTTCGTGCCGGAGTCGCTGCCGCTCGGCCGTACGGTGATGGTGCAGTTCGCCGGGTCGTTCGTGAAGCTGGTCGCGCCCGCGGCGGTGAGCAGCGTCGCGCTCAACACCCGCTACCTGCAAAAACGCGGCATCCCGCCGGGGCTGGCGGTGGCCAGCGTGGGCGCCTCCCAGCTCATCGGGCTGGCCTTCCACATCGCGCTGCTGCTCTTCTTCGCCTACGTGACCGGCAGCGACGCGGCGGCCTCGCTCACGCCGTCCAGGACCCTGCTGATCGTGCTGCTGGCCGTGTCCGTGGCGATCGTCGTCGTGCTCGGCGTGTCTCCGCTGCGCCGGATGATCAGCACGCGGGTCCGTTCGCTGTTCTCCGGCGTGGTACCCCGGCTGCTGGACGTGCTCCAGTCGCCGCGCCGGATCGTGCAGAGCGTGACGGGCACGCTGCTGCTCACGCTGACCTTCGTGGTGTGCCTGGACGCCTGCGTGCGCGCGTTCGGTCACGACATGAGCTTCGCGGCGGTCGCCGTGGTGTTCCTGGCCGGCAACGCGATCGGCTCCGCCGCGCCCACGCCGGGCGGCCTGGGCGCGGTGGAGACGGCACTGATGGCCGGCCTGACCCTGTCGGGGGTGAACCCGGGGGTCGCCACCTCCGCGGTGCTGTTGTTCCGGCTGCTGACCTTCTGGCTGCCGGTGCTGCCCGGCTGGGCGTCGTTCACCTGGCTGCAACGCCACAAGGCCATCTGAGCCGGTCTTACCCGACTGCTGAGCCGGTCCTACCCGACCGGTTCTACGGTGGCCTCCGGGCCGGTGACCTCGCGGACGCCGAGCCGGTCGAGAATCCACGACAGCGTGAACGCCTCCTCGCGCCAGGAGTCGTACCGCCCGCTGCGCCCGCCGTGACCCGCGCCCATCTGCGTCTTCAGCAGGAACGGGCCGCCGCTCGCGGTGGCCCGCAGCCGCGCGATCCACTTGGCCGGCTCGTGGTAGAAGACCCGGGTGTCGTTGAGGCTGGTGATCGCCAGGATCGGCGGGTAGGTCGCGGGCTCGACGTTCTCGTACGGCGAGTACGACTTCATGTACGCGTAGACGTCGGCGTTGTGCAGGGGATCGCCCCACTCGTCCCATTCGATGACGGTGAGCGGCAGCGACGGGTCGAGGATCGTGTTCAACGCGTCCACGAACGGCACCTCGGCCACCACGCCCGCGAACTCCCCGGGGGCGAGGTTCGCCGCCGCGCCCATCAGCAGCCCGCCCGCGGACCCGCCGCGCACGATGACGTCACCCGCCCAGCCGGACGCCTTCAGGTGCCTGGCGCAGGCCACGAAGTCGGAGAACGTGTTCTTCTTCCGGGTGAGCTTGCCCTCCTCGTACCACCGGCGGCCCATCTCACCGCCGCCCCTGATGTGCGCGACCGCGAAGATCACCCCCCGGTCGAGCAGGCTGAGCCTGGCCACCGAGAACGCCGGGTCGACCGACATCTCGTAGCTGCCGTAGCCGTACAGCACCATCGGCGCGGGCCGCGGCGTGCCCCGGCGCGTCACGATCGAGATCGGCACCCGCGTGCCGTCCTCGGCCGTCGCCCACTCCCGGTGCTGCTCGTAGTCGGCCGGGTCGAAGCCGCCCAGCACCGGCCGCTGCTTCAGCAGGATCAGCTCGCGCGCGGCCAGGTCGTAGTCGTACACCGACGGCGGCGTCACCATGCTGGTGTAGCCCAGCCGCAGCCGCGCGGTGTGGAACTCGGGGTTGCCGCCGGGCTCGGCCGTGTAGAGCGGCTCGGGGAACTCGATCTCGTACGGCTCGCCGTCGCGCGGCATGATCCTGATCCCGGTGAGGCCGTCCCGCCGGAAGTGGACCACGGTGTGCGTCGCGAACGCGTCCACGTCCAGCAGCCGCGTGTCCTCGCGATGCGCGATCAGCGGCGTCCACACCCCGGGATCGTCGACCGGGGCGGTGGCCAGCTCGAAGTTCTCAGCGCCGTCGTTGTGCAGGACCAGGAAGCCGTCCTCGGCGTGGTCCAGGCCGTACTCCACTCCGGTCTTACGCGGCCGGACCAGCTCGAACTCCCCGGCCGGGTCGGCCGCGTCGAGAATCCGGACCTCACTGGTGATCTTGCTGCCGACGTTGAGCATCAGGTAGCGCTCACTCCGGGTCAGCCCGATCCCGACCCAGAACCGCTCGTCGTTCTCCTCGTAGACCAGCACGTCGGAGTCGGCCGGGCCGCCTACCGTGTGCCGGTACAGCCGGTACGGCCGCCAGGCGTCGTCCACGACCGTGTAGAAGAACGTGGTGCCGTCGGCCGACCAGGTGCCGCCGTAGGAGATGCCGGGGATCGCGTCGGGCAGCGTCTCACCCGTGACCAGGTCCTTGAACCGCAGCGTGAACCGCTCGTCGCCCTTGAAGTCGGTGGAGAACGCCAGCTTGGTGCCGTCCGGGCTGACCACCGACGTGCCGACGGCGAAGAAGTCGGCCTCGCCGGCCAGCTCGTTGCCGTCCAGGAGCACCTGCTCCCCGGGCAACGGCCCGCCGTCCTCGCCCATCACCGGCGGGGTCTCACCGTCGGCGGCCACCCGGCACTGGATGCCGTACTGCTTGCCCTCGACCGTGCGGGAGTAGTACCACCAGTTGCGCTTACGCGTGGGGACCGACAGATCGGTCTCCTGCGTGCGGTTCTTGATCTCCTGGAAGATGGTGTCACTGGGCTGGTCGAGATGCGCGGTGACGTGCTCGGTATAGGCGTTCTCCGCCTCCAGGTAGGCGACGGTGTCCGGATCGTCTTTGTTGATCAGCCAGGCGTATTCATCCACCACCGCGTCTCCGTGATGGACCCGCTCGCTGGCTACCCTCTTCGCCACCGGTGGCGTGTCAGTCGTCATCCGGCCCAGTCTATGTCGCCGCCCCTCTCCCACCTCGCCCTTCGCCTCCGACCCGCCGTGCCCGGGCCGTGGGACTTCTCGAGGGGCGAAGCCCCGGCGGCGTAGGCGATGCGGCTCTATCCACCTCTGGGGCCTGATACTCTTATGGAGCAGCGCAGCTCAGCGCACACCACTCCGAATCACTCCGGTGAGGTTGGCATGTGGTCGGGCGCGGGCGGCTGTCTCCCTGTAGCTCATCTGGTTTGACTGATCCGCTTGCGGAGCAGGACACAACCTGGTAAGTTAGAGGGGTTGCCCTGGAGACGGGGCGAACAGAATGAGGAATAGGCTTCAAGCCCCGAAGGGCTGGATCGGTTCGGCTGGTCTGGTTCGACGGTGTACGCGCCCGTTTCTTGAGAAC
>NZ_POUA01000051.1 GCF_003236385.1 Spongiactinospora gelatinilytica
GACCTACACTCGCCTAGTCGTCGGCAGCGTCAGATGTTTATAAGAGACAGGGCCGAGGGGGGCGCGGCGCTCTGCCGGCCGGCCGGCGATCCGCCACCGCCGCCCGAGGAGCAGGCCACGCTCGGAACCAGGACGGCCACTCCGGCCAGCGCGACCGTCATCACCCGATATGCCCGCACGAGTCATCCCCTCCGGTTTTGCCGTGAATCGGGAAGAGCTTACCGATGCGACCTGCGAAGAAGCTCAAAAATGGGTAACAAAGGTCAACAAACCCCCACTTCGCACCATACAGCGAGGATCACGACAGCTCACTCGGCCGCCATCGACGCGGGCGGGGTGTCGTCGATCTCGAAGAAGCTCGGGTACTCGGTACGGCCGGCCAGCCGCAGCGTGCGGGCCAGCCAGCGGCGCTGGGCGGTCCGGGTGACCCCGACCGCGTTGTTGTAGAACCGGCGGGCGTAGACCACCTTGGCCACGGCCTCGTCCAGCTCCTCCAGCAGCCCGGCCCCGCCGGGGGCCTCGGCCAGCTTCTCCCGGAAGCGCTCCTGCTCCACCGCCGCCCGCAGGGTGCCGGAGAGGTCGCTCTCGGCGTGCTCGCGTTCGTCGGGGCCGGCGGTACGGGCCTCGTGGGCGGCCGAGGCGAGCACCAGCGACGTGGCCGGGTCCAAGATGCGCGAGGCGGCCAGCTCCAGGCACACGGCGGCGCGCCGTACCAGGGCCGCGTCCAGCGCCTCCCTGGCCAGCTCCAGGCGGATGTGCAGGCGGTCCAGCCGGCCGGCCCGCCAGGAGATGTAGACGGCGGTGAGCACCAGCACCACGCCCACCACCAAGATGACCACCGTGGACGTCATGGGGCGTCCGTCCTGTCCTCGACGACCCCCGCCTGGTGCTGGGTCACCGTCTCGTACACCCGCACCACGTCACGCGCCACCGTGGACCAGTCGTACTTGCGCACCGCGCGCCGTGCCTCCTCCGCCAGGCGGGACCTGCGCCCGGGGTCGTCGAGCAGCCGCCCGGCCTCCCGCGCCAGCGACCCGGCGTCGCCGTTGCGGAACAGCGCGCCCGCCTCCCCGTCGCCCAGCACCCGGCGAAACGCCGGGATGTCGCTGGCCAGCACGGTGGCCCCGGCCGACATCGCCTCGGCGAGCACGATGCCGAAGCTCTCCCCGCCGGTGTTGGGGGCGCAGAAGACGTCCACCGAGTGGTAGGCGCGGACCTTCTCCTCCTCGCTCACCATGCCGAGCAGCGTGACCCGGTCGCGGAACTCGGCGGGCACCCGTTCGTAGACGTCGTCGGCGTCGCCGGGGCCCGCGATCAGCAGCCGCGTCCGCGGGCGCTCGGCGGCCAGCGCGGCGAACGCGTCCAGCAGGATCGGCAGGCCCTTGCGCGGCTCGTCCATCCGGCCGAGGAAGCCCAGCGTGTGGCCGTCCGGGCCCCAGCCGTCCAGCGGCTCGCCCTCGGCGTAGCGGCCCACGGTCACGCCGTTGGGGATCAGCACGGTGTCCCCGCCGAACTGCTCCACCAGGCTCTTCCTGGCCGCGTCGGAGACCGCGATCCGGCCGCTGATCTTCTCCAGCGCGCTGCGCAGCATCGGCTCGGCGACCGCGATGGCCCGGGAGCGCACCCAGGAGGCGTGGAAGGTCGCCACGATCGGCCCCCTGGCCGCCCAGCAGGCCAGTACGCCCAGGCTGGGCACCAGCGGCTCGTGGATGTGCAGCACGTCGAAACGCCCCTCGCGGATCCAGCGCCGCACCCGGGCCGCCGACAGGAAGCCGAACGCCATCCGCGCCACCGAGCCGTTGTACGGCACGGGCACCGCCCGCCCCGCGGGCACCACGTATCCGGGGACGGCCGCGTCATCGGAGGCCGGGGCGATCACCGAGACGTGGTGCCCGTCGGCGATCAGCGCCTCGGCCAGGTCGCGGATGTGCGCCATCACCCCGCCGGGCACGTCCCAGGCGTAGGGACAGACCAGGCCGACCCTCATGGACCACACCCGTCACCCATGCCGCGGCTCCAGGTCGGAGAGCCACATCCGCTGCAACATGTGCCAGTCCTGGGGATGCTCGGCGATGCCCTTCTCGAACACGTCCACCAGGCTCTGCGCCACCGCGGCGACCTTCTCCTGCCGGGTGCCCTCCTGCGGGACGGGGATCTCCGGGTGGATGTGGATCCCCCAGTCGTCGCCCTCGAACCACAAGATCACCGGCAGCAGCGCGCAGCGGGTCTGCACCGCGAGCAGCGGCGGCCCGGCGGGCACCCGGCTGGCCTCGCCGTAGAACCGCACCTCCACGCCCTTGGCGGTGAGGTCGCGCTCGGCGGGCAGGCACACCACGCCGCCCCGCCGTACCCGCTGGGCCAGCGTGGCGTAGCTGTGCCCGTCGCCGCCGGTCAGCGGCAGCACCTCCATGCCGAGGCCCTCGCGGAACCGCGTGTAGCGCAGGTACAGCGACTCGGGACGCAGCCGCTCGGCCACCGTCGTGAACGGGTGGCCCACCGCGGCCAGCCACGCGCCCGCCTGGTCCCAGTTGCCCATGTGCGGCAGCGCGAGCACCGCGCCGCGCCCGGCCTCCGCCGCGGCCTGTACGTGTTCCAGGCCGATGACGTGGCTGCGCGCGACCACCTCGTCCGGGGCCATCGCGGGCAACCGGAAGATCTCGTGGAAGTAACGCAGGTAGGACCGCATCCCCGCCCTGCTCAGCTCGCGCATCTGGGGGCTGCCCGGGGCCATCCCGGTGACCCTGGCCAGATTGGCCTCAAGGCGCAGCACGCCCTTGCCGCGGCGGCGCCACACCTGGTCGGCCACCATGCGGAAGGCGGCCGAGGTCAGCCGCTCCGGCAGCCTGGGCAGCAGGGTCCAGCCCGCCGCGAAACCGGCCGCCACCAGGCTCTCGGTCAGGCTCGCCTTGTCGCGCTCAGCGCTCATCGCTCTCCCGGTCTGCCGCGGAACCGGCGGGCACGCCGTCCGCTGTGGTCTGGCGGTGGACGTGCAGCACGCGCTGGACCACGGTCACCGCACTGCCCAGCGCGAGCAGCCACAGGCCCACGCCCAGAATGTACGGCACGCCGAGGCCGGACAGCCCGGCGGCGACCAGCGCGATCAGCAGCCGCTCCGGCCGCTCGACCAGCCCGACGTCGCAGGACAGGCCGAGGCCTTCGGCCCGCGCCTTGACGTAGGACACCATCGCGCCGGCGACGAGGCAGAACATCGCCACGCACGCGAGCACCATCTGGCCGCTGAGCACGCACCAGAAGGTCAGGCCCGCGAAGATCGACGCGTCGCCGACCCGGTCCAGCGTGGAGTCCAGGAAAGCGCCCCAGGTACTGCCCCCGGTGCCGCCCAGCCGGGCCAGCACGCCGTCGAGCAGGTCGGCGAGCACGAAGAAGGTGATCACCAGGGTGCCGGGGAAGAGCATCCCTTGCGGGAAGAAGAACAGGGCCGAGGCCGCCGTGCCGAGGGTGCCCAGGGCGGTCACCGTGTTCGGACTGACGCCACGGCGGGCCAGCGCCGTGCCCAGCGGGGTCAGGATCCGGGTGACTGCGGGGCGCAGAAGTTTGAGCATCGCGGTCCGATCGTAGGACACATCGCGCCAAGACCGCCCTGGAACGCACGTGAGCCGAGCTTTACCCTCCCCCACCCGAGATCATCCGCGCGGCCCGCCGGTTCGATCATATGGACGTGGGCTTCGTGGCGCGCCTGACTCAGAATGCGAAGAAATCTAGACTCAAAGGGCAAGCGCATATCGACGGCGCCGCTTCTCGCATGCTTCTCGCCACCGGAAAGCGAATGAGAAGAGGAAAGAAAGCCCTTCGGTCGAAGATCGGGGCGGTTCGGCCACGAAGTCCGGCTCGATCTCCGGTTGCGGCTCGGCCGTGACGACGTCCGGAACGCCAATGAGATGTCAATTCGGTGATGCTGGTCGGTGCGCCCGATCGACGTTGAAGTCGAGCGGGCTTGCTGCATTTCCCGGGCCGCACGATTATTCCCGAAATCTACGGCAAAAGGGTTGACCCTCACATGAATGAAGTGTCACTCTTTCCGCGTGGAACTCCTGCGCCCGAATCGAGCCGCGCCGACGCGCCGCCGGCTCTCCGGGGGCGGTGTTCGTCGCACCGTGCCGGGCGAGCCGAGGCGGTAGGGCCGAATACCCGGGTGTCACCTGAGCACCGCTGCGCGCGCCGGAAACGGCTGCACCGGCCGGTCCCGAAGCTGGATCGTCCAGGTACGCCATCGGTATTCCTGGGCGGATTCGCCCATCCGCGCGTCCGGCTCGTTCGTCGCATGAGTCGCATGAGCCGCCGTGGCGTTCCCGGGACCGCTGATCGGCCCGTGGGGCCCGTGCCGCGCTGTGGACCTTCGCCGGTCCGGCGGCCGGCGGCGGGTGTCCTGACCTACCCGCCGTCCGCCGTCCACAACTCGCCCAGCCTGTCGCCCAGCCTGCCCGCGCCAACGCATAGATCCCCGAGAGGCCTCCGATGCCACACACCTCCGTCGAGCATTTCCCCATCACGACCCCCGCGCCGCCGCCGGCCCGGTCCGGCGGCGTCGAGACGGTCGAGGACCTCATCGGCGGGACCCCGCTGCTCCGCCTCAGGCTCGATGGCGTGCCGCCGGCCGCCACCGTGCTCGCCAAGCTGGAAGCGGCCAACCCTCTGTCCAGCGTCAAGGACCGCGCCGCGGCGTACATGCTGCGGGCGGCCGAGGAGTCCGGGGCGCTGGCGCCCGGCGCCACCGTGGTCGAGTCCACCTCGGGCAACACCGGCATCGCGCTGGCGTCGCTGGCGGCCGCCCGGGGCCATCCCTGCGTGATCGTGCTGCCGGACAACGCGTCGCGGGAGCGGGTGCTCACCCTGCGCATGCTGGGCGCCAGAGTCGAGCTGACCGATCACGCCCTGGGCTTCCTGGGGTGCGTGGAACGGGCGGAGGAACTGCACGCCGCCATCCCCGGCTCCTGGTACGCCCGCCAGCACGAGAACCCGGACAACGTACGGGCGCACTACGCGACCACCGGCCCGGAGATCTGGACGGACACCGGTGGCACGGTGGACGTGCTGGTGTGCGGGGTCGGCACCGGTGGCACCCTCACCGGCACGGGCCGCTACCTGCGTGAGCGCAACCCGGACCTGCGGATCGTGGCGGTGGAGCCCGCGGGCTCCCCGCTGCTGTCCGGCGGCTCTCCTGGACCGCACCGAATCCCGGGCCTGAACGGCGGCTTCACCAGCCCCGTCACCGATATCAGCTGCATCGACGAGGTGATCACAGTGCCGGACGAGGCCGCGGCGCAGATGACCCGGGCCATCGCCGCCCGTACCGGACTGCTGGTGGGCATCTCCTCGGGAGCCGCCGCGCACGGCTGCGCCGAACTCGCCCGCCGCCACGACCTGTCGGGCCGGACCGTCGTGACGATCTTCCCGGACAGCGGTGAGCGGTACCTGAGCTGGTGGCCGGTCTGATGGGCTACCGGGAACTGCACCGCACCGTCAAGCTGCGCCTGGGCGTGGGCTTCTGCCAGCGCTTCCTGGACATCATGCTGGTCCCGCTGATGGTCATCCACTTCTCCGGCCTGTACGGGGCGGCCCTGGCCGGCCTGATGACCCTGGGGACCGCGGTCGTCGCGATCGGCGGCACCCTGGCCGGCGGCCATCTGGCGGACGTCCACGGGCGCCGCCCGATACTCCTGCTCGGCGAACTCGGCGGCGTGCTCTGTTTCGCCGGGCTGGCCCTGGTGAACTCGCCGCTGGGCGGCGGCTCGGGCGTGCTCACGTACCTGCTGTACCTGGGTGCGGCCGGCTGCGCGGCGATCGCCCTGCCGGCCGGTGAGGCGATGATCGTGGACGTCTCCACCCCGGAGAACCGGACCACGGTCTACACGCTCAAGTACTGGTCGATCAACGTGGCCTTCATGCTCGGCTCGCTGACCGGCGGTTTCCTCTACACCGGCTTCTTCTTCCACCTGCTGCTGGCCGGGGCGCTGGTGAACCTGGGCATCTTCCTGGTGACCTTGCTCGCGATCGGCGAGACCTCGCCCGGCGGCACCGCCGGTGGCCTGACCGCCATGCTGGCCGGCTACGTCTCGGTGGCCCGCGACCGGATCTTCCTGCGGCTGGTGCTGGCCGCGCTGCTGATCCGGGCGATCGAGGTGCAGATCTCCACCTACATCGCGGTACGGCTGAGCAGCGACTTCACCCCGCAGCGGCTGCTGGACATCGGACCGTGGCACCTCACCGTGGACGGCGTCAACACGCTGGGCATCCTGCGTGCCGTCAACACCTTCCTGGTCGTCTGCCTGGGCCTGTTCGCGGGCCGGCTGTTCGGACGGCTGAGCGAGGAGCGGCGGTTGATGGCCGGCATCGTGGTGTTCACCGCCGGATACGCGGTGTGGGCGGTGAGCGGGGACGTCTGGGTGCTGATCGGGGCGGCCGTGGTGGTCACCGTCGGCGAACTGATGAACGCGCCGGTCAAGCAGACCCTGCTGGCCAACCTGGTGCCCGCGTCCGATCGCACGAAGTACATGGCCGCGTACGGCCTGGCCATCCGGCTCGGCCTGGTGGTCGGCTCGGTGTGCGTGTCGCTCGGGTCGGTGCTGCCCTCCTGGGGGATGGCCGCGCTCTACGTGGTCTTCGGGGCCACCGCCATCCAGTTGTACCGATCCCTCTTCCGGAACCTGGGCGACCGCGCGGCACTGCTGGAAGGAGCGCGGTCCGGTGACTGACGACAACAGGCTGCTGATGGTGCAGCCGTACAGCCAGCTGGTGCAGAAGGCGGTCGCCGCCGGCTTCACCGTGTACTCCATCTGGGATCCCGCGCTGCAGACCCCCGAGTACCTGCGGGACGTGGCCGAGCACTCCGCCGAGCTGCTGCTGACCGACTTCTCCGACGTGGCGGAGCTGCGGCGGCTGGTCCGCGAGACGGCGGTCGCCCGCGACGTGGCCCATGTGCTGCACCTGGGCAAGGAGCAGACCATGCTGCCGGTCGCCGAGGAGGCGTACGCCCTCGGCCTCGCGCCCAACACCCCGGCGGCGATCCGTGCGCTCAACGACAAGGCCGCCACCCGCGAGCTGCTGGCCGGGCACGGCCTGTCGCCGGTGCGGTCCGTCCGGGCCGGCGCGCCCGGCGAGCTGGCCCCGTTGCTGACCGGCTTCGACCTGCCGGTGATCGTCAAGCCCTGCGGCCTGCAGGGCAGCGCCGGGGTCCGGCTGGTGCACGCCGCCGGCGAGCTGGCCGACTGGGCCGCCGAACTGGCCGCCTTCGGCTACCACGGCCCGGTGCTGGCCGAGGAGTACCTGCGCGGCCCGGAGTTCAGCGTGGAGACGCTGTCCGCGGGCGGGCGCCACCAGGTGATCGGCATCACCGCCAAGGAGACGATGCCGCCGCCGCTGTTCGTGGAGACCGGGCACGTGTTCCCGGCGCCGCTGCCGGAGCCGGACGCGGCGGCCATCGCCGACCTGGTGACCGCCTTCCTGGACGCCGCCGGGCTCACGTTCGGCCCCGCCCACACCGAGGTCATCCTCACCGGCGACGGCCCCCGGATCGTCGAGTCGCAGGCCCGGCTGGGCGGTGACCGCATCCCGTCGCTGATCAGAATCGCCACCGGGTTCGACATCGAGGCGGCGATCTTCGAGGCGCTCGCCGGGCGGCCGGTCCTGCCCGGACCGGCGCGCGCGACGGGCTGCGTGTCCTTCTTCCAGCTGCCGCCCGGCCCGATCGCGGCGGCCGGCGGGGTGGAGCAGATCGCCGCGCTGCCCTTCGTGCGCGAGGTGAAGTTCCGCTTCGGGCCCGGTGACGTGCTCCCGGTCACCCGGCACTCGCGCAGCCGGCACGGCTACGTCGTCACCGAGGGGCCGACCCCCGAGGCGGCGCGCGACCGGGCGGCCGAGGCCAAGGCGCTGCTGTGGGTGGAACCCGAGGGCACGCCGGTGAACGCGGTGCGGCGGATCGCGGCGGCGACGCCGGATCCGGCCCGTACCCTGCTGCTGATCGGCCACCTCACCGAGCCGATCCGGCTGGCCAAGTCGCTCGGCCTGAACGTGATCCTCATCCAGCACAAGGACAAGTTCCAGCCCGAGCAGGCCGAGCTGGCCGACGTCACGCTGATCGCCGACTACACCGACTGGGCGGTGCTCCGGCCGCTCGCCGAGGCGGCGCACCGGATCTGGAACTTCTCCGCCGCGCTGTCGCTGACCGAGCCCGGGCTGGAACCCGCCGGCCGGATCAACGACCTGTTCGGACTCGGCGGCACCGGCCACCGGGCCGCCCACCTGCTGCGCGACAAGCTGGCCATGCGCCGGCACCTGGCCGCGGCGGGCGCGCCCACGGTCGCCGCGGAGCCGCTGCGAGAGCGGGAGGACCTGCGCGCGTTCGGCGACCGGCACGGTTACCCCTTCGTGGTCAAGCCCACCGATCTGACGGCCGGCTTCGGCATCTCGCTGGTCCGCGGACCGCAGGACGCCGGACCGGTGTGGGAGCGGGTCCGGGCGACGCGCGCGGACGGGGTGGACCGGGGCACCACGCTGTACGAGCTCAAGGACTACCTGATGGAGGAGTACATCTGCGGGCCCGAGTACAGCGTGGAGACCTTCAGCTTCGCCGGGCGGCACGTGGTCGTGGCGATCACCGAGAAGCTGGTCGGCTCGGCGCACTTCGCCGAACTCGGCCACGCCATGCCCGCCCGGGTGGACGCCGGCACCGCCGCCGCGATCACCGCCGCGACGGCCGAGTTCCTTGACGTGATCGGGGTCGCGGACGGACCCGCCCACACCGAGCTGCGGATCTCGCCGCGCGGTCCGCTGGTCATCGAGTCCCACAACCGGATCGGCGGAGGCCGCATCGGGGCACTGGTACGGGCGGCCTACGGCATCGACCTGACCCATTACACGCTCGCCTGGCCGTTCGGCCTGGTCAGTGCGCTGCCGGGGCCGCCGGAGCCGATCGGCGCCGCCTGCGCCCGCGGGCTGGTCGGCAGGCCGGGCCGGATCGCCGCCGTCGAGGGCGTCGAGGAACTGCGGAAGCACCCGGACGTGCTCGCCGTCGATGTGAGCGCCCGGCCGGGGGCGGTGGTGCGCCGGATGCGCGACAACTGGGACCGGCTGGGCCTGGTCGCGGTCGCCGCCTCTGACACCGACAAGGCCGTGCGGCTGTGCGAGGAGCTGATCGAGACGGTGACCGTCAGGATGGAGGGCGACCGGTGAGCATCGTCATCCTGGACCGGCCCGGCCGGCCGCTGCTCCCCTATCCGCAGTGGCTGGACGCGGCGCCGCTGCTGCTGACCGGCCGGCCGGCGTCGGCCGTGGACGGCACGGGTTACGGCGGCCTGCGGTTCCTGACCGGGCTCGGATTCGCCGCGGCGGAAACGGCGGTGCGCGACCTGGCAGCACGCGGCCAGATCACGGCCATCGTCGCGGTCGATCCCGCCGACCAGGTCAGGGCGGGCGGTCTGCGCGACCTGCTCGGCCTGCCGGGTCAGTCCCGGGACGCGGCGCTGCCGCTGGCGGACCCGGTGGCGGCGCGGGCGCTGCTGCGGCGGGCCGGCATTCCCGTCATACGGCGGGCGGGGGTGCGCCGGGTGTGCGACCTGTACTGGTACGCCCATCGCTGGGGTTATCCGCTTCTCGTCCGGCGGCGCCGGGCGCCGGGCAGGCCGGTCGTCGCCGAACTGCGCGACGAGCCGGGGCTGCGCGCCTTCGCCGCCGGACGGCTGCCGGAGGATCCCTCCCTGGTGCCCGACCTGACCGTGGAGTCCCCGGTGGGCGGGGCGCGGCATCGCGGCCCCGGCATCGCCGTGACCGACGCCGCCCTCGCGCTGCTACCGGACACCCCGGGCCACCCGCGCGCGATCGAGGCGGTACGCACCGCGACCGGCGACTGGCTGATCGACACCGTCCACTACGATCCCCGCGGCGCGTCCACCCGGGCCGCGGTACGCGCCCAGGCGGCCCTGCCCGCCGTCGCGCAGGAGGCCGCACGATGAGCGTCCTGGTTCTGCACTACCGCGGTTCGATCGCCGCGACGCCCTATGACCGGTGGGTCGCCGAGTACGGCGGCGACGTCCTGCTGCTCACCGCCGAGGAGGAGAACCTCACCCCGGCCGCCGCCGGCTACCGGCACGCGGCGGCGGTGCCCGGCTACGAGACCGGCGGCCGGGTGGAGGCCCTCTGCCTCGGCCTGGCCCGCGAGCACGGCGTCCGGCACATCGTGGCCTGTCAGGAACGGGATCTGGAGCGGGCCGCCCAGCTTCGGGAGATCCTCGGGTTGCCCGGCCAGCGGCTGGACAGCGTGCTGCCGTTCCGCGACAAGGTCCTCATGAAGGAGCGGTTCGTCGCCGCGGGCCTGCCGGTGACTCCGTACCGGGAGATCGAGTGCGCCGCGGACCTGCTCGCCTTCGCCGGGGAGCACGGCTTCCCGGTGGTGGTCAAGCCCCGCGACAGCGCCGGCTCGGTGGGGCTGCGGATCCTGCGCTCCGCAGGCGAGTTGGAGACGTACCTGGCCGACGAGCTGGACCTGTACGGCGAGCACCCGCCCAACCTGATCGCCGAGCGGTTCGTGCCGGGGCCGATGTGCCATGTGGACGGGCTCGTGGTGGGCGGCCAGGTGGTGCTGGCCTGGCCGTCGCAGTATCTCTACTCCCTGTCGTCCTTCCGTGAGGATCGGGGCGGCAGGATGGATGTCACGCTCGATGTGGACGACCCGCTCACCGGCCGCCTGGTCGAGCTGACCGAGCGGGCGCTCCAGGCGCTGCCCGGCCCCCGGGACTTCGCCTTCCACGCCGAGATCTTCCACACGCCCGGCGACGAACTGGTGCTGTGCGAGATCGCCTGCCGGACCGGCGGCGCCTCGGTCCGCGACGTCATCCGGATCCTGTTCGGTGTCGATCCGACCGAGTCCTGGGTACGGGCCCAGCTCGGCCTCCCGCTGCCCGCGGCGCTCACCGCGGCATTCTCCGGGACCGGCTCAGGACGGCCCCGGCCCGCCCGGATGTCCGGGCAGTTGGTGCTGATGAAACGGCCCGGCAGGGTGGTCTCGGTGCCCGATGGCCCGCCGCCGTTCCCGTGGATCGAGAAGTACCAGGTCTTCGTCCAGCCGGGACAGACCATGCGCGCGGCCACCTTCTCAGCGGACTTCCTGTTCACCACGCTGGTGTCGGGGCCCGACCGGGCGACCTGCGTCGCCCGGCTGCGCCAGGTCGAAGCGTGGTTCATGGACGGGCTGGTACTGCGCGGTCCGGTACTCGCCCGGTCCCACCACACCAACGCATGATTCTCCAGGAGGCCTCCGATGCCGCACATCTCCATCAAGCACTTCCCCGCCGACCTCACCCAGGAGCAGGAGGACACGCTGCTCGCCAGGGTCACCGACGCGGTGACCAGCGCCTTCGACGTCGACGAAGGGGCCGTCTCCATCGCGCTGGAGCCGGTGCCGGCGGAGTCATGGCACGAGCTGGTGTACCAGCCGGAGATCATCGGCCACCGCCACCTGCTTCGCAAGAACCCTTCTTACTGATGAGAGGGCGGCCAGGGGCCCGGCACGCTCAACGGTCCTGATCTGGGGTAAGTACCAGTTGCCGGTCCGGCGGTCCTCACCGCCGCGGGCGGCGCGCTTGATCGTGCAGGTCATCCGTCGGCCTTGATGATCTTGGGAGGCAGTCTTGCTCGCAGGTCGTTCACCTGCATGGCCTTCAGGTGGCTTTTGGTCTAGCGTCTAGGTATTTGGTGAACACACCGCGTCTTGTCGGTGACCCAGCAAGTTCGGCACAACGGCGCGTCAGAACGCGGTGGCGGACCGGACGCGGCCCTGCGCCGCGGTGGACGAGACGACGCTGGAGGCGAAATGGCTGACAAGACGGCCGGCGCGACCGCGGGAGCCGCGGGCAGGGCACCGGCGGCCGACCTGCCTGAGATGGTGCGCAACGTGGTGCTGGTCGGCCATTCCGGAGCGGGCAAGACGACGCTCGTCGAGGCCCTGCTCGCGGCGACCGGCACCATCTCCCGCACCGGACGCGTCGAGGACGGTACGACCGTCAGCGACTTCGACGAGGTCGAGGTGCGCCAGCAGCGATCGGTCAACCTGAGCCTCGCCCCGCTGGTGCACAACGGCATCAAGATCAACCTCCTGGACACCCCCGGCTACGCCGACTTCGTGGGCGACCTGCGGGCGGGGCTGCGCGCCGCCGACGCGGCACTGTTCGTCGTCTCCGCCACCGAGGGCATCGACGGCCTCACCAAGCTGCTGTGGGAGGAGTGCGCGTCGGTGGGCATGCCCAGGGCCGTGGTGATCACCAAGATCGACCATCAGCGGGCCGACTTCGATGCGGTGCTCACCTCCTGCCAGAGCGCCTTCGGCGACGGGGTGGCGCCGCTGTACCTCCCGCACGACGGCGGGCTCATCGCGCTGCTCTCGCAGCGGTTCATCGACTACTCCGGCGGCACGCCCGCCGTGTGCGAGCCGTCGCCCGACACCCTCGACACGATCGAGCAGTACCGCGGCATGCTCATCGAGGGGATCATCCAGGAGTCCGAGGACGAGTCCCTGATGGACCGCTACCTGTCGGGTGAGGAGATCGACCCCAAGGTCCTCATCGAGGACCTTGAGAAGGCGGTGGCCAGGGGCGGCTTCCACCCCGTGCTGGCCTCGGGCGCCGGGATCGGCGCGCAGGAGCTGCTGGAGATCATCACGCAGGGGTTCCCGTCCCCGCTGGAGCACCCGCTGCCCGAGGTCACCACGATCGACGGCAGGCCGGTGCGCGACCCTGCCTGCGACCCCGACGGCCCGCTCGTGGCCGAGGTGGTCAAGACCACCAGCGACCCCTACGTGGGCCGGATCAGCCTGGTGCGGGTCTTCTCCGGCACGCTGCGGCCGGACATGACCGTGCACGTCTCCGGGCACGGACTGGCCGACCGCGGCCACGAGGACCACGACGTGGACGAGCGGATCGGCACGCTGTCCTCCCCGCTCGGCAAGACCCAGCGGTTCGCCGGCAAGTGCGTGGCCGGCGACATCACCGCCGTGGCCAAGCTGTCCCGGGCCGAGACCGGCGACACGCTGTCCGACAAGGAGCACCCGCTGCTGATGCGGTCCTGGACGATGCCCGACCCGCTGCTGCCGGTGGCGATCCGCGCCAGGTCCAAGGCCGACGAGGACAAGCTGAGCCAGGCCCTCGCCCGGCTGGTCGCCGAGGACCCGACGCTGCGCCTGGAGAACAACGCCGAGACCCGCCAGCTCGTCCTTTGGTGCATGGGCGAGGCGCACGCCGACGTGCTGCTGGACCGCCTGGCCAAACGGTACGGCGTGGAGGTCGAACGGGTGGACCTTCGGGTGCCGCTGCGCGAGACCTTCGGCGGCCGGTGCCAGGCCATGGGCCGCAACGTCAAGCAGACCGGCGGGCACGGCCAGTACGCCATCTGCCACCTGGAGGTGGAGCCGCTGCCGTCGGGCGGCGGGTTCGAGTTCGTGGACAAGATCGTCGGTGGCGTCGTGCCCCGGCAGTTCATCCCGTCGGTGGAAAAGGGCGTGCGCACCCAGATGGAACGCGGGGTGCTCGCCGGATACCCGATGGTCGACGTCAAGGTCACCCTGTACGACGGCAAGGCCCACTCGGTGGACTCCTCCGACATGGCCTTCCAGATCGCCGGTTCGCTGGCGCTGAAGGAGGCCGCGGGCAAGGTCGCCACCCTGCTCCTGGAACCCGTCGATGAGATCTCCGTGCTGGTGGACGACGACTACGTGGGGTCGGTGATGTCCGACCTCTCCTCGCGGCGCGGCCGGGTGCTCGGCACCGAGCCGGTCGGTGCCGGCCGTACGCTCGTCCGGGCCGAGGTACCGGAACTGGAGATCACCCGCTACGCGATCGACCTGAGGTCGATGTCCCACGGCACCGGCGCCTTCCAGCGCACGTTCCTGCGCTACGAGCCGCTGCCCGGGCACCTCGCCGACAAGGTGGTGTCCGCCAAGCACGATTGACTCCCGCAACATCCGTCGCACCGGCACGAACACCACCAGGCGGCGCCCCGCCGGGACGCCGCCCCGGGGGTTAGCTTTCATCACACAAGCATCACGAAACGATTTCTTTCTTCCGGTCAAAGCATTCCGCCCACGGTGTAAGACTGGGGAACCATGCGCACCGGACACCAGGAGACCAGCGTCATGCGGAAGGCGCTTCTCGCCTCAGCGGTCGTCGCCATGGCCGCCACCGCCACCGCCTACGCGTTCGGCCCCGACGCGGAGGCCGGGCAGCGGGACAAGCGGGCGGGCGAGGCACGCACCGCCGTCAAATCCGGCCCAGGGTCCGGCACCGAGTCCGTCGCCACGGGCGAGACCGGCCGCCAGGCGCACGCCGTGACCGCCGCCCCCGACTGCAAGGTCGACAAGGCCCGGCCCAAGCGCCAGCTTCGCGGGGTGTGGATCGCCACCGTCAACAACCTCGACTGGCCCTCCAAGACCGGCCTGTCGCAGCAGCGGCAGAAGGCCGAGTACACCCGTATCCTGGACAACGCCGCCAAGCGCCGCTTCAACGCGGTCTTCGTGCAGGTCCGCCCCGCCTCCGACGCGATCTACAAGTCGCCCCACGAGCCGTGGTCGCGCTTCCTCACCGGCACCCCCGGCAAGGACCCGGGCTGGGACCCGCTGCCCTTCCTGATCTCCGAGGCGCACAAGCGCGGCCTGGAGTTCCATGCGTGGTTCAACCCCTACCGGGCGGCCGACGACAAGGGCGGCAGGCCGCCCGCCGCGCACCCGGCCAGGCGACACCCCGACTGGGTGGTCAGGCACGAGGGCCGGCTCTACTACAACCCCGGGCTGCCTAAGGTCCGCGAGCACGTGGTGAAGGTCGTGACCGACGTCACCACCCGCTACGACGTGGACGGCGTGCACTTCGACGACTACTTCTACCCCTACCCGGGGCGGGGCACGAGGTTCGCCGACGAGGCGGCGTTCCGGAAGTACGGCAAGGGCAAGAGCCTGGCCGCCTGGCGGCGGGACAACGTCAACAAGCTGGTCGCCGAGGTCGATGCCGCCGTGCACGAGGCGCGGCCCGAGGTGAAGTTCGGGATCAGCCCGTTCGGCATCTGGCGCAACAAGGCCCAGGACGCCTCGGGGTCGCGCACCAGCGGCATGTCGGCCTACGACCAGATCTTCGCCGACTCCCGCCACTGGATCAAGAACGGCACGGTCGACTACATCATCCCGCAGCTCTACTGGCCGCGCGGGCAGGCCAACGCCGACTACTCGGCGCTCGCCCCGTGGTGGGCCGAGGAGGTCAAGGGCACCGGCGTCCACCTTTACATCGGGCAGGCGCTCTACCAGGTCGGCACCACGGGGGCCTGGCGCAAGCCGGGCGAACTTCCCGCGCACCTGACGCTCGGCCGCGCGCACAAGCAGATCCGCGGCGATGTCTACTTCAGCGCCAAGTCACTGCTGGCCGACCCGCTCGGGGTGTTCGGCCGGCTGGGCTCAGAGCACTATACGCGCCCGGCGCTGCTTCCGCTGATCAAGGACCGCGGCGGGGAGGCCCCGCCCGCGCCGGCCGATCTGCGCGTCTCCGGCGGTGAGCTGACCTGGAAGCCGTCGCAGGGGGCCAGGGCGTACGCGGTCTACCGGGTGGCCGGCGAACCGGGCCGCTGTGCCACGGCCGACGCGACCAACCTCGTGGCGGTCGTCTCCGACGGCAACGCCATCGCGGCCAAGACGCCCGGCACCTACCTGGTCACCGCGCTGGACCGGCTGCACAACGAGTCCGAGGCCGCCCGGATCAAGGTCTGAGCCACCACTGGGCCACCGATAAACTATTGCGGGGCCGGGGTTTTCCACAGAATCCGGTGAATCCTGGACGCGCGGCCTCAGCCTCCCCTACCGTGCCCGTCAGCGTACAGTGCCGCGGATCAGACCCGGCAGAATGTTGTGCGGCAAGGGGGAGGTTCTGGTGAGGCGGACACTGCTCGCGTTGTTGGCGTCGCTCGTCTTGGGCACGGCCGCTCCCGCATGGGCGGCCACCGGCACGGAGGCCACCGATGCGGGTGTCACCGGCGCCCAGAGCGCCGCCGGAGGGGCGCAGGGGGTCGTGGCGTTGCTCGGGGTTCCGGGGCTGCGCTGGAGCGACCTGAGCGCGCGGGAGACGCCGAATCTCTGGAAGGTGGCCGCCGAAAGCGCGCTCGGATCGCTGTCGATCCGCACGGTCGGCCCGGTCACCTGCCCCTACGACGGGTGGCTGACGGTTTCGGCGGGCATCCGCTCGGCGGTCGGCTACCGGTGCGGGCTGCCGCCGGTGCCCGAGCGGCGCGGCGCGGGCGCGGTCATCCCCGATTACGGCTACCTGCACGCCGTCGCCCGGCAGCGGCACGCGGGCGCGCTGGGCGAGGCACTGCGGGCGGCCGGGCGGTGTACCGCCGCGATCGGCCCCGGCGGGGCGCTGGCCCTCGCCGACCGCTCCGGCGCGGTGGACGTCTACCTGCCGTCGGCCGACGGGCTCACCGCCGCCTCGCTGGGCGGGTGTCCCGTGGTGGCCGCCGACATCGACGACATCGCCCGGCCGTACATGGCGGGCGGCTACATCCCGCGTGAGGCGGAGCCCGTCGCGCCCGAGGCGCGCGCCGCCGCGGTGCGGGCCGCCGACGCCAAGGCCGGGGCCGTGCTGGCCGCGCTGCCGCCGGGCGCCACCGTGCTGGTGGCGGGCCTGTCCGACCACGGCTCGGTACCCCACCTGCGCGCCGCCATGCTGCGCGCACCCGGGGCCGCGGGCCACACCCTGGGCACGACCTCCACCCGGCTCGACGACGTCACGATCATCCCCGACATCACCGCCACCCTGCTGCACGCCGCGGGCGTCGCCGCGCCGCCCAACGTGGTGGGCACCCCCTGGGCGCCCGGCCAGGACGACACCGGGCCGGTCCAGCAGGCCGCCGGCGCCTTCGAGGACGACGACGCGGCCGGGCAGACCATCAGGAACATGCTGACCGGCTTCTTCTTCGGCCTGGCCGTGTTGCAGGTGGCGTTCTACCTGGCGGCGTTCGTGCTGATGCGGCGCAGGAAGGCGCTCGGCCGGGTCCGCACCGCGGCGGTCGCGCTGTCCTCGGTGCCGGTGGCCAGCCTGCTGGTGAACCTCGTTCCCTGGTCGGCGGCGAGCAGCCCGCTGCCGGCGCACGTCGGCGTGATCGTCGCCATCGCCGCGCTGATCGCCGCTGTCGCGCTGGCCGGCCCGTGGCGGCGCAGCCCGCTCGGCCCGCTCGCGGTGGTGGCCGGGATCACCGGCTGTGCCCTGGCCGCCGACCTGCTCACCGGCACCACCCTGCAGCTCAACAGCGTGATGGGCTACACCGCCGTGGTCGGCTCGCGCTACTACGGCCTGGGCAACATCCCGTTCGCGCTGCTGGCCACCGGTGTGCTGCTGACCTCGACCGTGGTGGCGCACCGGCTGCTTGAGCGCGGCCGGCGGACGGCGGCCGTGGCGACGGTGGCGGTGCTCGGCGGCATCGCGATGATCCTGGGCGGCTGGCCGGGCATCGGCAGCGACTTCGGCGGGGTGATCGCGTTCATCCCGGGCATCGCGGTGACCGCGCTCATGATCGCCGGCCGCCGGGTCTCGCTGGTCAAGCTGGCGGTGTTCTGCGTCATCGGCGGGGTCGTGGTGATGGCCATCGCGTTCCTGGACTACCTGCGCCCGCCCGCGTCGCAGACGCACCTCGGCAGGTTCGTCGGCCAGGTGCTGACCGGCGAGGCGATCGAGGTGATCCTGCGCAAGCTGGCCGCGATGATCGGCACCATGGCCAACCCGATTCTGATGCCGATCCTGATCGCCGCCGCGGTCTTCCTGGTGTACGCGGTCCGTCACCCGGGGCAGGCCAGCGCGGGCGTGGTGCCGGCCGCTTTCGAGCACTCCCCCGCGCTGCGCGCCGGACTGGTGGGCACGCTGGTCAGCGGCGTGGTGGGCATGCTGGTCAACGACTCGGGGGCGGCGGTGCTGTCGATGGCCCTGGCGCTGGCCGTGCCACTGGTGATCGCCGCCGGGGTGGCCGCGCTGCCCTCGGGCGGCAGGGAGGCCCCCGGCCCGCTGCTTCCGGCCGCGCCGCCCGTCACCCCCAAACCGGCCTAGCACCCGTCCCCGCCGGGCCCCCGGAAGACCGGGCGGCCCTTCGGACGCCCAGCCGCCGGGGGTCGCGCTCCGGGGCGGCCGTAAGGCCGTCCCGCCACCGGGGTCGCGCTCCCGGCGGCCATCACGCCGTACCGTCGCCGGGCCCTGACGGTCAGGGGTGCCTCGGGGGCCTCAGGCCCCCTCGTCGCCGGTGGGCCAGGCCCGGGCCAGCATGTCGCGCGTGTCGGCCAGGAGTTGCGGCAGCACCCTGGTGTGCCCGACGACCGGCATGAAGTTGGTGTCGCCGCCCCAGCGGGGCACCACGTGCTGGTGCAGGTGGGCGGCGATCCCCGCGCCGGCCACGCCGCCGAGGTTCATTCCCACGTTGAAGCCCTGCGCGCCGCTCGCCCGGCGCAGCGCGACCAGCGCGTTCTTGGTGAAGCCGGCCAGTTCGGCGGTCTCCTGGTCATCGAGGTCGGCGTAGTCGGAGACATGCCGGTAGGGGCAGACCATCAGGTGACCGGAGTTGTACGGATAGAGGTTGAGCACCGCGAACACCGACCCGCCGCGGGCGATGATGAGCCCCTCGGCGTCGTCCAGCTTGGGGATCTCGCAGAACGGGCAGCCGTCGCCGGGCCCGGTGCCCGCGGGTTTGCCCTCGCCCTTGATGTAGGCCATGCGGTGTGGAGTCCACAGCCGCTGGAAGGCGTCCGGGGCGCCCGCGCCCGCCTGTTCGATCGGGTCGCTGTCGTGCATGCCAAGCAGCATAGGGCGTGCCGGCGCGGGCTCGGGTCGCGAGGGTGTCAGACCTGGACGCGCCGGGCCACAGCGTCGGTGATCTCCTCGATCGCCTCGTCCACGGGCACGCCGTTCTTCTGCTCGCCGCTGCGATAGCGGAAGGACACCGCGCCCGCGGCGGTGTCGTCGTCACCGGCCAGCAACATGAACGGGACCTTGGCCTTCTGGGCGTTGCGGATCTTCTTCTGCATGCGCTCGTCGCCCTCGTCGACCTCGACCCTGATGCCCCGGGCCGCGAGCTGCTCGGCGACCGCCTTGAGGTGCGGGACGTGGGCGTCGGCGATGGGGATGCCGACGACCTGGACGGGGGCCAGCCACGGCGGCATCGCGCCCGCGTAGTGCTCCAGCAGGATCGCGAAGAACCGCTCCACCGACCCGAACAGCGCCCGGTGGATCATGTAGGGCCGCCTGCGGGTGCCGTCGGCGGCCTGGTATTCCATGTCGAAGCGCTGCGGGAGCTGGAAGTCGACCTGGAGGGTGGACAGTTGCCAGCGGCGGCCGATGGCGTCGCGGATGTGGACGTCGATCTTGGGCGCGTAGAACGCGCCCTCGCCCTCCGCCACGATGTACGGCACGCCGGACTTGTCCAGCGCGTGCCGTAGCGCGGCGGTCGCCTCGTCCCACTCGGCGGGGTCGCCGACGAACTTCTCCGGCCGGGTGGCCAGCTCCGCCTCGAACTCGGTCAGGCCGTAGTCGCGCAGCAGGTCGATGACGAACTGCAACAGCGAGGCCAGCTCGTCGGCGAGCTGGTCGGGGGTGACGAAGATGTGCGCGTCGTCCTGGGTGAAGCCGCGCGCCCTGGTCAGGCCGTGCAGCACGCCGGACTTCTCGAAGCGGTAGACGGTGCCCAGCTCGAACATCCGCAGCGGCAGCTCGCGGTAGGACCGCCCGCGGGCCTTGAAGATCGTGATGTGGAACGGGCAGTTCATCGGCTTGGGGTAGTACTTCGCGCCCTCCATCTCCATGGGCGGGTACATCCCGTCGGCGTACCACTCCAGGTGGCCGGAGGTCTCGAACAGCGAGGACTTGGTGAGGTGCGGGGTGACCACGAACTCGTAACCCGCCTCCTCGTGCCGCACCCTGGAGTATTCCTCCATCACCCGCCGCACCCGGCCGCCCTTGGGGTGCCACACGGCCAGGCCGCCGCCGATCTCGGCGGGGAAGCTGAACAGGTCGAGCTCGGTGCCCAGCTTGCGGTGGTCGCGCTTTTCGGCCTCGGCCAGCATGGTGAGGTAGGCGTCCTGCGCCTCGCGGGACTCCCAGGCGGTGCCGTAGACGCGCTGGAGCTGCGGGTTCTTCTCGCTGCCGCGCCAGTAGGCGCCGCCCGTGCGCATCAGCTTGAAGGCGGGGATGACCCGGGTGGTCGGCAGGTGCGGGCCGCGGCACAGGTCGCGCCAGCGGCGCTCGCCGGTCTTCGGGTCGAGGTTGTCGTAGATCGTCAGCTCGCCCGCGCCGACCTCCACGCTCGCGCCCTCGCCCGCGTCGGCCGCGCCGCCCTTGAGCCCGATGAGCTCCAGCTTGTACGGCTCGGCGGCCAGCTCCTCGCGCGCGTCGCCGTCGGTCACCGGCCGCCGGGAGAACGCCTGGCCCTGCTTGACGATCTCGCGCATCCGTTTCTCGATGCGCTTGAGGTCGTCGGGGGTGAACGGCTGCTCGACGTCGAAGTCGTAGTAGAACCCGTTTTCCACCGGCGGGCCGATGCCCAGCCTGGCGTGGGGGAACAGGTCTTGCACGGCCTGGGCCATGACGTGCGCCGCGGAGTGCCGCAGGATCGCCCTGCCGTCGTCGCTGCCGATCTCCACCGGCTCGACGGTCTCGCCGTCGCCGACCTCGGCGGCGAGGTCCTTCAGCTCGCCGTCGGCGCGGGCGGCGATGACCGTCGTCCCGTCGGCCGAGAGCGCCTCGCCGTACGTCGTGCCCGCCGCCACCGCACGCTCGGCTCCGGCGAGGGTGATGCGAAGGTGCGCCACGGCAGACACGGTTTCTCCTAGATCGCTTCGAGACGACTGAGTACACCGCATGTTACCGGTGGCGAAGACCCAGCGAGGTCAGGTCGTCCGTGGTACCGGCGAACACGTTCAGGTCCACCGGGCTGTGCGCGTACTGGTGGATCCGCCACTCCCGCCAGGGCGCGGGGACCTCCGGATCGCCCGGCGGCCTGCCGGGCGAGGAGATCCACAGCGGGTGGCCGCCGAGCCCGGCGCAGTTGCCCTCCTTGGCGAAGGCGGCGTGGGTGTGGACGAAGGGACGCACGCCGCACTCGCGTTCCACCGCGCGGCACCACTCCAGGGCGAAGGCGGACACCCCGGCGGGCTCGACGCCGCCGGCGCGGTCCAGGACGAGGGCGAGCAGGTCGCCCCGCGCCGCTCCGCCGGCCGCCGCCACGACGCCGAGGAAGTGACCGGCCTGGGCCGCCGGATCGGCATCGGGCCGGGCGACGTGGTAGGCCCCGCGCACCAGGCCGTGCTCGCGCATCGCCGCCCAATCGACCGCGAACCGCCTGTCGGTGACGGCGACGCCCTCGCTCGCCCGGGCGAACGCGAAGGCGACCCCCGCCCGCGTGTGCGCGGCCCAGTCCACCGCGTTCTGCCAGTCGGAAACGTCGATGCCGGTCAGCATGCGCACCTACCCCCGTGACGGCCGGGGCGCGGCGGTCACCGCCCGGATCGCGCCGCGCTCAGCTCGGAGAACAACGCCTCCCAGCGTGGCATGACCGAGGCCGGGGCGTAAGCCGCGACCGTCTTGGCGGCGCGCGCGCCCATCCGCTCGCGCAGCTCCCGGTCGCCGATCACCGTCTTCAGCGCCGCGGCCAGGCCGGGCACGTCCTTGGGCGGCACCAGCAGGCCCTCCTCGCCGTGGGTGATGACGTCGGCGGGGCCGGTCGGGCAGTCGAAGCTGACGATCGGCAGCGCGTGCGACATGGCCTCGATCATCACCATCGGCAGCCCCTCGAACCGGGAGCTGAGCACGAACACCGACGCCTTGGTCAGCTCGTCGTGGAAGTGCTCCGAGCGGCCCATCAGGAAGGCGTGGTTGTAGAGCCGGAGCTGCTCGATCTGGCCGCGCAGCCGGTCCTTGCGCGGGCCGGTGCCGTAGATCCGCAACTGCCAGTCCGGGTGGTCGCGCACGACCTCGGCCCAGGCGGGCAGCAGCATGTCGAAGCCCTTCTGCGGGTACAGCCGGCCGGCGGCCAGCACGATCTTGCCGCTCTGGTCGGAGAAGGGCTGCTCCAGGGAGTGCACCGAGTTGGGGATGCGCTCCACCCGCGCGCCGGGGATGGCCTCCTGGTACTCCCTGCGGTCGCCTTCGGTGAGCACCACGACCGCGTCGAACTTCGCGTAGTTGCGCAGCACCGCGTCCCGTACGGCGGGCCGGTGGGTGGAGAGGTTCATGTGCTCCTGGGCGACCCGTACCACGCCGCGGCCCGCGTGCCTGGCCGACAGCAGGTTGAGCGCCGGGCGGGTGGTGACCAGCACACCGTCGGTGAGCCCGGCGATATAGGACGCGACCGCACGTTCGACGGCCGGGGTGAAATAGTGGGCGGCGAACTCGCCCCTCGGCACGGCCCCGCCACGGAGCCTGCGCGCGAGCCGGGCGGCCAGGCTCGGCTCCCGCACCCCCGCGCGCTGGTCGACCAGGGCCGCCAGCCGGACCCGCGGGTCGATGGCGAACTGGGGCTCCTCGCGCCGCCGCACGACGCTGACCACCTCGACGTCGTGCCCGGCCGCGGCCATCGCGTTGGCCTGGGTGATCACCGTGCGGATGGTGCCGCCCATCCCGTAGGCGTGCAGCAGCAGGTATCGGATCTTCATGTGGTCTCCGTCACCCGCTGGTAGTCGACCGACAGGTTCTCGTGCACCGTGTAGCGGGGGCGCACGTCGACCCGCCCGCCGTCCGCGGGGAAGGTCTGCGCGGGGTAGATCATGATCGTGTTCTTGGCGCGGATGTCGTCCAGCCGGCGTCCCACGCGCAGCCGTTCGCCGCCGTGGACGAGGTGATGGACGAGGTAGAGGTCCCAGACGCCCTTGCCGGGGGCCTCGGGCGGGGCCAGGGCGGCGATGGGCACGACGGCCTCGAACGCCTCCCCCGAGACCGACGCCGGGTGTTCCAGGCTCAGGCCGCGCGGCCCGCGCAGCGCGCACTGCACCAGCCAGCCCCGCTGCGGGGCGGCGGCGGTCAGTCCGTGCAGGCGGCCCAGCACGCGGATCTCGCCGTCCTCGGGCCAGACCTGCTCCACCTCGGCGTGCGGGGCGGGCTGCTCGTCCCCCTCGGTCATGCGCTCGGTCATGCGGCGTAACCCCAGGCGAGGCAGATCTCCTTCAGCGCGGCGGGGACGTCCTCCGGCCGGGGAAGCTCCCGCCCGGGTTGCACGGCGCCCGAGCGAATCTTGTCCTTCCAGTCGCCGAGGCCCTTGACGAACCGGGTCTCCCCACCGTATTCGAGCATCCCGGCCTCCCATTCGACGTCCAGGAACTCGCAGATGCGCCGGGTCTCCCGCGCGGGGTCCTCGGTCAGGTCCTCATAGCGCACGGTCAGGCCGGTCAGCGCGGTGCGGGCGCGCTGCACCGCCTTCATGTAGCGCAGTGCGTCGGCACTCGCGGCGTCCATGTCCCGCCGGTCGGGGGCGGCCTCGTGCCAGGAGGTGGCGATGGACACCGGGTGGCGCAGCAGGAAGATGAACCGGGCGCCGGGCCAGCAGGTGCGCAGCCGCTTGTAGGCGAAGGCGTTGGCCGGGGTCTTGTCCACGATGACGCTCTTGCCCGAGCGCACCAGCTCCCGGTGCAGCAGCCGGTCCCAGAGCAGGTGCTCCAGGTCGGCCTGGTTGTGCCCGAGGGCGTCCATGGCCTTCTCCGCGAGCGAGGTGCCGAACCCCACGGTCAGCCGCCGCACGTGCAGCTCGTGCGGGGCGTGGATCCGGGTGTGCGCGTTCAGGATCACCCGCAGCAGCGTCGATCCCGACCGGACCGGCGACAGCACGAACACCGGCGCGACCAGGCGGTCGTGCTCGGGATCGGCGGGCGGGCGCACGAGCTCGTCCGCCGCGGTGGCGGGCCGTGCGGGCAGGGTCGCCGCCGCGTGCTCAGCGGCGGCCGCGGCCGTGCCCTGGACGCGGCTGAAGCGGAAACCGGTCAGTCCACCGACGGTTTCGTTGACCTTGCGCTTCCAATTCATGAACGGGGAGGTTAACAACGGATCCTGAGCGTTGCCTGGGTAACCCCGATTTTCTGCTACGCGGAAAGATACCCCCAGCTCCGGCACACATCGATCAGTTCGGGCGGGATCTCGTCCTCGGCGGGCAGCGGGCGGCCCGGCTGCACGGTCCCGCTGCGGATCTTGTCCCGCCAGTCGCCGATGCCCTTGACGAAGTCACCGTGCGTGTGGTCGCCGTAGTGCAGCATGCCCTGCTCCCACTCCACCCCGAGGAAGGCGCAGATGCGCCTGGTGTGGGTCGCGGGGTCGCCGGTCAGCTGCTCGTAGGTCAGGCGCAGGCCGGGGAGTTCGCCCATGGCCTCCTCCAGGTACTTCATGTACTGGTAGGTGTGCCGGACGGCCTCGGGCATCGGCCGGGCCTCCGGGTCGGCCTCGTGCCAAGAGGTGGCGATGGACAGCGGGTGGCGCAGCAGGAAGATGAACTTCGCCTCGGGCCAGGCGGCGGCCAGCCGCCGGTAGGCGAACACGTTGCTCGGCGTCTTCTCCACCAGGATGCGCTTGCCGCTCTTGGCCAGCTCGCGGTGCAACATGCGGTCCCAGACCAGGTGCTCCACGTCGCTGTGGGTGTGCCCGAGCGCGCGCATGGCCTGCTGGACCGGCTCGGTGGGGAGGTTGACGGTGATCCGCCGCACATGCATCTCGTGCGGCGCGTGGATCTGGGAGTGGCTGTTCAGCATGACGCGCAGCAAGGTCGAGCCGGACCTGACCGCGGAGAGCACGAACACCGGGTCGGGGATCAGCCGGTCGGCGGCGTCGGCCGGTCCGCGCACCTCGTCGCCGGCCATCCGCGGCGGCAGCAGGGCCGACCGGGGAACCCGCGGGGCGGGCGGCGGCTTGCGCGCCAGGCGCTCGGCCCTCGTGAGGTTGTAACCGGTGATCCCTTCCAGGGTCGCGTTGACCTTACGCTTCCAGCTCATGGCCATGCAGATTAGAAAGCGCCGGTTACCAGAGGGTTAACTGCACCTGTGCGTTAGCGGCCGACCGACGGCGCGGCCCAGGGCAGCGCGAGCCCGCTCTGGTCCACGGCTTCCATATGCACGTTATGCCCCGATACGCCCATGCGCAGCAGCCGCGCGGTGCACGCCTGGACCATACCGGGGGAACCACAGATGAAGACCTCGCTGTCGGCCGGGAGGCGGTGCCTGGCGACGGTGTCGGCGACGCTCTCCCTCGGCGGGTGGGCCGGATCGTCGGAGACCGCGAGCACGAACCTCATCCGGCCGTGCTGCTCGCGCAGCCGCAGCAGGTCGGGCAGGTCGTACGCCTGGCTGCGCAGCCGTACGCCGTGGAAGAGGTCCACCGAGGGCCGCTCGTGCATCCACGCGGTCTCCTCGATGATCGCCTTGAACGGCGCGAGGCCGGTGCCGCCCGCGATGAAGACCAGGTGGGAGGCGGTGGACCGGCTGAGCACCATCGAGCCGCGCGGCGGTCCGAGGAACACCGTGTCGCCCACGGCGGTGCGGTGGGCGAGCGCGGTGCTGACCCAGCCGCCGGGGACCACCCGCACGTGCAGGGAGATCAGGTTGTCCTCGCGGGGCGGGTTCGCGATCGAGTAGGGCCGCCACACCCTGGGCCACTGCCTGGTCTGCACGGTGGTGTACTGCCCGGCCTGGAAGAGGTACGGGTGGCTCGGCCGCAGCACGATCACCGCGAGGTCGTGGGAGCGCAGCTCGTGCCCGACCACGGTCGCCGTCCAGTACGGCGGGGACGCGTGCGAGTCCCGCTCCGCCGCCTCGCTCATCACCCGGGCGATGAGGTCGTAGGCCGCCGCCCACGCCTGGTCGTAGGCGGGCAGCCACGCCCCTTGCGCGTTCACCCGCATGGCGGTGATCAGGCAGGCGCCGAGCATCGGATAGTGCTCGGGCACCACACCGTACTTGCGATGATCGCGGCCGAGTTGCCCCAGGTAGGTGCTCAGCCCCTCGATCTCGCCGAGGCTCAGCACCACACGGGTGAGCGCGTGCAGCAGACGATCGCGCTGAAGGTCCATCGCAGCCGGGAACATGCCCCTGACCTGCGGAAAGCGGGAGAACAGCAGGGCGTAGAAGTCGGCGGCGACCTTGCCCGAGCGCGGTTCGACCAGGGACCAGCTACGGCGGATCAGGGCGGTGTCGATGGCCATGGCGTCAGTGCGGCCCGTTTCCGTCGCGCGGCGACGCCCCGGCGCGCGCCCTCGCCACTCCGAAGTGGTCGCCCGCCGCGGGCCGGGGGCCGTCCTTGCGGTCCTTCCTGGCCAGCCGGGGGATGTGTTTGGAGCAGTGGATGTAGGCCTCCTCCACGTCCACCTTGACCCAGCGTTCGACGCGGCGGCCCGGCGAGGTGCGGTCGTCGTCGGCGAGGCCGTAGCGGCGGGCGGCGTCCAGCGCGGTGGTGATGGTGGCCCTGCCGTTCACGTGCAGGCCGGCGAGGTCGTCGAAGAAGTCCATGAAAAGCAGGCTGATGTGCGGGTTCTCCAGGATGTTGCCGAGGCTGGCCAGCACTCCGTTGCCGCGGAACTCGGGGTAGACGAGCGTGCTGTCGTCGAGCACCCGCACGAAGCCGGCCGGGCCCGATCGGAAGGTGGTGTCGCAGTTGCCGGCCGCGTCGGAGGTGCCGACGAAGGCCATCTCCTGGCGGGCGATGAACTCCCGCATCTCGTGCGTCAGGCGCTCGGTGAACTGGCGGCGGTAGAAGTTCTCGGCCCGTTCCCCGGTGGCGAACAAGGACTGCAGCACGTGCTCTCCATGTGATCCGGGCAGGTGGCAGTCGTCCGTTCGCGTGTCGTGCCCCACTCGCACTCCCCCCTCATAAGGCTGCGGGCGCCGGCTAATGCCGCAATAAGTGATGGATCATAAACCATGACCACATGGATCCGTACAAAACTTGAGAAGTTCAGTCTGATCTGCGGAAACGCTTCTCGCCGGAGAAACTGCCACATTTACTCATAGTGACGATGATAGGTGAAATGTCCGAAATCCTGTACGCTGCGCTACCTATCGCGACGTATCAAGTACGCGGCGTATGCCCGTAGGTCGGCCGCCACGGAGGGGTCCAGCACCTCGCCCGCGATCCGCAGCGCGGCCCTGACGTGCTCGTCGGCCTGCCGTTCCGCCAGCCTCCTGCCGCCCGCCTCCTCGATCAGGCGCGCCGCGGCGCGCAGCGCTTCCTGACCGCCCTCGCGCGGCGCGTCGTCCAACAGGCCCGCGAGCCGCCGTGCGGGCACGCCCGGCGCGGTCAGCGCCGCCACGACCGGCAAGGTCTTCTTACGCCGCCGCAGGTCGCTGAGCACCGGCTTGCCCAGCACCTCCTGCTCGCCCCAGATGCCGAGCAGGTCGTCCACGATCTGCAGCGCGATGCCCAGATGCCGGCCCATCGCGGTCAGCCGCTCCACCACGGCGGGCCGCACGCCGCCGAGCACCGCGCCCAGGGCCGCGGCGCACGCGAACAGGGCGCCGGACTTGCTGCCCGCCATCCGGGCGTACTCCTCGACGCTGACCGCCTCCCCGCCGGTCCAGGCGCGCTCCTCGAACAGCACGTCGTCGGCCTGCCCGTGGACGATCTCCATGAGCGCGGCGGACAGGTGGCGGGTGGCCCGCTCGGACCCGGGGGCCATCGCGAGGGTCCGCATCGCCAGCGCCAGCAGGCCGTCCCCCACCAGCAGCGCGGGGCCGACGCCGTACACCTTCCACACCGTCTCGCGGTGCCGCCTGCGCTCGTCGCCGTCGATGATGTCGTCGTGGATCAGCGAGAAGGCGTGCACCAGCTCGACGGCCACCGCCGCGGGGACGGCCGTGGCCGCGGGCACGCCGACGCCCTCCGCGCACAGCACCACGAGCGCGGGCCGCAGCCCCTTCCCACCCGATCCGCTCCGTCCTTCCGCCTCGCCCGACCAGCCGAAGGCATAGGAGGCGATCTCCGCCTGCCACGGGTGCAGAGTGCGTACCGCCTCGTGCAGCGCCGGCCGCACCAGGGCGTGGGTTCGCGCGACTGACCTGGGAAAGGCCGGAGAGGCGTCTAGTGCCACGAAGCAACCTCACGTTCGACGTGCGCTCTGCTACCGAAGATCCCCAAAGTACCCCGCATATGCGCGCGTGGCCATATAGCTACACACAGTTACCAAAGACACTAATCCCGATTATTAGCCTTAGAACACTAGCTTGGTAGATCTTGTTCACCTTTGGTAGATCATGTGATACTTCACGCAAAGGACCGTGAACCACTAGTCGAGGGTGAGGGTCAAGACGACC
>NZ_POUA01000520.1 GCF_003236385.1 Spongiactinospora gelatinilytica
CCCACGCCCTCCCCGGTCTGCCAGGGCCATCCGACACCGAAGTGCACCGGGCTGCCGCCCGGCCGCAAGCTGACCGAGGTGGAGCTGAACATCGACGGCCTGGCCCACCTGGTGGACACGCCGGGCGCGGTGCTGGACGGCGTACACGTCAAGGGCGAGCTGGTGATCGGCGCGGACAACGTCACGATCAAGAACAGCCTGATCGACGGTCAGGTTTGGGGCGAGTACAACATGAAGTTCTCGTCCTTCACGATCTCCGACTCCACCGTGGGCCCGGCCAGCGGCTGCAACCAGGCCCCGGGGGTCGGCCCGGCGAAGTACAAGGCCACGCGGGTCAACATCCGGAACCACTCCGACGGGTTCCGGGCCTCGGGCGACGACATCGACATCCGCGACTCCTACATCAAGCTGTGCTCCAACCCCGGCGACCACTCCGACGGCATCCAGTCCTACAAGACCGGCAAGAACCTGATCTTCCACCACAACACCATCGACCAGCGGTTCGCCAAGGACGCCACCGCGCCGATCTTCCTGGTGGACGAGGGGCAGGAGAACGTCACGGTCACCGACAACCTGGTGATGGGCGGGACCTACAGCATCCAGGTGCGCAACGTGGCGGGCCGCCAGGTCGTACGGGACAACAAGCTGGTGGACAAGTCGTGGGTCTACGGCCCGGTGGTCGCCGACTGCCGCGACACCGTGTGGGCGGACAACACGCTGGTGCGGATCGACGAGGACTACCGGATCACCGGCACGGTCGGCCCGCTGGCCTGCGACGGCCCCTGAACCGGCCCCTGAACTGACACCGCCTCGGCGAGGGCGTTGCGGTGCAGCGCCCCGCACGCCCCGATGATCAGGAAGCCGAGGCCGGTCACCGTCGCGAACGCCAGCAGGTCGAAGGTGGCCGACCCGATCAGCGGCGCGGTCAGGCACGCGGCCAGGGTGAGCCCGAGGTCGCGGGTGCCGGGGTCGGTGCTCAGGTGGCGGGCGCGCAGCGCCGCGTAGATCGCCACGACGAACATCGCCACGAACGCGGCGGTGCCGATGAAGCCGGTCTCCACCAGGTTGAGGATGTACTGGTTGTCGAAGACCTGGTGCTTGGGCGCGTACCAGGTCGCCACCCCGCGGCCGAGCCACGGATGCTTGGCGATCTCGGCCGCCGCCACGTCGTAGTCGTGGGTGCGGTAGCGGATGCTGTCGTCGTTGCCGAGGTTGCTGAACAGGCCGATGAAGGTGCCGAGCAGCCCCGGTACGGCGAACCTGATCACCACCAGGAAGCCGAGGGTGACCCCCAGGGCGATCAGCCGTCGCCTGGCCGGCCAGCCGATCAGCAGGACCACGGCGACGCAGCCGAGGCCCAGCACCGCCGAGCGGGAGACGGAGAACATCAGCCCGAGGCCGATCAGCACCGCGCACGCCCACCAGCGCAGCGACGGCTCGGCGCGCATCCTGGCCTTGTTCCCGTAGTGGACCGCGATCGGCAGCAGCATCGAGCAGGCCACCCCGAACTCGATGGGGTGCCCCATCGTCGCGCCGACGCGCCGGCCGCCCGAGCGTTCGATGACGAACGCCTCCTCGGAGGTGTAGCGCAGGCCGGGCAGCTCCAGGAAGCGGGTGAGGTCGATGTTGAACAGGTATTGGAACGCGCCGATCACGGAGATGAACGCCCCGGCCACCACCATGCACTTGAGCAGGAAGTCCAGCCGGTCCGCGCCGCGCACGCCGTCGCAGACCAGCAGGGCCAGGCCGAGGTTGGCGATGATCAGGATGAACGCGTGATCGGCCAGGCCCAGCTCGTCGGGCGGCAGGTAGCGGTAGGTCGCGAAGCCGTACGTGGCGACCATGGCCGAGCCGTACACGAACAGGCCGGTGCGCACCGGCGTGCGACCCTTGGCCATCCTCAGCACCAGCGTGAAGTGCGCGAAGAACCAGCAGGCCGCGGCGATCAGGCTGATCAGGTTGGCCGGGGTGATGGACAGCGGCAGCCCGACGAAGACCAGCCGGGCCGGGACCACCAGCAGCACGGTGGAGAACACCACGGCCAGCGTCGCCCCGTCGGCGCGCACGAAGCCCTTCTTGGGCAGCGGCTCCGCCTCGCTCGTGAGGGTCGTCACATCAGCTCCCCGGCGGCGGCGCGCCGACGCGCACCAGCCCCGTGCCCTGTTCGCCGGGCTCCCCCGGCTCCCCGGGCTCGCCGGCCGTCGCCGGCTCGGGCCCCGGCTCGGGCGGTACGACCGGCGCGCGGGACCGCCGCCCGCGGCGGTGGCCGGCCACGCTCTCCCCGGCGAAGGTGACGGTCAGCGCCGAGATCACGCCCAGCCCGAGCGCCGCCGCCACCGCGCGCATCTTGCGGGTGCCCTGCTCCAGCGGCGTGGTCGGCGGAACGCTCTCGCTCAGCTCGATGTAGGTGGCCTCCGGCGCGGACAGCCGCCGCTGCCGTTCGGCCAGCTCGACATGGGCGCGGGCGATCACCTTGCGGACCATCTCCTTGGCGGCGGCCGGATCGGCGCTCTCCGCCTCGATGAACACGAACGGCCCGGTGGCCAGCGACTCCAGGTTGCTGCTGCCGTTGAAGGCGCGGTAGGTGGTGCCCCCGGGCGTCGAACCCAGCTCGGCCGCCACCTCGGGGGTGCCGAGGGCCGCGATCAGGATCGACGCCGACACGCTCAGCCCGTGGTCGAAGTTGAGCAGCGGGTTGACCTTGGGGTTGGGGTACTGCGGGTTGTTCGGCAGGCTGCCGCCGCTGGTCGGAATGGTGAGGACGAGCATGGCGGAGGAGACGTGCGTGACCGGCACCGTTTTGTAGACGCCGAAGGCGGCCCCGACGGCCAGTACGAAGGCGGGCACCGAGAGATACCAGCGCCGGAACAGAACGAGGACCGTCCCCCAAAAGTCCATTCGCTTCCCCATTCCGGATGACGGGAGCCGAACAGACAGTCTCCCCTAAGAGCAATCGGACCGGGACCGGTCGGATGTTACGTTCCGAACAGCGGTTCTTCCACATCTTCGACGTGACCGAAACGCAACTTTTCCGGTACTCCGGTCGCAGCGCTCAGGCACCACCATGATGGATAGGCAAACAGCCCATGACGTCGTAGGACTGGAGACGCGACCACCCATGCCGAAGCTGGCCGTCGTCACCCCGAGCTACCCGCCCGACCTCCCGCTCTTCGCGGATCTGCACGAGTCCGTCCTCACCCACACCCAGGGCGAGACGATCCACCATGTCTACGTGCCGCCCGGAGACCTCCGGCTGTTCTCCCGGTTCCAGGGCCCGCGCTGCCGGGTGAGCGTCCGTTCCCGCGCGCTCCCCGGCCGCTACCTGCGGCTGCCCGCATCGGAGATCTACGTCAACGCCCGGCGTCCGTGGCCGCCGGTGCGCGGCTGGATCACCCAGCAGGCCATCAAGATCCACGCCACCGCGACGATGGACGCCGACGTCGTGCTGATCGCCGACTCCGACGTGGTGCTGGTCCGCCCGACCACGGCCGAGCGCTTCGTCCGCGACGGGCAGGTGGTGCTCTACCGGGAGGACGACGGCGTGGACGCGTCGATGGCCCGGCACGTGATCTGGCACCAGGTGGCCCGCAGGCTGCTCGGCCTGCCGCCGCCGCCCCCGCCGCCGCTGCCCGACTACGTGGGGCCGATGATCCCCTGGGACCCGGCGATCGTGCGGGCCATGCAGCGCCGGATCACCGAGGTGACCGGCAGGCACTGGCTGGACGCGTTCACCGCCGAGATGCACATCTCGGAGTTCATCCTGTACGGCGTCTTCGTGGACGAGGTCCTCGGCCAGAGCCAGGAGCCCCCGCCCGTCGACACGACGTTCTGCCACACCAGCTACGACCCCGACCCCTGGGACGAGCGGACCGCGGTGGCCTTCGCCGACCGGCTCGGGCCGCAGGCGGTGGGGATGGCGATCTCCGCCAAGTCCAACACCCCGTACAACGCGCGGCAGGCCGCCATCCGGCGCTGTGCCGAGGTGGCCGCGGAGTCCTGACCCGCGGCCCCTCGGGCACCGGTGTGCTCAGGTGTCCTTGCCGTGGTCCTTCTGGTTGATGTGCTTGTCGTTGTTGACGGCCGGGATGGGGGCGGTCTCGTCCATCGGGATGCGCGCGAACGCGACCGTGTCGTCGTCCCCGCCCGTCGCGGGGAACACGACGACGACCGACTTGCCGAGCCCCTTCCTGTGCTCCCGCTCCTCGGCCGGGCGCTCCGGCTGTTCCG
>NZ_POUA01000521.1 GCF_003236385.1 Spongiactinospora gelatinilytica
GTCGTGGGGTACGGGGGTCCTCGGCACGGGGAGATCCTTCCATTGGGCGAGATACCTCCGCTTCGAGGATATTGAGGTAGTTATGCCCTTTTCTTGGCTATATCCCCCGTTTGCCGGTCCGGCGCGTACCGGCGGGCGGCCCCGCCTACGGACCGTTACGCTGCATTCATGCCAACCGCTTTGATCACCGGCGCGACCGCCGGCATCGGCGCCGCGTTCGCCCGCCGCCTGGCGGCGGACGGGTTCTCTCTGGTCCTGGTGTCACGCGACGCCGCACGGCTGGAGGAGACCGCGGCCGGGCTCGCCCTCCGGTACGGTGTGCCGGCCCGCGCGCTGCCCGCCGACCTGGCCCGCGAACAGGACCTCGCCCGGGTGGCGGACCGGCTGCGCGAGGGGATCGACCTGCTGGTGAACAACGCGGGCTTCGCCCTCAACGGCTCGTTCACCGAGGTCTCCGCCGACGAGGAGGCCCGGATGCTGCGGGTGCACTGCGAGGCGGTGCTCCGCCTGACGCTCGCCGCCGTGCCGTGGATGCGCTCCCGCGGGCGGGGCGGCGTGATCAACGTCGGATCGGTGGCGGGGTTCTTCCCGAACGGCACCTACAGCGCGACCAAGGCGTGGGTGGCGACCTTCAGCGCGTCGGCCGGCGCCGAACTGGCCGACTCAGGGGTGCGGGTCATGGCGCTCTGCCCCGGTTTCGTGCGCACGGAGTTCCATCAGCGGGTCGGGATGGACACCTCCGGCATCCCGGGCCATCTCTGGCTGGACGCGGACCGCGTGGCACGTACGGCGATGCGCGACCTGGCCCTCGGCAAGCTGATCAGCATCCCGACGCTGCGCTACAAGGCGATCGCCGCCTGCGCCCGGCTGGTCCCGCCCGCTCTGGCGGCCCGGCTCGCCGCCCGCGTCGATCACTGATCCGGCCGCGGTTCCCGGGCATGCGAGAGGCCCTCACCGTGGGAGGGGGTCACAGCGAGGGCCTCTCGGTCGTGCGCCCAGGGGCGTCTGTCGGGCCGGCGTCCGGGCCTTGAGCCCGGCCGGCGGCCGGTGGTGGTCACCGGGCCCCGCCAGGCGGCCCGGTGACCCGTGCGGGTCAGCGTCCGACGTTGGCCGGGTGGCCGATCGCCAGACCGGAGCCCTGGTCGAAGAAGTGCAGGTTGTGGGTGTCCACGACCAGCTCGGTCTGCTGGCCGGGACGTACGTGGCTGCGGGCGTTGACCCGGGCGGTCCACAGGGACTTGTCGCCCGCCAGCGGGATCGGCTCGCCGTCCTCGTCGGCGTCCTTGGCGGCCACGGTGTCCTTGTGCTCGACCGGCGGGGCGTCGATCAGGAACAGCACGTTGATCTCGCTGCCCAGCTCCTCGGTGACCTCCGCGCGGACCGGCAGCCGCGCCCACCCGGCGCCGGTGTGCCCGTTGGCGGCGGCGGCGTCCTCGAAGTCGGAGGGGCGGATGCCCAGGATGACCTTCCGGCCGAGGTACTGGTCCAGGCCGGGCTTCTCGGTGAACGTCGAGGCGGGCACCGGCAGCCGGAACCCGGCGAACGCGGCGGCGGCGCCGCCGTCCACCTGGACCAGCTCGGCGGTCACGAAGTTCATCGACGGCGAGCCCATGAAGCCGGCCACGAACAGGTTGACCGGGTTGTCGAAGAGGTTCTGCGGAGTGTCTACCTGCTGGAGGATGCCATCGCGCAGCACGCAGACCCGGTCGCCGAGGGTCATGGCCTCGACCTGGTCGTGCGTGACGTAGACGGTGGTGACGCCCAGGCGCTCGTGCATCTGGTTGAGCGAGGCGCGCATCGAGACGCGCAGCTTGGCGTCGAGGTTGGACAGCGGCTCGTCCATCAGGAACGCCTGCGGCTCACGGACGATGGCCCGGCCCATCGCGACACGCTGGCGCTGACCACCGGACAGCGCGGCCGGCTTGCGCTTGAGGTACTGCTCCAGGCCGAGCATCTTGGCGGCCTGGTTGACCCGCTTCTGGATCTCGGGCTTGGGCATCTTGCGGAGCTTCAGGCCGAATGCGAGGTTCTCCGCGACCGTCATGTGCGGGTAGAGCGCGTAGTTCTGGAAGACCATGGCGATGTCACGGTCCTTGGGGGGCAGGTGGTTGACCACCTTCTCGCCGATCGCGATCTCGCCCCCGCTGATGTCCTCCAGGCCGGCGATCATCCGGAGCGCGGTCGACTTGCCGCACCCGGAGGGGCCGACGAGGACCATGAACTCGCCGTCCTTGATCTCCAGATTGAGACCGTTCACGGCCTTGACGCCGCCGGCGTAGATCTTGTCGACGTTGCTCAGAACGATGGATGCCATGACAGTCCTTCATGCGCGGGTGCGGCCCGGTTTTCCGTAGGGATCACCACGGATGTGGATACGTTTTCATGCATCTCACCTGAAACGGACATCGCTGTCAAGACCTGCTAGCTCACCAGCCGTTTCGTTATCAATCGGGCTGGCCTCGACCTGGAATACATGATGGAATCGTTTCCATGAAGACGCGGACGACCATCAAGGACGTGGCGGAGGCGGCAGGCGTCGGGGTGGCCACCGTCTCCCGGGTGCTCTCCGGCGGATCGGCGAGCCAGCCGACCAGGGAACGGGTGCTGGCCGTCGCGGCGGAGCTCGACTACCGGCCCAGCGCGCTCGGGCGCAACCTGCGCCAGCGCCGCACGGGCGGGATCGGCCTGCTCGTCCCCGACATCACCGACTCCTTCCACGGCCGGGTCGCCGACGGGGTGCTGGCCTGTGCGAGGGCCGCGGGCGAACCGGTCATTCTGGGCGCGACCGGCGACGACGCGGAGAGCGAGGCGGAGCTGATCGGCGTCCTGCTCGAACAGGGCGTGGAACGCGTCATCGCGGTGCCGTCCGGCGCCCCCGAGCCCTGGGGACCGGCGATCCGGGCCGGAATGACGGTGGTCTTCGCCGACCGGAGGGTCATCAGCCGTGACAACGCGCTGAGCGCGGTGCCCGCGGTCCTCGCCGACGAGCGCGCGGGCGTGCGCAACGCGGTGGAGTACCTGGTGGGGCTGGGCCACCGGCGGATCGCCTATCTGGGCGGCGTGGGGCAGCCGCAGCGCGCGGCGGCGTTCCGCGACACGCTGACGGCGCTGGGGATCGCGATCGACGAGGAGCTGATCGTCTTCGGCCGGGGGACGCGCGACTCGGCCTACGCCGCCGCGTCCGGGCTGTTCCAGCACCGGCCCGACCTCACGGGGGTCATCGCGGGCGGCAACGTGCTCGGGGAGGCGGCCGTGCTGGCCGCGCGGGAACTGGATCTGCGGGTGCCGCGCGACGTGTCACTGATCATGTTCGACGACGTGCCGTGGGCCGAGCTGTGCGCGCCGCCGCTCACCGTGATCGCCCCGCCCGCGCAGGACATCGGCTATCGCGCCGCCGAACTGGTGCTGCGTACGGCGGGCCGCCGGACGCGCGGCGTCCGGCTGCCCACCGAGCTGATCATCCGCGGGAGCTGCGGCCCCCGCAGGTGAGGCCGGGCGGGAGGGGCCGCGCCGTACGGCGCGGCGGCCTCAGCCGACGGCCTTCTCGATGGCCTCGGTGATCGCCGGGTCTGCGGGCTCGGTACGCGGGCGGAAGCGGCCGACCACATTGCCCTCGCGGTCCAGGAGGAACTTCTCGAAGTTCCACTGGATGTCGCCCGCCTGCCCGTCGGCGTCGGGCACGGCGGTCAGCTCGGTGTAGAGGGGGTGCCGGCCGTCGCCGTTCACCTCGGACTTGGCCAGCAGCGGGAAGTCGACCCCATAGGTGGCCGAGCAGAACTCCTGGATCTCCTCGGCGCTGCCCGGCTCCTGACCCGCGAACTGGTTGCACGGCACGCCGACGACGGTGAAGCCGCGCTCGCCGTAGCGCTGCTGGAGCTCGACCAGGCCGGCGTACTGCGGGGTGAGGCCGCACTTGGAGGCGACGTTGACGACGAGCACGGCCTTGTCGCCCGCGAGCTCGGCGAGCGTGGTGGAGGCGTCCGACAGGGTGCGGACCGGGATGTCACGAACATTCATGATCTTTAGCCTACAGGGGCGCGGCGGCGCGTGGCGGCGCGACGAACCCCCCTTAATCCCCATCAAATTCACCGTCGTTCACAAAAGCCAATGAATCAACCATTAAGCGGTTCTAACTCCAATCTTTCCAAATATCGTGGGCCGGCCCACCGGAGGGCGTTAACCGCCGTACCAGGCCGTGCGCGGCGCGCCGCCCGGTACGCCCGGCAC
>NZ_POUA01000522.1 GCF_003236385.1 Spongiactinospora gelatinilytica
GGCTGGGGCGGATGCTGGTCCAGGGGGTGGCCAAGGACCTGACCCGGCGGGGGGTCAAGGCCATCGAGGCGTTCGGTGACCTGAAGTGGGAGGAGCCGGGGTGCGTACTGCCCGCCGACTACCTCCTGGCGGTGGGGTTCAAGACGGTTCGTCCGCATCTGCGGTTTCCGCGGCTCCGGCTGGAGCTGAAGACCGCAGTCTCGTGGCGTGAGGACGTCGAGGTGGCACTGGAGCGCCTGCTGGGGTCCATGAGCCCAGAGCGCGCCCTGCGGCCCGTCTGAAGCTTCTCAGGCGCCGCTGTGGGCGGCATCGGTACAACGAGCCGACCGAAAAGCCCGCAAGCCCCCGCACATGCGGCGGCTCCCTTGCCCGGAGTGGTGAGCTGCGGGCGAGGGAGCCGCCGGGTTATGTGGGTGCCGCTCAGAAGAGCGGTGGTACGGCAGGCGCCGCGGTGCCTGGCCGCAGGGGGCACTGCCAGAGCCCCGTGGGGTTGAGCTCTAGAGGATGCCCTCAAGCTCGCGAAGCAGCATGGCCTTCGGCTTGGCACCGATTATCTGCTTCACAACCTCTCCGTCCTTATAGACGTTCAGTGTGGGGATCTGGAGTACACCGTAATCGCGGGGAACCGCCGGGTTCTCGTCGATGTTGAGCTTGACCACCGTCAGCTTGTCGGCCTGCTCATTGGCGATCTCCTGGAGGATCGGCGCGACCTGCCGGCAGGGCCCGCACCATTCGGCCCAGAAGTCCACGAGCACGAGCTTGTCGTTCTTGAGAACTTCCGCCTCGAAGGTCGCGTCGGTGACGCTCTTGATGGTGCCCATGATGGAACCTCTCCTTAGCTTTCCTGAAGGGTGAGCCAGCGCTCGGCGTCGAGGGACGCCTGGCAGCCGGTGCCCGCGGCGGTGATCGCTTGACGGTAGATGTGGTCGACGACATCGCCACAGGCGAAGACGCCCTGCAGATTGGTGCCCGTGCCCGGGGACTGGACCTTGATGTAACCCTCGTCGTCGAGCGTGATCTGACCCTTGACGAGCTCGTTGCGCGGGTCGTGGCCGATGGCCACGAACACGCCGGTCGCGGGGAGCTCGGTGGTCTCGCCGGTCTTGAGGTTGCGGACTCGCACGGCGGAGACGCGGTCGTCGCCGACGATCTCTTCGACCTCGGAGTCCCACTGGAAGCGGATCTTCTCGTTGGAGAAGGCGCGGTCCTGCATGATCTTGCTGGCCCGGAGCTCCGAACGCCGGTGGACGATCGTCACCGAACGCGCGAACCTGGTGAGGAAGGTCGCCTCCTCCATGGCCGAGTCGCCGCCGCCGACCACCACGATGTCCTGGTCGCGGAAGAAGAACCCGTCGCAGGTGGCGCACCATGAGACACCGTGCCCGGACAGCCGCTTCTCGTTGGGCAGACCCAGCTCGCGGTAGCTCGAACCCATGGCCAGGATGACCGCCTTGGCGTGGTACGTGTCCGTGACGGTCTTGATGACCTTCGGATCGGCGGCCAGGTCGACCTCGACGACATCGTCGGCGACCAGCTCGGCGCCGAAGCGCTCGGCCTGCTTGCGCAGGTTGTCCATCAGGTCCGGGCCCATGATCCCGTCGGGATAACCGGGGAAGTTCTCCACGTCGGTGGTGTTCATGAGTGCTCCGCCCGCGGTCACCGAGCCCTCGAAGACCAGGGGGCGTAGGTCGGCACGCGCGGAGTAGATCGCCGCTGTGTAACCGGCCGGCCCCGAACCGATGATGATCACATTACGGACGTCGCTCACGCTCTGTGCCTTTCGTCGCTGTTGCCAGTCGCGTCAACAGATCCTAGGCGGCTGTGATTCCCGCCTGGTCACCGGACGCCGAAGTGGCCTGCTCACCCATCAAGGTAGGGCCTGGCGGCGCGCCGCGACATCACCGGGGCCGGAATGCGAAAGAGCCCGCCGGGGGCGGGCTCTTTCAAGGTCATCGGAGTGGGGTCAGTCCCACGTACCGAGGGCGGGTTTGCGGAGGTTCTTGCATTCGGGGTCGAGGACGCGTACCTGGACCTTGTTGGACGCGCTGTTCTTCCGGAAGAGCATCAGCGATGCCTCCTGGCCCTCGTAGTAGCCCTGGTCCACCTGGAAGGGGTCCTTGCCGACCTGCTTCGACACCCGTCCGATGCAGCGCATGAGCTTGTCGTCGACCGAGTCGGCGGTGAGCCAGGCGCGGGTCGGGGCGAAGTAGTCGCCGAGCGGTTCGCGCAGGGCGCGGTTGCTGTAGTTGAAGTCGCTGTCGGAAATCTTGTAGGCCAGCCGCGGTGCCTGGCTCGGCTCGACGCTGGCCGGTGGCGGCAACACGATCGGTACCGAAGCCACCGGCGCCGGCCCACCACCTCCGGAAGCGGTCAGCAGCCCGGTGGACAGCGTCGCCGAACCGGCGATCGCCGCCACGGCCGCCGCAGCCGTGACCGGAATGGCCCATCTGCGGCGTCTGGCCGGCCGTGTCCGCCGCTTGGCCGGGACCACCGTGCCGTCGTCGGCGACGACGCCCAGTCGTACCGGCTCCGGCTCCCGCGAAGGCTCCTGCGAGGGCGCAGGCTCCCGCGAGGGCCCGGACGCGGTCTCCCACGGGGCGTCGGCCATGAGCCGGTCCCAGTCGGGGGAGTCGGCGACGGCAGCCGCCACCCGTCCGGTACGCCCGGCCTCGGCAGCCAGCGCCTGGTCTATCCGTAGCGCGACCCCCATCGGCATGGCCGGTGTCGGAGTGGCCGCGAGCACTTCTCGCACCGCCGCGAGATCGGCCAGTCGCTCCCCACAGGGGTCGCACACCGCCAGGTGTGCGCGGACCGGCCGGGCTTCGGCGTCATCAAGGAGACCTTCTGCCAACTCGGCAAGGATCTCCAGGTCGTAGTGCGTGTCACCCGTCACGAAGTTCTACTCCCTTCGCGGATGAGACGCGAGACAGGTCTGATCGGTTCCGCAGATGCGAAAGAATTGGGGCAAGTTTCGCGCGGCCCCGCGCGCATCGGCTCTTCACCGTACCGCTCGGCACCTGGAGCACCTGCGCGGCGTCCTCCACCGAGTAGCCCATCATGTCGACGAGCACCAGCGCGGCCCGCTGGTCGGTGGGCAGCACCCGCAGGGCGGCGGTGACCTCCATGGAGACCTCGCGCTCGCCGGTGTGGTCGGGCATCGGCGTGTCGCGCTCGGCGGCCTCGATCAGCTCGTCGTCGGCGACCGGGCGGACCGACTTGCGGCGCATCCGGTCGAGGCAGGCGTTGACCACGATGCGGTGCAGCCAGGTGGTGACCGCCGCCTCGCCGCGGAAGCTCTCCGCCTTGCGGTAGGCCGACACGAAGGCGTCCTGAACGGCGTCGGCGGCCTCGTCGGGGTCGCCGAGGGTACGCAGGGCGACCGCCCACATCCGGTCTCGGTGCCGCTTGACGATCTCGCTGAAGGCGTGCGGGTCCCCGTTGATGTGGCTGGTCAGAAGCTCGGCGTCGGATCGTTCTGGCCGGGGGTTCTGATCTGCCTCTGATGGGTTCTCGGGTGGGGAATTCACAAGGAGAGTCCTGCTATGCCGATCCGGGGGAGTAGACCACTACGTCATAGATGGTGCCACGAAACCTGCCTTGGTCGGCTGGAAGACGCGTAAACCAGATCAAAACGTACTGGCCGCTTGCGGCCGCGGTGGGCTTGAACGTGGTCTTGCCCGAGGCGTTGCTCTGCTTGGCCACCGTCTTGAGCGCGTCTAGGTCGGGGGAGTCGCCCACCCTGATCTCGGCCTTCGCGCCGGACGCCTTGGCGAAGGTGACGGTCACCTCGGAGACCTTGATCGACTTGCCCATGTCGAGCATCAGGCCGACGCCGTCCTTCAGCCGCCCGAACTCGGCGGTGTTGTAGGTGTCGGTGTGCCACTCGGTGCCGGACTTGCCGTCGATCGCGTTGCGAGTGTACTCGGGGTTCTCCCCTCCGTCGGTGCCCTTGGGGTCGAAGTCCTTGGCGCTGGACGCCTTGACGGGCGTGGGTTCGGCGGTCGGGGTGGCGCTCACCGTGGGCTCCGCCTTCGAGGCGGTCGGCCCGGCGATGCTGCGCCCGAGGGTCCAGGCCCCGATGCCGACGACCGCCATCACCACGAGCACCACCACGGTCATGATCGCCCGGTTGACCATGCCGGGCCGCTGGGGCCGGCGCTGGTGCGGGCCGGGCATGGTGGGGGGCATGGTC
>NZ_POUA01000523.1 GCF_003236385.1 Spongiactinospora gelatinilytica
CCCCCGTTCCCCTTGGAGTAGCAGCATGCCCCGCATCATGACCGAACGTCTCCTGCGTGACATCCGCACCACCACCGTCGCCGGTCTGCTCGCCGCGGCCACCGCCGTGACGGGCTTCACCGTCGCCGCCGCGCCCGCCCACGCCGACCACGGCGGGGCCGCGCACAACGCCCAGAGCCGCACCGCCGCCCTGACCTACGGCCAGGACGTCTCCGGCTACCAGGCCGACCACGACTGGGCGGCCAGCCCGGCCGGCTTCGGCATCGTCAAGGCGACCGAGGGGCTGACCTTCACCGACCGCTCCTTCGCCCGGCACTGGCAGCAGCTCGACGCCAAGGGCATCGTGCGCGGCGCCTACCACTACGGCCACCCCGGCAACGACCCGGTGGCCGAGGCCGAGCACTTCCTGTCCGTGGTGAACGCCCGGCCCGCCAAGGGCGGCGACCTGCTGGTGCTGGATCTGGAGACCACCGACGGCAGGTCCGCCGCCGAGGTCAACGCCTGGGCCAAGACCTGGCTGTCGCACGTGAAGTCCAAGACCGGCACGGCCCCGCTGCTCTACAGCGGCTGGAACTTCGCCGACACCTACGGTGCCGGGCTCGCGGAGTACCCGCTGTGGGTGGCCCACTACGGCAAGGACAAGGGTGCGGTCACCGCGCCCGCCGACTGGAAGTCCTGGGCCATCCACCAGTACTCCGACACGCCCATCGACCAGAACGTCTCCGCGCTGACCCCGGACCGGCTGCGCTCGCTCGGCCGTCCGGCCGCCTGACGCCACCCCCGCGTCACCGGCGCAGGGTCAGCCTGAACACGCAGCCGTCGCCCGCGGGCCCCGGGGAGCAGACCGTGAGGTCGCCCCCGTGGGCCCGCGCGACCTGTCTGGCGATCGGCAGGCCGAGGCCGGTGCCGGGGACGTCGCGCCGGCCCCGCCAGAACCGCTGGAAGATCCGTTCCCGTTCGCCGGCGGGGACGCCCGCGCCGTGGTCGGTCACGGTCACCACGGCCTCCCGGCCCGAGGCCCCCACCTCGATCTCCACCGATGAGCCGGGCGGGCCGTACCTGATGGCGTTGTCCACCAGGTTGGCGACGGCCCGGCCCACGGTCGGCCCGTCCACCGCGCATTCCACCGCGTCCGGCCCGGCGACGGACACGTCGATGTCCTTGCCTGCGGCCAGCGGGGCCGCGCCCGCCACGACGTCCCGCACGAGCGCCATCAGGTCGGCCGGCCGCCGGTCCAGCACGCGGGCCCGGCCACGGGCCTCGGCCAGCAGGTCGTCGATGACCGTACGCAGCCGCACCGCCGCCGCCCTTGAACGCTCCAGCCCCTCCCGGTAGACCCGCAGGGTCGGCGCGGGATGGGCCAGCAGCACGTCCGCGTTCGCGAGCAGCACCGACAGCGGTATCCGCAGCTCGTGGCTGGTCTCCTCGATCAGCCGGCGCTGGGTGGCCGCGGCGCGTTCCAGCCGGTCGAGCATCGCGTCGAAGCTCGCCGCCAGGGCGGTGACCTCCACCGGCCCGCGAGACAGCCCGATGCGCCGGCTCAGGTCGGTCGCGCCGATCTCGTCCGCGACGGCCCGCACCCGCTCGATCGGCCGCACCGCCCGGCCCGCCCACCACCAGGCCGCCGCCGCGGCGGCGGGCCCGAGCGCGACCAGCGTCCAGGTGACCGAGACGGTGGTGTGCGAGGTGACGTCGGCGACCTGTTCCGCGCCGTTCACGATCTCGGTCGCCGTTTCGGTCTCGGTCACCAGTACCACGCCGGACAGCAGCAGCAGCGGCAGGTAGATCGCCAGGAACCCGAGGACGGCCAGGCGGGCCCGCAGCGAGCGCAGCGGGCGGATCACGGCACGGGCCCCTGGAGCCGGTAACCGGCCCCGGTGACGGTGTGGATCAGCGGCGGCTCGCCCAGCTTCCTGCGCAGCCGGCTGAGGATCACGCGCACCGACGCGGTGAAGGGGTCGGCGTTGGCGTCCCAGACGTGTTCGAGCAGCTCCTCGGCGGACAGCACCTCACCGGGGTGGTGCATGAAATAGCGCAGCAGCGAGAACTCCCGGGAGGTCAGCCCCAGCTCGGCGTCCCCCCGCCAGGCCCGGTGCGCGGCGAGGTCGAGCGTCAGGCCGCCCGCCCGAAGTACCGTGCCCCGCTCCTCGCCCCGGCGGCCCAGCGCCCGCAGCCGGGCCAGCAGCTCGGCGAAGTGGAACGGCTTGACCAGATAGTCGTCGGCGCCCGCGTCGAGCCCCGCGACCCGGTCGGACACCGCGTCGCGGGCGGTGAGCGCCAGCGTCCGCCTCGGGCGGCGCAGGCCGGGGTCGGTCCCCAGCCGGCGCAGCAGGTCCAGCCCGTCGCCGTCCGGCAGGGTCAGATCGAGGCAGGCCACGTCGTAGGCGGTGGCCCGCAGCGACTCCTCGGCGGCGGCGTACGTCGCGGCCAGGTCGACCGCGTAGGACTCGTTCCGGAGCCCGAGGGCGACGATCCCGGCGAGGTCGGGATCGTCCTCGATCAGCAGAATGCGCATGGGGGCGGGTCAGCCGGTCCTTTCCGCGACGGATGTGCCGCCCGGCCCGCGGGCGATGGTCATGCGGTCCCCGCCGAACCTGACGGTCACCTCGGAGCCCTTGCCGGCCGGGTCGTCGGGGCGGTAGCCGTCCCCGGCGGGCACGAGGCGCAGCACCGGTGGAGGGGAGGGGACCTCGGCCGCCGATACACCGCCGTGCTCGCCGACCGACCACCAGCCGGTCACCTGGCGCCCGCCCGCCGTGATGCGGACGTAGGTGCGCAGCTCGCCGGCGGTGTGCAGGGTGCCAGCCGGGACGATGCCGCCGATCGGCCCGAGCGTGCCGCGCAGCGCCGCGCGCTCCTTGCGCCCCTCCTTGGTCCGCCCGGCGAGCAGGCCGAGCACCGCCCGTTCGTGGGCGCGCAGGGCGTCCGCGCCCGGCTCGGGGCCGGGCGGGAACAGGGCCGCGACCGCGTCGGCCCCTACGGCGGTCACGGCGGGCCCGCGCGCGTTCGCGCTCACCTGGAACGACCCTCCCGTGGGCAGCCGGTACGTCCCGACGATAGCGGTCTGCTCGCCGTCCGCCGGGCGGGCGGTGGTTCTCGGCACCGGCAGCGGGCGTCCGGTGAGCAGTGCCGGGCCCACCGTGGTGAGCAGGTCCTCCGCGGTCACCTCGGGCCTGTTGGACAGGACGGCGACCGCCATGCGCCGGCCGGGGACCCAGGCGACCATCGCGTTGTGGGCGCTCTCCCCGCCGCCGCCCGCCGCGGCCAGGAACGGCTCGCCGAAGACCTCCGCCGACGTGGCCACCCAGCCGGGCGTCTCGGACCTTCCCCCGCCCAGGTCGTGCCCGGGGGCGGCGATGGCCTTGGCCGACGCCGGTGTCACCAGGCCGCCGGTGAACAGCGTGTGCGTCCATTGCGCCAGGTCCCCGGCGGTCATGGCGAGGCCGCCGTTGCCGTCCATGGCCCAGTGCGGGCCTTCTGCCGGTCCGCCGGGGTCGCCGGTCTTGCCGTTGTCGAATACGCCGAGCGCGCGCGGCCCCGGTACGGCGGGTTCGCCGTTCCAGAACCCGCCCACGGCCTTGCCTCCGGGCAGCCGCAGGACTTCGGCGGTGAGGTGGTCCCGGAAGCCCATGCCCGACACCTCGTCCACGATCAGGGCGAGCAGTGTGTATCCGGCGTTGGAGTACTGGTGGCCCGTGCCCGGCCGGAAGGCGATGTCCAGGTCGCCGATGGCGGCGATGGCCGCGGCCTTGCCGACCACGGCGTCGTCGGCGGCGTGCGTGCCGGTCAGGCCGCTCTCGTGCAGCAGGAGCTGCCGGACCGTGGCGGCGGCGACCGGGCCGCGCAGCGCGGGCAGGAGGTCGCCGGCCCGGTCGTCCAGCGCCAGCCTGCCCTTGTCGATCAGGCGGAACACGGCCGCGGCGGTGAACGCCTTGGTGATCGAGCCGATGTCGAACACCGTGCCGGGCGTGTTCGGCCTGCCCCGGTCGTCGGCCTGGCCGTAGGCGGCCAGGCAGGTGGGCTTCCCGTCGGTGAGGACCGCGACCGACCCGCTGAACTCCGCCTCGGCCCACGCCCCGAACGCCTTGGCCGGCCGCGCCTCACACCCGCC
>NZ_POUA01000524.1 GCF_003236385.1 Spongiactinospora gelatinilytica
CCTGAAAGGACGCTCATGAGCCGTACGGCTCATGAGCGTCCTTTCAGGCGGGGGGAGGCAGCACGCCGCGCAGCGCGGCCACGGTCTGCGTCACGGGCTGGTAGGAGGTGAAGCCGGCCGCTCTGGCGTGGCCGCCGCCGCCCAGCAGGTGACAGGCGCGGCCGACGTCGATGGCACCCTTGGACCTGGTGGACACCTGCCAGGCCCCGTCGTCGTCCTCCTTGAGCACCACCGCCACCTCGGCCTCGTCGGCCCGGCGGACGATGTCGATCATGCCCTCCACCTCGTTGTACGGCAGGCCGGACAGGGCGCGGTCGGCCCGGGTGACGTAGGTCCACACCATCCCGAGGCCGCCCGCCGCCGCGCTGTCCAGCTCCGCCCGCGACAGGGCGGCCCCCAGGACGCGCAGATAGCCGAACGGCGAGCGGTCGTACAGGTCGCGGGCGATCAGCTCGGGCGACAGCCCGGTGGCGATCAGCCGGGCCGCCATCTCGTGTACCGGGGGCGTCGTCGAGTCGTACTTGAACGAGCCGGTGTCGGTGACCAGCCCGGTGTAAAGGCAGGTCGCGATGTCCTTGTCCAGCGGTACGCCGAGACGGCGGATCAGTTCCTCGGCCAGCACCGCGGTGGCCGCGACCCCCGGATCGATCAGACTCATCGTGCCGAACCCGGCGTTTCCGGGGTGGTGGTCCACCACGATCAGCTCGCGGGCCTTGGCCGCGCTGTCGCCGAGCAGGCCGAGCCGCTCGACGGTGGAGGCGTCGAAGGTCATCATCAGCGCGGGCGCCGCGGGGTAGCCGGCCGGTTCGACCAGGAGGTCCTGGCCGGGCAGGAACCGCAGCAGCCGGGGCACGCCGAAGCGCTGGTCGCCGAAGGAGGCGACCACCCGCTTGCCCAGCGCGGCGAGCGCCTGGCCGGTGGCGAGCATGGACCCGAGCGCGTCGCCGTCCGGGGACACGTGGCAGGCCAGCGCGACCTCCTCGGCGGCGGTGACGAGCTCGACGGCCCGCCGCCAGGTCTCCTCGGGCACCGCCGGGGCGCCGGTGTGGTCCGGGGTCACCTCGCGGAGTGTCCCGCCCGGTCGGAGGGCTCTTCGCCATGGCGGGCCGGCTCGTCCCCGGCCTCGTCGGCCTCGTCCGCCTCGTCGGGCCTGCGGTACGGGTCGGCGTCCCCGGCGTGCCGCGCGCCCTGGGCGCGCTTGGCGATCTCCTCGTCCCGCGCCCGCGCCTCGGCCAGCAGGCCGTCGATGTGCTTGGCCGAGTCGGGCAGCGGGTCGTGCTTGAAGGTCAGCGTCGGGGTGTGCCGCAGCCCGGTCTGCCTGCCCACCTCCGAGCGGATCACGCCCTTGGCGCTCTCCAGCGCGGCGGCGCTGTCGGCCCGCTCGGCGTCGGAGCCGAAGACGGTGTAGAAGACCGTGGCATCGCGCAGGTCTGCGGTGATCCTGGCGTCGGTGACCGTCACGAAGCCGAGGCGCGGGTCCTTGATCCGGCGCTCCAGCATCTCCGCCACGACCTGCTGGATCCGATCGGCCAGCTTGCGCGCGCGGGCGGCGTCCATAATGGCTCCCCCTCATCGTGCGGGCCCGTTGGGCACGGTACCGCGAACCGACGACGACCGGCGCGGAGGGCGGCTCCGGCCGGTCGTCCAGGTTTCAGTCCTCTTCTTCGTGGTTGTAGAGCCGCTGCCGCGCGGACAGCAACTCGATCTCCGGGCGGTAGGCGACCAGGCGCTCGATGGCCTCCAGCACCTCGCGGCAGTTGGCCGCTTGGGCGGAGACCACCGCCACCCCGATCAGGGCGCGGCGGTGGAGATCCTGGTGACCGCTCTCGGCGACGGCGACGCCCGGGAACCGCCGCTGGACCTCGGCGATGACGGGACGCACCGCCGAGCGTTTCTGCTTCAGCGATCGGACGTCGCCGAGCAGGATGTCAAGTGTCAGAGCACCAACGTACATGGCAGTCCGCACGCGTCGTGCGCCACGGTCCCGGGGGCACGGCGGGCCGGTGTGCCCGCCGTGCCCCCGAGGACTGATAGGCGTCAGACGCGCGGCTTCTCCCGCATCTCGAAGGTTTCGATGACGTCGTCGAGCTTGATGTCGTTGTACCCGACACCGATACCGCACTCGAAGCCGTCGCGGACCTCGGTCGCGTCGTCCTTGAAGCGGCGCAGCGACGACACCGTGAGGTTGTCGGCGACCACGACGCCGTCGCGGATGATCCGGGCCTTGCTGTTCCTGACGATCGTGCCCGAGCGGACCAGGCAGCCCGCCACGTTGCCGATCTTCGGCACCCGGAAGACCTCGCGCACCTCGGCGGTGCCCATCTGGACTTCCTCGAACTCCGGCTTCAGCATGCCCTTGAGGGCCGCCTCGACCTCCTCGATCGCCTGGTAGATGACCGAGTAGTAGCGGATGTCCACACCCTCGCGCTCGGCGAGGTCGCGAGCCCTGACCTCCGGCCGGACGTTGAAGCCGATGATCACCGCGTTGTCGTCGGCGATCGCCAGGTTGACGTCGTACTCGGTGATCGCACCGACCGCGCGGTGCAGCACCCGGAGGGTGACCTCCTCGCCGACGTCGATCTTGAGCAGCGCGTCCTCAAGGGCCTCCACCGAACCGGAGACGTCACCCTTGATGATCAGCTTCAGCTCGTTGACCTGGCCCTTCTCCATGTCCTTGAAGAGCTCTTCCAGGCTGCGCCTGCGGCCGGACCTGGCCATATCGGCGCTGCGCTGGCGGGCCGCCCGCTGCTGGGCGATCTGGCGGGCCATCCGGTCGTCGTTGACCACGATGAAGTTGTCACCGGCGCTCGGCACGGCCGTGAGGCCCATCACCAGGACCGGACGGGACGGGTCGGCCTCGGCGACCGGCTCGCCGTTGTCGTCCAGCATGGCCCGGACCCGGCCGAACGCGTCGCCACAGACGATCGAGTCGCCCACCCGCAGCGTGCCGCGCTGGACCAGGACGGTGGCCACGGGGCCGCGGCCCCGGTCCAGGTGCGCCTCGATGGCGATGCCCTGGGCGTCCATCGTCGGGTTGGCCCGCAGATCGAGCTCGGCGTCGGCGGTCAGCAGGATGGACTCCAGCAGGCCGTCGATGCCGGTGCCGTTCAGGGCGGAGATGTCGGCGAACAGGGTCGAGCCGCCGTACTCCTCCGCCACCAGGCCGTACTCGGTGAGCTGGCCACGGACCTTGCTCGGGTCGGCGCCCTCACGGTCGATCTTGTTGACCGCGACGACGACCGGCACCCCGGCCGCCTGGGCGTGGTTGAGCGCCTCGATGGTCTGCGGCTTCACACCGTCGTCGGCGGCGACCACCAGCACGGCGATGTCGGTCGACTGCGCACCACGGGCACGCATGGCGGTGAACGCCTCGTGACCCGGGGTGTCGATGAAGGTGATCTTGCGGCCTTCACCGTCGTGCGTGGTCTCGACCTGGTAGGCGCCGATGTGCTGGGTGATGCCGCCGGCCTCACGCGCGGCCACGTTGGTCTTGCGGATCGCGTCCAGCAGCTTGGTCTTACCGTGGTCGACGTGACCCATGACGGTCACGACCGGCGGCCGGGCCGCGAGGTCGGCCTCGTCGCCCTCGTCCTCGCCGAACTCGATGTCGAAGGACTCGAGAAGCTCGCGGTCCTCCTCCTCCGGGCTGACCACCTGGATGACGTAGTCCAGCTCGGCCCCGAGCAGTTGCAGCGTCTCCTCGTTGACCGACTGGGTGGCCGTCACCATCTCGCCGAGGTGCAGCATGATCTGCACCAGCGAGGCGGGGTTGGCACCGATCTTGTCGGCGAAGTCGGCCAGGGACGCGCCGCGCGGAAGCCGGATCGTCTGGCCGCCGCCGCGCTGGACCTGCACGCCGCCGATCGCCGGGGCCTGCATGTTGTCGAACTCTTGACGGCGCTGCCGCTTGGACTTGCGCCCGCGCGCCGGGCGTCCGCCCGGACGTCCGAAGGCGCCCGCCGTGCCGCCGCCGCGGCCACGCCCGCCGGGACGGCCGCCGAAGCCGCCGCCACCACCGGGAGCGCCACCGCCGCCGCCACCGCCACCGGGACGCGCGCCCGTGCCGGTACGGCCGGCGAACCCGCCGCCC
>NZ_POUA01000525.1 GCF_003236385.1 Spongiactinospora gelatinilytica
TCTACACTCGACTAGTCGTCGGCAGCGTCAGATGAGCATAAGAGACAGCCAGGCGGGTGAGCATCCGGGGTTTGCCCGCTTGCCAGATGGTCCGTGCGACCCAGCCGGGGATCTTGAGCAGGACGAACAGCAGGCATACGGCCATGAGGAGATCCATCAGGTCGGCCGTGGTGGGGATCCAGAACGCGGCGGCGTTGGGGGCGGGGTTGTCGGAGAACAGCAGGTGCAGGGCGGTGACCAGTACGAGTGATTGGCAGACCTGGATGGCCAGCAGTCCGGTGATCGCGCGCCACCACAGCCGGGCCAGTCCGTCGGTCATCGGCAGCGCGTGGAAGATCAAGGCAAGGGGTGCGGCGGCGATCAGGACCATGGTGAGCGCGAGCCGTACGACGTAGGTGAACACCACCCCGACCGCCAAGATGACCACGGCCAGTGCCACGATCGCGAAGAACACGCCCTCGGTGGCGATCCCGGCCAGGATCGTCCCGCCCATGACCTTGAACACCGACTCGGGATCGAGGCGGCCCGCCCCGTCGGCGAGAAACGCCTGGCTCAGGCCGTTGGCCAGGCTGATCGCGTGGCCGATCGCGGTCAGGCTGAGGTTCGCGGCGAGGAACGCCCACACTAGGCGGGGCAGCAGTTCCCGTGGCGAGGTCTGGCCGGGCAGCGTCTGCCCGGTCATGAGCAGTACGCCCGCGGCGGTCACCAGCAGTACGAAGGAGGTGTTGGCGATGGTCCGCGAGACGTCCCACAGTTGCTTGACCCGAGCCATCTCGGGGGCGGTCAGCTCCGGTGTGGCCAGCACGCTCGTCCCGAGCATGTCGAACACGGGCTTGGCCGCCGACTTCACCAGGTGCGCGAACCACCCATCGACGGCCTCGCGGGCCTTGCACGCCACATCGAACAACCCGCACTCCTGCTGGGGCGGGACGCTTGAAGGTGCCGGAGCAGGGCTTGATGACTGCGATGGCACCGGCGTCGGCGATGGCGTCGGAGTGGCGGCGTGCGCGCGCCCGCCGATCAGTAGCGAGGCGAGCGCGGCGCCGATCGCCAGAAGGACGAGCAGCCCGGCCGTTTTCCGGTGGGTGGGTGCCATATCAGGAGCCCACGATCTGCTTCAGCAGTTGCACCAGGACCGGCGCGAGCACCGCGACGCCGTACCCGATCGCGCCGTAGCGCAGGGTCTTCTTGGCGGCCTCGACCTCGCTCGGGTCGCCGCCGGCCAGGATGTAGCGGACGCCTCCGATGGTGAAGAACAGGGTGGCCAGCCCGACGAGCAAGCCGACGACGACGTTGCGCAGGTTGGTGATGACCTGCGCGAGCGAGGGCGCGGCCAGGGCGGTCACCGCCTCGGCGATCCCCGGTACGGTCAACGCGACCGCCGCGCACCCGCCGGTCCACACCAGCGACGCGAGGAACCGCCGGGTCCAGTTCGCTCGTGCCGGAACCCGGAGTACAGGCCGATAGGACTTCATGGAACGGCCCCCAAATCGAGAAGTCATGGACTGCCGTGGTCACGGGCCCGGAGCGGTCCGGGATGGGTGTCCTCCTTCGACGGACGAGTGAGGATGGGCTCGATGGGAACGGGCGACCGCCCCCGGAACTCCACCCGTGGCCCGTGACCACGGCTGACATGGATGAACCACCAGCTCAGCCCTGGTGATTGGAGCCCGCTCCGTCGTAGGTGACCGAGATTTGACCCTCCTGAATCGCCCTTGCCAGCCGCCCTTCGGCGGCGCGGCGCCGCTTGTACAGCCGATCCGCCGGAACCTCGGACCGCTCGGCGTAGGCCTGTAGCGACTGTCCTTCCAGGCGGGTCGCGTTGATCAGTCTCGCCTCGTCGCAGGTAATGACCCGGCGCCGGACGGCCTCGGCGAGCACCAGAAACGGCTCCGCAGGCCTGGCCGTCGGCTGCGGTATCTGGTCACACGTTTCGACGGCGGCGAGCTCACGCGCTCGCGCCCGCAGCGCGCCCTTCCTCGCCCACATCAGCAACCGGGGCAGGATGTTCGGCCGGTCGAGATCGATCCGTCCGAGTTGCGCGACGAACTCCGTCACCATCTCCGAAACGACGTCGTCAGCCGCATGGGCCGGGCAGCCGTGTGTAGTCCGCGCGGCCAGGTTCTTCAACCCGGGCATCGCCACCCCGACGCAGCCGATCACCCACGCTGGGCCGTCCGATCGCGCCTGCCATACGAGGTGCGCCCAGGCCGCGTCCTTGAACTCGTCGCCAGCCTGTGGGGAGAGCAGCAGCGCCTTCAGCTCCCCGAGATCGATCCGGCGCTGTGGCGCTCCATGCCCGATGGCGTGGCCGTCCACCGACAGTGGACTCGGTCCTGTGATCAGTAGTCGGAAGGCGCGATCTGCCGCACTGAGGGCGTTGTCGTTGAAGTTCTTCGAGGGGGCGTGGTCATGCAGATCGAGGGTCATGGTGTCTCCCCGTTGATCGAGCCGGATCAGTCGATCCAGGTCTCGACCAGCAGGTGGGAAGAACGCAGCGCGCCGGGGGAAGATGCGCAGATACCGTGAATGTGCCACCGACGCCCTATCAGGCGCCTGACCAGCGCCGACTTTTCACCCAGACGATGGGCGGCAAGGTTGCCTCAAGCTCCCCGAACGCCACCTGACGTGCAAGAAGACGTCATGCACAGAAATCCATTAAGGACTCGGTCATGAAAGCGAGCCGCGTGTGATCAGCGGGACAGGCCCGCCTCTGATGGCCGATCAGCGTCGATGATCGGGTTCAGGCCGTGAAGTTGTCCAAGACGACCACGGACGCCTCCTCGGCCTCAAGACATTCGCTTTCGATGCCCACGGTGGAGGCCGCCTCGATGAAGGCGAACGCCGCACTGCGCTTGCCACGGAAATCCTCCTGGTCGAGGGTGGTGAGCATGGCGCGGAAGTCGGCCAGGACGCTCGGATCGCCGTTCTCGACAGGGCGGCCGCCGAAGACATAGTCAATGTGCCGTGCCCGGATTTGGCCACCGGCGGCGTACAGGAGCGTGTCACCGCCCTTGAAATGCCAGGTCGTCATCCACAGGCGTGATCCCTTGCTGAGTTCGGCGAGGAAGGGATCCGGCGTGGTGATGCCGTGGTCGAAGTTGAGGAACCCCCAGGCGCCTTCCCCCTCGAAGACGAAGATCACGGGCCCGTCCGAGTCTGCGTCGGGTTCGATCGGGTTAGCCAGGGTGCGCTGCTCGGGGTCGCGGCCGTTGTTGAGCCGCCACAGGAGATCGTCCAGGTTGATCTCTTCGCTGAGGGGTTGCACGACGATCCAGCAGAGCCCGTTCTCCAGCCATTGGTGCCGCGCCAAGAGGCTGCGGTAGTCATCGATCACGTGATCATTGTGGCCGGGCGAGCAGTCGGGTGCGTGGTCAGCCGTTGTGGACGCCTCAGCGGTCCAGGTTCGAGTACCTCGGGGATCGATGGTCATCGAGGGAAGAGCGTCGACGTCCTGCCCGGTGACCCTGGCGATCGCAGGAGGAATCGGTACCGATGATGTTGCAAGTGAAGGTGAGGCGGCCTGGCCCGATCTTTCGCAACGCGACCGCTTGGCCGAGATCCGTGACGACCCCGCACGCGGATCGACCAAGCTGGGCGGAAAGGATGGCTCGGCGAGGCCAAAGATGCATGCACGGAAGCCCAGCACCTTGGAGACCGCGGCCGAGGGAGCGGTCACACGGAGATCGTATGTACCGCTGCCCCTGCTTAGCGGTGTCCGTTAGGGCGATTCCAACTGCTGCTGATCAATCGGTGTTTCAGTGCATGGGAACGGGCGACCGTCGCGGGTCACCATCGATTGAGCAAGAACGAACGAGCGCGGCCGAGGGAAGCACAAGCTGGAGAGCGGCGATTGCTGCCGCTGTCAGTGTGGATCTGCACCGACGGCGCACCCGGCGAGGGCGACACCTCGGATCGTTCGCGTGGAGCTGTCGCGGTGTGCGGGCGGCATCGCCAGGCGGTGGGGCGGGAGCTGGCGCGGCATCTGATCGGGGCCTGTACCCGTCCGGGCGGGGTCGTCGTGGACG
>NZ_POUA01000526.1 GCF_003236385.1 Spongiactinospora gelatinilytica
GCCGGGGACGGCCAGGGCGGGGGATTGCGCGAGCCGGTGCCGTGGTTATGGTCGAGAGACAGGCAGAAGCGCAGGACACGCACAGGGAGGAAGGGGCGCGTGGTGTCCGAGCCGACCTCACAGGCGACCGGGGACGCGGAGTACGCGCGGCGCGACCCGGACGGCGAAGCCATCCGACACACGGGTGCCGCGAACGGCGAGGTGCCGATCGCGCATTGGCCGGGGGAGCTGTTCGACCTCGGCGGACGCGAGGTGTACGTCAGGGCGACGCCGCGCGGCGGCGACCAGACCGCCGTATACGTACACGGTCTCGGCGGTTCCGCCACCAACTGGACGGACCTGATGCACCGCCTCCAGGACGTGGCCGAGGGTTACGCCATCGACCTGCCCGGCAACGGGTTCTCCCCGGCCCCCGAGGACACCGACTACTCGATCGCCGCCCACGCCAACGCCGTGATCGGCCTCATCGAGCGGGTGGCCGACCGCCCGGCACACCTGTTCGGCAACTCCCTCGGCGGCGCGGTCTCGGTCCGGGTGGCCGCGACGCGGCCCGATCTGGTCCGGTCGCTCGTGCTGGTCTCGCCCGCGATGCCCGACCTGCTGCCCAGGTACGGCCCGGCCCGGGTGGCGCTCTCCACCCTGCCCGGCATCGGCCTGTGGGCGGTCGACCGGATGCGGATGATCCCCGCCGAACGCCGGCTGAGCGCCACCTTCGAGATGTGCTACGCCGACGCGACCCGGATCCACCCCGAGCGGTTCCGCGAGGCGGTGGAGGAACTGCGCCGCCGGGACGGCCTGCCGTACGCGGGCGCGGCCCTCGTCGGTTGCGCGCGGGCGATCGTGGCCGAGTACTTCCGCCGGGGCGAGGAGAACCTCTGGCGGCTGGCGGCGAAGGTGTCCGCGCCGACGCTGGTGATCCACGGCAGGCACGACCGCATCGTGCGTCCGAGCATGGCGGCGCGGGCCGGCCGTACGTTCCAGCACGTCAGGCTGGTGCTGCTGCCCCGGGCCGGGCATGTGGCGCAGATGGAGTATCCCGATGCCGTCGCCCGCGAGGCGCGCCGCCTGATCGCCGAGTCGGTGGCGCTGTCGCGGGGCTGAAAGCCGCGCGGGACCATTGTGGACGGGATGACCGACGAACGGCGGTCTTTGGGGAATGCCCGGCAACCGGGTTAGGTTGACACCCACAGAGACCCCCTGAAACGGGAGCGTAGAACTGTGTCCTTGCCACCGCTGGTAGAGCCGGCCGCCGAACTCACCGTCGATGAGGTTCGGCGGTATTCGCGTCACCTGATCATTCCCGATGTTGGAATGGCCGGGCAGAAGCGCCTGAAGAACGCGAAGGTGCTGTGTGTGGGCGCGGGCGGACTGGGGTCGCCGGCCCTGCTGTACCTCGCCGCCGCGGGCGTGGGCACCCTCGGCATCATCGACTTCGACGTCGTGGACGAGTCCAACCTCCAGCGCCAGGTCATCCACGGCCAGTCCGACGTGGGCAGGTTGAAGGCCGAGAGCGCCGCCGCCTCGGTCAAGGAGATCAACCCGCTGATCGACGTGGTGGTGCACAACGTGGCGTTGAGCACCGACAACGTCATGGAGATCTTCTCCGGCTACGACCTGATCGTGGACGGCACCGACAACTTCGCGACCCGCTACATGGTCAACGACGCGGCGGTGCTGCTCGGCAAGCCGTACGTCTGGGGGTCGATCTACCGCTTCGACGGCCAGGCCAGCGTCTTCTGGGCCGAGCACGGCCCGTGCTACCGCTGCCTCTACCCCGAGCCGCCGCCGCCCGGGATGGTGCCCTCCTGCGCCGAGGGCGGCGTGCTCGGCGTGCTGTGCGCGTCGATCGGCTCGATCCAGGTCAACGAGGCGATCAAGCTGCTGACCGGGATCGGCGAGCCGCTGGTCGGGCGGCTGATGATCTACGACGCCCTGGAGATGCAGTACCGCACGGTCAAGGTCCGCAAGGACCCCGAGTGCGTGCTGTGCGGCAAGAACCCGAGCGTCACCCAGCTCCTCGACGACTACGAGGCGTTCTGCGGGGCGCTTTCGGAAGACGCGCAGCAGGCGGTGACCGACTCCACGATCACCGCGCGTGAGCTGAAGGACATGCAGGACCGCGGCGATGACATCTTCCTGGTCGACGTCCGCGAGCAGAACGAGTACGAGATCGTCTCCATCCCGGGCGCGACGCTGATCCCCAAGGGCGAGTTCCTGAACGGGGCCGCGCTGGAGAAGCTGCCGCAGGACAAGAAGATCGTGCTGCACTGCAAGTCCGGAGGGCGTAGCGCCGAGGCGCTGGCGATCGTCAAGAACGCCGGGTTCTCCGACGCGGTACACGTCGGTGGCGGGGTGCTGAGCTGGGTCAAGACCATCGATCCCAGCCTGCCCAGCTACTGACGCGCATTTCTGCGAGCGGCACATCCGCCGTTCCGCGCCGGTCCGGGCCGTCGATCGGAGCGATCCAGCCCGGGGCCCGGCCTCGCGGGACATTCTCCGCGAAGCGGAACGGCGGATGTCACGGGGCGACTTGACCGCATCTTCGCCTACTCCGCGTTAAAGTCGAGCAAGTGAGCGACAGCGGTCTTCGAGCGTGGTCTTTCGGACACGTGCTCCTGGGGGCGGGGGCCGGATGAACGAACACACCAGGACACGCGGCCTGCCCATCATGATCGCCGCCGCGGTGCTCGCGCTGGTCTGCGCGGGCGTGGCCGGGGTCGCCGCGAGCGCGGCGGGCGGCGAGCTGACCAGGCGGCCCAGCGCGAGTGAGCTGGAGCGTGCGGCGGGGGCCGAGGTCGCGCGGCGCTGGCAGTCCTGGCCGGTGGGCAAGGTGTTCCCCGAGGCGATCGGCTACGCCGCCGAGCAGGGCGGGCAGGAGAGCGCCCGCCGGGTCGGCATCGCCGCCGACCACCGCTGCCAGACCGCGGTCGATGCCAAGCTGGCCTCCGCGCTGCGTACGGCGGGCTGCCGGGCCGTGCTCCGGGCGACCTACATCGACGCGTTGCAGGGCATGGTGGTGACCATCGGCGTCGCCGCCTTCCCCGACGAGGCGAGGGCGCGGCGCGCCGAGGCCGCCTTCCCCTCGGGCGAGCGGCCCAGTCCGGGCCTGCGCGCACTGGCCTTCCCCGGCACGGTCACCGACCGTTTCACCGCCGCGGGCCGCCAGTCCGGCACGGTACGGCAGGGCGGCCCCTACGTCGTGCTCACCACCGCCGGGCAGGTGGACGGCCGCCCGGCGAAGGCGGTGGGCGACCAGCGGCCGGCGATGTTCGCGTTCGCGGGCCACATGGGCGAACGGGTCCTGCGCGACCTGACCCGCCCGGCCACGCCGGACTGCGCGGCCTCCGCGGAGTGGTCGTGCTGAGGCGGCGGGCGGCGGTCGTGCTGCTGGCGGCGCTGGTCGCGCCGGTGGTCACGGTACCGGCCCCGGCGTTGGCCGATGACGTGCGCGACAGCCAGCGGCCGGTGCTGCGCACCCTTCAGGTGTCGAGGGCCTGGGGTGTGAGCAAGGGCAAGGGCGTCACGGTGGCGGTACTCGACTCCGGCGTCGATCCGCGGCACCGCGACCTGGCCGGTTCGGTGATCGTGGGGCGTGACTTCACGGCGGGGGCCAACCCGCCGGGCGTACGGCCGCGTAAGCTGCACGGCACCTACATGGCCTCGCTGATCGCCGGGCACGGGCACGGCCCGGGGAATGGCGACGGGATCATCGGCATCGCGCCCCGGGCGAAGATCCTCTCGGTGCGGATCATCCTGGAGGACGAGGAGCCGGGGTTTCGCGAGTTCAACTCGGCCGAGCGCTATGAGGACGTGGTGGCCAAGGGCATCCGGTACGCGGTGGACCGGGGGGCCGACGTGATCAACATGTCGATCACCAAGGAGCTGGCGACCAAGGAGGAGCGGGCGGCGATCCGGTACGCGATCTCCAAGGGGGTCGTGCTGGTGGCGGCGGCGGGCAACGACGGCGCGGCCAAGCCGGGGGCCGACGGGTTCGCGCCCTACTCCTATCCGGCGGCGTTCCCGGGCG
>NZ_POUA01000527.1 GCF_003236385.1 Spongiactinospora gelatinilytica
CTGCCTTCCCACCCTGCCTTTCCGGCCTGCCCGATTGGAGCCGTGAGCGTGTCCGATGAAGTACTGGTCGAGGTGGACGGTGGCGTCGCCGTCATCACGATCAACCGTCCCAAGTCCAAGAACGCGATCAACGGAGAGGTGGCGCGCGGGATCGCGGCGGCGCTCGACGAGCTGGAGGAGCGCAAGGACGTCGCGGTCTACGTGCTGACCGGCGCGGGCGACTCCTTCAGCGCCGGAATGGACCTCAAGGGGTTCCTGTCCGGCGACTTCCCGCACGTCCCCGGCCGCGGGTTCGGCGGGCTCGTCGAGGCCCCGCCGAAGAAGCCGATCATTGCGGCGGTGGAGGGCTACGCCCTGGCCGGGGGCTTCGAGCTGGCGCTGTCCTGCGACCTGATCGTGGCCTCCGACACGGCGAAGTTCGGCCTGCCCGAGCCGACCAGGGGGCTGATCGCCGGAGCGGGCGGCCTCCCGCGGCTGCCCCGGCGCCTGCCGTACCACGTGGCGCTGGAGGTGGCGCTGACCGGCGACCACTACCCGGCCGCCAGGCTGCACGAACTGGGGCTGGTCAACCGGATCACCGCGGCGGGCGAGGCGCTGGCGACGGCGGTCGAGCTGGCCCGCAGGATCGCCAGGAACGCGCCGCTCGCGGTCGCCGCCACCAAGCGGCTGATGATCGAGTCCGCGGACTGGAGCCTGGACGAGATCTTCGCCAGGCAGGCCGCCACCGTGGACGAGGTCTTCAACTCCAAGGACGCCAAGGAGGGCGCGGCGGCGTTCGCGGAGAAGCGGGCGCCGGTCTGGAAAGGCGAGTAAAGCCAGCTATAGGCGAGTAAAGCGGTATGCGATGGCCTCTCCCTGGTTCGTACTTGCCGGGGAGGGGCGCGCCCAAGCCCGTTCCTGCGTACGGTAAAGGTGTGCGCGGTCTCCTTCAGGGCAGGGTCCGCACACCTCGTCGGCTGCGCCAGGAGACCAGATGAACGACTTCCCGACCGGCTACGGATCGTCGCACTCGCCCGGTGGCGAGCAGTTCAAGCGGGGTTTGCGCGAATTCCTCACCGGGGCGCTCGGCAGCGCCCTGCTGCTGGCCCTGCTCGTCGGCGCCATGTGGCTGATCGAGGTCATCGACTACACCACCGGCGGCGGGCTCGACGCCTACGGCATCGTGGGCTGGAACCCCGACTCGCTGTCGGGCATCCTTTTCGCGCCCTTTCTGCACGGCGGCTTCGGCCACCTGATGGCCAACTCGGTGCCGCTGCTCATCTTGGGCTTCGTCGCCGCGATCCGCGGCATCGGCAAGTTCCTGCTGGCCAGCCTGATCATCGTGATGGTCAGCGGGGTCGGCGTGTGGCTGACCACCCCGCCCTACTACGTGACCATCGGCGCGAGCGGCCTGGTCTTCGGCTACTTCGGCTACGTGGTCGCCCGGGGCCTGTTCGACCGCAGGATCCTCGACATCGTGCTCGGCGTGGCGGTCGCGGTGGCCTACTACTCGCTGCTGTGGGGCGTGCTGCCCTCCCAGGAGGGCATCTCCTGGCAGGGCCACCTGTTCGGGCTCATCGGCGGCGTGCTGGCCGCGTGGCTGCTGCGCAGGAAGGGCGCCCTGGCCGGGGCCTGACAGCGCCAGGCCTCGGCGGAGGGGTGGCTAGAGACGCTCGACCACGTAGTCGACGCAGGCGGTCAGCGCCTCGACGTCGGCCGGGTCGACCGCCGGGAACATCGCCACCCGCAACTGGTTGCGGCCCAGCTTGCGGTAGGGCTCGGTGTCCACGATGCCGTTGGCCCGCAGCACCTTGGCCACCGCCGCGGCATCGACGTCGTCGGTGAAGTCGACGGTGCCGACCACGTTGGAGCGCTGCGCCGGGTCGGTCACGAACGGCGTGGCGAAGGACGACTTGTCGGCCCAGGTGTAGAGGTGCCGCGCCGACTCGGCCGTGCGCGCCGTGGTCCAGGCCAGCCCGCCGTGGGAGTTCATCCACTCGATCTGGTCGGCCAGCAGGATCAGCGTGGCCAGCGCGGGCGTGTTGTAGGTCTGGTCCTTGGCGGAGTTGTCGATGGCCGTGGGCAGGCTGAAGAACTCCGGCACGAACCGCCCCGAGCCGGCGATCTCGGCCACCCTGGCCAGCGCCTTGGGCGAGAACAGCGCGATCCACAGCCCGCCGTCGGCGGCGAAGCTCTTCTGCGGCGCGAAGTAGTAGACGTCGAACTCGCTCGCCTGGACCGGCAGGCCGCCCGCCCCCGAGGTCGCGTCGACCAGGACCAGCGACTCGTCGTCGGTCACCCGCCTGATCGGCATCGCCACGCCGGTCGAGGTCTCGTTGTGGGTGAGCGCGTAGACGTCGACGCCCTCCTCGGGCCGCGCCTGCGGGTGCGTGCCCGGGTCGGACTTGATCACCGTCGGGTCGCCCAGCCACGGCGCCTTGGCGGCCACCGCCACGAACTTGGCGGAGAACTCGCCGAAGCTGAGGTGCTGGGAACGTTCCCGGATCAGGCCGAAGGACGCGATGTCCCAGAACGCCGTGGTGCCGCCGTTGCCGAGCGCCACCTCATAGCCCTCCGGCAGGCCGAACAGGGAGCCCAGCCCCTCGCGTACGCGCCGGACGACGCGCTTCACCGGCTGCTGCCGGTGCGAGGTGCCCATCACCGAGGCGCCGGAGGCGGCCAGGGCCGCGAGCTGCTCGGGGCGCACCTTGGAGGGCCCGGAGCCGAAGCGGCCGTCGGCGGGCTTGATGTCAGCGGGAATCACGATGTCAGCCACACCACAAGAGTAGTCAGGCGGCGAGTGCGGCAAGACGCGGGTCCAGATATTGAGAACGTAATCTAACGATCACGCCGTGGTGTCATCATGAGTTTGGATTCCGTTTATCCGGTGACCAAGGCAGAGCCATGACAGCTACGCGATCATTGGCCGAGATCTGCGCCGGTATGGTGCAGCGTGGGCTACGCGCTCGGTTTCTCCCGTTCGTGCTCTTCGTGGGGCCGAAGTCCCATGACACGGCGAGCCGTTTCGTGAACGAGGTTCGCTGGAAGGTTCCGCTGGCCGAGATCACGCCCGTCTCCGGCGACCGGTTGACCACCCTCATGGAACGGGTGGCCGGGAAGGACGGCGCCCTGGGCAAGGGGATGTCCTGGTCGTTCCTGCCACCGCCGCGCTTCCCGCTCGCCCAGTTCGTGCTGTGGGCGCTGAACGAGGCCGACCCCAAGAACGAGCGGCTGGACCAGCCGCTGCGCGCCTGGCTGCGGCGCGGCGGTCCCTCGTGGAAGTACCCTCTCGACAAGGCGGAGTACATCACCCGGTTCCTGGCCGTCCCCGCGCTGGCGGCCGGGTCGGTGTCCGCCGTGATCAGCAAGGCCTATGACATCGCGCTGTGGGGAGCGGGCCTGCTCTGGGGCGTCGCCCTGCTTTGCGCCGTGGCCCTGGCCACGCTGGGCGCCGCCAACTGGTCCACGGGCCACTTCCGCTACCGCTGGTTCCAGTCACGGTCTCAGCCGTTCCTGCGCCGCGGGAAGGGGGAGTCCCTGGCGGACTACGTCGCCAGGATCCACAGGGCCAAGGACGAACCTGAGGTGGAGAAGCTCCTCGTCAACGCGTTCCACGAGGACCTGCGGATCGCCTACCGGCGGCTGCGGCCCTGGCTGCTGTGGCCGGGCTGGGCGCGCGGCGCGCACGCCGTGCTCGTGCTGAACGACGCGGAACCGGGCAGTGCGTGTGCCCGGCTGATCACGATCATGCACGACGTCCAAGAGGAGACGGGGCGGCCGGTCCCGCTGCTCGTGGTGGCCGCGACGAAGGAGCCACCCGACTTCGACGGCCACAAGCGCACGGGCGTCGTCCACACGGATTTGGCGGACTTCGACACGGCCCACGAACAATGGCGGGAACGGGCCAGACGGCCCACCCCCTGCCCCTACCTCGTCGTCGAGGCCGTGGCCCCCGGGCCGCAGGGCGGCGGCCCGGGGGCCACGGCCTCGACGACGAGGTAGGGGCAGGGGG
>NZ_POUA01000528.1 GCF_003236385.1 Spongiactinospora gelatinilytica
GTTCAGCTCAGGCGCGCTCTCCCGCTGATCGTGCTGGCCGTCGTGCTCGTGGCGCTGGTCGCGTGGTGGCTGGGAATGCAGAGCGCCTCGGAGGGCGGTACCGGGACCGCCGAGATCACCAGCAGCCCGACCTCCACTTCCAGTGACGGCGGCAAGGACGGCGACGAGAAGAAGGCGAAGAGCAGCGCCGAGGAGGGCCGGCAGCAGCCCGCCTCGCCGGCGCAGTCCGCGGCCCCGGAGAAGTCCGGCGAAGCGGCCGAGTCCCCGCAGGCGGACGACAAGCCCGGCGAGGAAGAAGGCGAGGACGACGACCCGGAAGACCCGCAAGAGCCGAAACCCGACTCCAAGGCCCCCAAGGGGTGGTGGACCTACCAGAACGGGCGCGGTTTCTCCGTCGCCCTGCCGAAGGGCTGGTCCGCCTACAAGGAGGAGGGGCGTTCGGTGTGGTTCCACGGCCCGGGGACGGCGAAGGGCAGTTACCTGCTGATCGAGGAGGCGGCGGACGCGGGGTCCGACCCGTACCAGGACTGGGTGGTGCAGGAGAAGAGCACGCGGAAGTCCTTGAGGGGCTACAAGCTCGTGAAGATCGAGAAGGTGGGCTACATGAAGGCGGCGGCCGACTGGGAGTTCACCTGGCAGATGGACTCGGGCCGGGCGCACGTCCGCAACCGGGGCTTCGTCACCGAAGGCGGCAAGGGTTACGCGCTCTACTGGCACACCCGGGCCGAAAGCTGGAAGAAGGACCTGAGCTTCTTCGACACCTTCGCAAGGACGTTCCAGCCCGCCAAGTGAGGCGCGTCCGTAACGCCGTTCCGGTCGCATGCCGGGGGCTTCCCTGGGTAGCCGTCGATCCATGTCGGATTCGCAGGAGCGGGGCCAACTGGTCGGGAGGCGGTACCGGCTGGTCGAGCCCATCGGCCGCGGTGGCATGGGGACGGTGTGGCGGGCGCACGACGAGACGCTGGGCCGGGACATCGCGATCAAGAAGATCAATCCGCCGCCGGATCTGTCCGAGCCGGAGCGCGCGGCGTTCACCACCCGTACGTTCCGTGAGGCTCGGGCGGCCGGAAGGATCAGCCATCCCGGTGTGGCCGCCGTGTACGACGTACTGGAGGAGCGGGGCCATCCCTGGATCGCCATGGAGCTGGTGCCCTCGACCACGCTCGGCGCGGCGATCCGCGAACGCGGGGCGCTGCCGGCGATGGAGGTGGCCCGGATCGGCGTCCAGGTGATCGCCGCGCTGCGGGCCGCCCATCTGGCGGGTGTGCTGCACCGGGACGTGAAGCCGGACAACGTGCTGCTCACCCCGGATCAGCGCGCGGTACTGACCGACTTCGGCATCGCCACCATGGAGGGCGAATCGCCGATGACGCGGACCGGGATGCTGGTGGGCACGCCCGCCTTCATGGCTCCGGAGCGGGCGGCGGGCGGCGGGGCGGTACGGGCCTCGGACCTTTGGTCGCTGGGCGCGACGCTGTACCTGGCGGTCGAGGGGCGCTCGCCGTTCCACCGGGGGCACGCGCTGGCGACCCTTGCCGCGATCTTGCACGAGGAACCGCCGCCGATGAGCCACGGGGGCGCGCTCGCCCCGGTGATCGGCGCGCTGCTGCGCAAGGAGCCGCGCGAACGCCCGACCGCCGAGCAGGCGGCGGGCCTGTTGCAGGCCGTGCTGTCGGGGCTGGGGGCCGACTCCACCGCGCCCATTCCGGTGGCGGCGGTGCAGGCCGCCACGGACGTACGGCCTTCGGTGCGCGGGGCGGGGTGCGGCCATGCCAGGGTCTCCGTCGCCCGGGCGGCCCGCCCGGTGCATGGACCGGGCCACGGCCGCGCCCCTCGTACGGCACGCAAGGCGCACGCCGGTGCGGCAGAGCACCCCGAGCCGAACGGCGACCGCACCCGCCCCGCCGCCGCCTCGCGGGACGCCACCGGCAGGAGGGTGCTCGCGGTGGCCGGGCTGACCGGCCTGGCGATGGTCGTCGCCATGGTCAGCGGCGGGGCCGCCTGGCTGTCGGCACGTCCGGAGGAACGACGTGCGCCCGTCCCGGGGTTCGTCACCACGACGACCACCATCAGGACCACCGCGCCCGCCGTGCCCGCCGTGCCGCGCGTCTCCGTCCAGGCCCCGGCGCCCTCGTCCGGCGAGGAGGTACGGCCCGCGCCCTCCCCGGAGCGCTCTCCGGAGGGAAGTGCGGACGAGGAGCGGCGGCGCGAGTACGAGCGCGAACGCGAACGTGAGCGTGACAAGGAACAGGAGCGGGAACGGCAGGAGAAGAAGCGCGAGAACTCCCCCGCGCCGGACAGGACGCCCGACCCGAAAAAGAAAAAGGAAAAGGACGAGAGCGGGGAAAAGCCGCCTTCGCTACCTTCCCCGGACGCGAGCGACCCTGGCGGCGACGGCGACGACGACGAGATCGGCCACCCGGACACCCGCGATCAGCCGAGCGCCCACACCGTCGTCCGGATCTGAGGGCTCAGGACTCCCCGCGGACGGCGGTGAGGGCGGCGTCGAGGTCGGCCGGGTAGTCGCTGGTGAAGGCGACCCACTCACCCGTGGCCGGGTGCTCGAAGGCGAGGGACACCGCGTGCAGCCACTGGCGGGTCACCCCGAGCCGGGCCGCGAGCGTGGGATCGGCCCCGTAGAGCAGGTCGCCCACGCAGGGATGCCGCAGGGCCGCCATGTGGACGCGGATCTGGTGGGTTCGCCCGGTCTCCAGCCTGATGTCGAGCAGGGAGGCCGCCCGGAACGCCTCGACGGTGTCGTAGTGGGTGACCGACGGCTTGCCGCCGGCGACCACGGCGAACCGGCCGTCGCCCGACGGGTGGCGGTCGATGGGGGCGTCCACGGTGCCGCGCAGCGGGTCGGGGTGTCCTTGGACGAGGGCGTGGTACCGCTTCTCGACGGTACGTTCCTTGAACGCCCGCTTGAGCCAGGAATAGGCGCTTTCGCTCTTGGCCACGACCATCACGCCCGAGGTGTTGGCGTCGAGCCGGTGCACGATGCCCTGCCGTTCGGCCGCGCCGCTGGTGGCGACCCGGTGGCCGGACCCGAGCAGGCCGCCGAGCACGGTCGGGCCGTTCCAGCCGACGGTCGGGTGCGCGGCGACGCCGATCGGCTTGTTCACGACCACGATGTCGTCGTCCTCGTGCAGGACGCGCATCCCCGGCACCGGCTCGGCCACCGGGACCGGGGCGGTGGGCGGCGGGGGCAGCGTGACGTCGAGCCAGGCGCCGGCGTGGACGCGGTCGGACTTGGCCGCCGCCGTGCCGTCCACGAGCACGTCGCCCGAGCCGATCATCTCGGCGGCGCGGGTGCGAGAGAGGCCGAACAGGCGCGAGATGGCGGCGTCGAGGCGTTCGCCCGCGAGGCCGTCGGGGACGGGGAGGCTGCGCTGCTCGCTCATTCGCCGCCGCCCGCCTTGCCGCCGCCGCGCTTGCCGGCGTCCTCGTGGCGGGAGCCGTCGATCTGGTAGCCGCGCCAGGCGAGCAGTACGGCCAGCACTCCGCCGCAGACGATCGAGGAGTCGGCCACGTTGAAGATCGGGAACCCGGTCGCGGGGAAGACCTGGACGAAGTCCACGACATGCCCCTGCAAGGGGGCGGGGGCGCGGAAGACGCGGTCGGTCAGGTTGCCGAACGCGCCGCCGAGGAGGAGCCCGAGAGTGATCGCCCAAGGCAGGCTGCGGAGGTTGCGCGCCGTGCGCAGGATGGCGATGACCACGCCGGCGGCGATCAGGGTGAGCACCAGCGTGAGCCCGGTGCCGATGCTGAAGGCGGCCCCCGAGTTGCGGATCACCCGGAACAGCAGGACGTCAGGGATCAGTACGACGGGGTCCTTGCCCTCCAGGTGGGCCACCACGAGGACCTTGGTGACCAGATCGAGGACGTAGACCACGGCGGCGAGCCCGGCCAGCAGCCCCACCCTGCGCCGCCTGGTCCCGGGCGGGGGGCCGGCCGGGGTGTCAGAGGAGTCCGG
>NZ_POUA01000529.1 GCF_003236385.1 Spongiactinospora gelatinilytica
GCTCGGTGCCGTTCGCGGGGGAGAGCAAAAAGGCGCTCGACCTGGCGACCCGTGAGTCGCTGCGGCTCGGGCACGACTTCGTCGGCACCGAGCACATCCTGCTCGGCGTGCTGTCCCTGGACGACCTCCCGGCGGTGCGGGCGCTGATCGGCCTCGGCGTGACCAAGGAGCCCGCCGAGGAGCTGGTCGGGCGGGCGATCGATCGCGTTCTGCGCCCGGGGGAGACCACCTGAGCAGGGGGCCTCGGCCTTTGCGGGCCGAGGCCCCCTGGCCCGGCCGATCAGTGGCGCGGGGTCGGCCGGTCGGTGAGATCTCGCCGGAGGAAGTCCTGTGGCTCGCGGACCTGCGTGGACGGTTCCAGCGGTACGGCCGGGCAGCTCGCCCGGTACGCGGGCGGCTTGAGCGCGATCAGGTAGCGGTCGATCGTGCTGATCGTGCAGTCACTGCGGTCGTAGACGCCGTGTCCCACGCCCTCGTACGTGAGCAGCCGGGCCGCCCTGCCGATCTGGCGGGCGACGCTGACCGCCCAGGCGCGGCCGGTGATCGGATCGTGCCGGGAGTTGACGACCAGGATCGGCGGCGCGCCGCGTACGCGCAGGCGGTGCTGCGGGTACGGGATCGGGCGCGGCTCGCTCAGGCACCACGAATTGACCGTCAACGTGGACGGATTGAACTCCATGTCCGGGGCGACGGCCTTGGCGCGGCGCAGTTGCCAGGCGTACTCGCGGTGGTCGCGGATCCGCATGTCGAAGTCCGCGCAGATGAGCTGCCAGGGGAAGTGGATGTCACCTGGCGCCCGCAGCGGTGCCGGTGGAGCGCTCGTGTCGAGACGGGCGATCTGCTCGGCGGCGGAGTACCACGCGGGCGCGTACGACCCGTTGAAGATGATCCGAAGCACCTGGGCCTTGGACATACCGCCCAGCTCGCCGCGTTCGGCGCGGTCCTTCAGCCGCGCCCAGATCGCCCGCACGTCCTTGCCGTGCAGCGCGCACCGGGTCTCGCCCGCACACCACTTGACGAAGGCGTCGAAAACGTCCTGGACGTGTGCGGCCGTGTCCCGGAAATAGCGTTCGCCGCCGGCGCTGTGGTCCACGACGCTGTCCAGGGCCATGGCCCGGATGCGGTGCGGGAATTGCTCGGCGTACGCCTGGCCGATCATCGTGCCGTAGGAGATGCCGTAATAGGTCACCTTCTCCTCGCCGAGGGCGGCGCGTACCGCGTCCATGTCGCGGGCCACGGAAACGCTGTCCAGATGCTCGAAGACCGGCCCGGTCCGGGATTTGCAGTCGGCGCGCGCCCGGCTGCTGAAATCGCGCCAGTGGTCGAGTTCGGCCTGGTTCTCGATGAACGTGTCCGGATACTGCGCGATGAGATCGGCCGAGCACAGGACCCGGTTGCTGTCGGCCGTGCCGCGGACGTCGAAGCCCACGATGTCGAACCGGCGGCGGACCTCCGGGCTGAAGAAGTCGAAGGTGGCGAACGTCGCCCCGGACAGACCCGGCCCGCCCGGGTTGACCAGCAGGGAGCCGATCCTGGCCGCCGGGTCCGTGGCCCGCTGCCGGGACAGGAACAGATCGACGGTCGGCCCGGCCGGATTCTTCCAGTCCACGGGCACAGTGAGCGTGCCGCACTCGTACCTCTCCCGGGGCGACGCGCACGCGGCCCACTCGATCGTGGCGGCGTCCGGCTCGGCGGCCTGGGCGGGGGTGAACGCGGTCAGGCCGACGAGGGCGGCCATGGCCGCGGCGAGTAATGGCCCGGTCTTACGCATGTGATCTCCAATCACCGGCGCATGTCCATTGCCTGGACGCCCAGATTGTCGATCAATCTGATTCCTGTTACCACGGCCCGCTGGTCATAATGACGAGAAATGCGGCGGACGCGATTCTCAGTGGTCGCGGTAATGGTCGGCGACGGCGGTGAAGGCCGCCTTGGGCTCCCACGGCATGTCGGGGTAGGTGACCCCGTGGCGGTCCTCGTAGACCTTGACGATGCCGTAGGAGGCCAGGTCCAGGTCCGCACGCGGATCGCCGCCGGGCCGGTGCGGGTGGTCGGCCAGCGCGAAGGTGAACACGAAGGCGCCGTCGATCCCCGCGCCCTCGAAGACCTCCAGCGACTCCCGCAGGTACGCGGCCTGACCTGCCTCGTCGCGGACGTACTCGCCGTTCAGCCGGACCGGCGCGCCGGTCTCCGCGTCGTACTCGACGATCTCCAGGCCGTTCGCGCCGCGCTCGCCCGCCCCCTTGTAGCCCGCCGACCCGAACTCCGTGATCGCCACCGGCCCGCCCTGCCCGGCAAGGGTGCGGGCGCCTTCGGCGAACCCGTCCGCGATCTCCGCCGACCGGTAGAGGTCCACGGACATGATGTCGAACGGTGTCCAGTCCACGCGCTCCAGCGGCACCGAGGCGTAGGTGACCTTGCCGCCGAAGCGCTCGCGTACCAGCGCCACGGCCCGGCCGAGGAGGTCGTTGACGCGCGCGCCGGCCGCGCCGAGCAGTGCGGGCAGGTCATCGGCCTGGCGCAGCAACCGCACCCGCTCGGCGGTGTCGTCGCCGGGCAGCAGGTCCTTGGCCATCAGGCTGAGTTCGGCGCCGGTGACGAACACGACCTCGGCCCCGCGCCGCCTGACCCGCTCCGCGCGCACGGCGCAGTCGGCGAACAGCGACAGCATCTCGGCGGCGGTCTGTTCCAGCGGATAGGGCGAGAACCAGACCTCAAGGCCCAGGTCGGCCGCGTGCGTGGCGGCGATCTCGATGCGTTCCGGATCGCCGCCCATCACGCGGACGGCGGTGCAGTGCAGGTCGTCACGGATGATGGCCAGCTCGCGCCTGACCACGTCGGAGTCGAACTCCTTACGGGAGATCACTCCGTCGCGGACGAAGCCGGTGTCATAGCTGACGCCTTTCGCGCGCATGTCCGCCCCTTCCTGGAAAATACGGTACGTCTCGTACCCTAGTTGCCGATGGACGTGGCGGGCAACCACAATTGGCCCGGTACGAGGCGTACCGATGGCGTACCGATGGCGTACCGATGGCCAGGAGGTCAAGGGTCCGATGACACAGCGGGGCGGCGGGCGGACGCGGCGGCGCGGGGCCGCCCTGGAGGAGGCGATCCTGAGCGCCGCGGTGGACGAACTCACCGAATCCGGATACGCCGGGCTGACCATGGACAAGGTCGCCATCCGCGCCGGTACCAACAAGAACGCCATCTACCGCCGCTGGCCCAACCGCCTCGCACTCGGCGTCGCCGCCTACCGGCGGCTGACCTCGGCGGTCCCGCCGCCCGACACCGGCAGCCTGCGCGGCGACGCCCTTGAGCTGCTGCGCGGGGCCAATCGCCACTGGAGTTCGCCGCTCGGCGCGATCCTGCGCGACCTGCTCGCCGCGGCCGGCGGCGCGGCGGAGGTCCTGGCGCGGTTGCAGGAACAGTCCGGGGAGGCCGCGGCGGCTCCCTGGCTCACCGTCCTGGGACGCGCGGTCGCGCGCGGCGAGGTCTCCCCCGAGGCCCTGCACCCGCGGGTCGCCACCGTGGCCATCGTGCTGCTGCGCAACGAGTTCGTCATGCGCGGCGTCCCCGCCGCCCCCGACGACGTCCTCGTCGAGATCGTGGACGAGGTCTACCTTCCGCTGGTACGGCGGCGCGGTCAGCCCTGAGGCGCGGTGACCTGGACCCGCTCGCCGTCGCCGTCGGAGAGGAACGACGCCAGCGCCCGCCCCTGTTCGGCGACGGCGTCGCGGTCGGCCCGGGTGAGGTCGCGAAGCGGGGTGACGGTGACGGTGTCGTCCTTGACGGTCCAGGTGGCGGCGACCCGGCCGTCCACCAGTACGACGCGGATGCCCGCGACGGACAGGCCACGGTGGGCGTCGTCGATGATCCGGCCGCGGTCGTGGTAGCCGAGGATCGCGTTGTCGAAGGCGGGCAGGAAGCGTACC
>NZ_POUA01000052.1 GCF_003236385.1 Spongiactinospora gelatinilytica
GTCCCTTCGCGTCCGGCGCGGCGGCCGGGACGCCTTTGTTGTCTCGCACCACCGAGGAAGGTCTCCCTGCGAAGGGCCCGAGGCGAAGACCCGAGCATGCCAGTCCCTGCACGCTACCGCACCGGCGGCACCGGGCGACGCCCTTGACCTGGGCGAGCCGGGCAAAGGTGGGCACGTACACAGGGTGATCCCCGCCGGCAGGCGGGTGCCGCAAGGATCACCCGGCGCGTACGTGACCAGGCACGGAACGGGAAGAGGGCCCGGAAACCCTTCGGACCGGATCCGTCCCGTCGGCGGCGAGCGCGGAATTCCGTTGTCTACTGGGCGTCCGGGCCCGTCCCGGGTCCAACCCCCCGCCCGGATGGGGTGCCCCGACCCGACGGATCACCGGCCCTGCGCCTGGCTGTACGGACGAAGTCACCCTCCGTCACGGGCGCAGGATCCGGCGATGTCGAAGACGGCCAACCGGCCAGTCCCGTGCTGGACTGCGCAGCAAACTACCGACCTCAGCTCAGATGTCAACCGTGCCCCGATCAGCGGGAAAGCCAAGTTTTAGCAGCCTGGACATGTCAAGCCGACCGGGCAACGGCGGCCATGTCATCGCAAGGCGGGGCGGTCGGGCAAGGCCGACAGGACCGGCGGAAGGTCGCCGGTGTGGACCACGCCGAGCCTTCGGGTGGCGCGCGTCAGCGCGACGTACAGGTCGCTGGCGCCGCGCGGTGACTCGGCCAGGATCGCCGCCGGTTCGGCGACGATCACGGCGTCGAACTCCAGGCCCTTGGCGTCGGCCACGGTCAGCACCGCGGCGGGCGCGTCCAGGGCGTCCGGGCCGGGGCCGGCGACGGCGCCGGTCACCGCGGCGGTGACGGCCGCGCCGACCTCGGCGGCCAGCGCGGCGGGCGCGAGCACCGCCAGCCGCCCGCCGGCGACGGCCTCACTCGCGGCGAGCGCGCCGAGTTCGGCCAGGTCGCCGAGCCGCTGCCGCCACGGTGGCGCGCCGCTCTCGCGTACCGAGCGCGGCGCGCGAAGGCCCGGGCCGATGAGCGTCAAGACCCCCTCGGCGACCGACATCAGCTCGGCGGGGGTGCGGTAGTTGACGCTCAGGGTCTCCACCCGGTGGCGACCCTGGGTGTAGGGGGCCAGCACCTCGTCCCAGGAGGCGGGACCGGCGCTGGTAGCGGTCTGGGCGATGTCGCCGACCACGGTCATCGCCTTGGCCGGGCAGCGGCGCATCACCGCCCGCCAGGCCATCGGCGACAGTTCCTGCGCCTCATCGACGATCACGTACCCGAACGCCCAGGTGCGGTCGGCGGCGGCGCGCTCGGCGGTGGTCAGGTCGTCGGTCTCCTCGCGGTGGCGGGCCGCGAGGCGTTCGGCGTCCAGGACGTCGGCCATGCCGGTCAGCTCCAGCACCTCCCTGGCGTAGGCCAGTTCGCGGTCCTGTTCTTCGCGGCGGGACGCCTGCGCGGCGGCGCGTTCCTCCTCGGCCATCCAGGCGCTGGCCCGCAGCACCTGCTCGTCGATGTCGCCGAGCAGTTCGGCGGCCTCGTCCAGCAGCGGGACGTCCGATTCGGTCCACTCCCAGCCGCCGCCCGCGCGGGGCGCGGCGCGGGTCAGCAGGGCGCGTTCGGCGCGGGAGAGCAGGCCGCCGACCGCTGCCTCCAGCCGTTCGGGGGAGGTGTAGAGGCCGATCAGGAGCTGCTGTGGGGTGAGGTAGGGCCACATGCGGTTCAGGGCGGAGCGCACGGCGGGCTCGGTGCGCAGTTCCTCGCGCAGGTCGGCCAGTTCCTCATCGTCGATCACGCCCTTGCCGAGCCGCTTGGCCCATTGCCGGGCCAGCGCGTTGAGCAGGTGCCTGACGAAGACCGCGCGGGCCTGGTTGTGCGGGCGGCGCGAGCGGGACGCGCGGGCGGCCCCCGCCTCCAGGGTGCGCGCCTCCAGGGTGAGGGTGTGCGACCCGAGGGTGATGGAGAGCGGCTTTCTGGGCACCCGCTGCCGGTCGGCGACCGCGCGGGCGATCACCTTGGCCAGTTTGGCGTCGCCTTTGACCGCGGCGACCGCGTCGGGCTCCTTGGCGGTGGCGCGTACGCCGGGGTACAGCTCGCCGACGGTGGACAGCAGCACGTCGGTCTCGCCGAGTGAGGGAAGCACCTGCTCGATGTAGCGCAGGAACGTCGGGTTGGGGCCGAGGATCAGCACGCCGCGCCTGGCCAGGCGTTCCCTGTGGGTGTAGAGCAGGTAGGCGGCGCGGTGCAGGGCGACCACGGTCTTGCCGGTGCCCGGCCCGCCCTGTACGACCAGCACGCCGTCCAGGGCCGAGCGGATCACGCGGTCCTGTTCGGCCTGGATGGTGGCGACGATGTCGCGCATCCTGCCGGTGCGATCCGCGGTGATCGAGGCCAGCAGCGCCGCCTCGCCGTTGAGGGTGGCCACGTCGTCGTCGGTGAGGTTGTCCACGTCGAGCAGGTCGTCGTCGATGCCGACGACGCGCCGGCCGCGGGTCTGCAGGTGCCTGCGGCGGGTGATGCCCATCGGCGCGGCGGGGGTGGCCCGGTAGAAGGGCTGGGCGACGGGGGCCCGCCAGTCGATCAGCAGCCGCCGTTCGCCGTCGCCGAGGCCGATCCTGCCGATGTAGAGCGAGCCCGTGACCTCGCCCTGCTCCTCGCCGGGCGCTTCGCCGGGGAGCTCTTCCAGTGCCGGGCTCGCGCCTTCGGCGTGGTCGATCCGGCCGAAGCACAGCGCGTGCTCCACGGCCCACAGGCGGGCCAGCCGCTCGGCGTACATCGTGGCGAAGGTGTCGCGCTCGGAGCGGTTCTGCATCGTGCCGCCGCCGCCTTGGGCGAGCACGCCGTCGAGTTGCCGCCGGGTGTGCTCCCGCAGTGCGTCGAGGCGGTCGTACAGCCTGGTGACGTAGGCTTGCTCCTTGGCAAGCTCGCGTTCACGCGCATCGAGATGGCGGGTCGGTTGTGACATCCCCAATACTTTCTCACGGTGGGCAGGCGCCGGCGTCCGGCGTGCGGCAGGTGACCGGGTGACCACGCCCGCTCCCGGCACGCCCAGCCTGCTGCGGGCGATCAACGACCGGGCGGCGCTGAGGGCGCTGCTGGAACGCGGCCCGCTGACCCGCCCGGAGATCGGCGCGATCACCGGGCTGTCCAAGCCGACCGCCTCCCAGATGCTGGCCAGGCTGAGCGCGGCCGGGCTGGTGGTGCTGGACGGGGTCCGGGAGGGCATGCCGGGCCGTACGGCGGAGCTGTACCGCCTCAACCCGGCGGCGGGCTATGTGGCGGCGCTGGACGTCACCCACACGCGGATCGAGTCGGCGATCACCGACATCACCGGCACCGTCGTCGGCGAGCACCGGCTGAGCACGCCGCGCGAGCGGGGCGACGTGGTGGCCAAGGTCCGTGAGGCGCTGCGCGGCGCGCGTGCGGCGGCGCCCGGCGCCCCCGCCCCGCGCCGGGTGGTGATCGGCATCCAGGGCGCGCTGGATCCGGGCAGCGGGCGGCTGGGGTATGCAACGCACATCCCCGGGTGGCATGTTCCCGATCTGCTGGCCACGCTCGGTGAGGGGCTGGGGCTGCCGGTGGACGTGGAGAACGACGTCAATCTGGTGGCGCTGGCCGAGCGGCGGCACGGGGTGGCGCGCGGCTATCACGACTTCGTGTTGTTGTGGGGTGATTCGGGGCTCGGTTCGGCGCTGGTGCTCGGCGGGCGGCTGCACCGGGGCGCGACCGGCGGCGCGGGCGAGGTGGGGTACATGCCGGCGCTCGGAGCGCCGACCATGCGCGAGGCCGGGCGGCACGCCATCCACGGGTTCCAGGCGCTCAGCGGCGGCCCGGCGGTGCGGTCGGTGCTGCGCGCGCACGGCGTGCGCGGGGCGACGCCGGCGCTGGCGGTGGCGGGCGCGGTCCGGGCTGCCGGGGAGGGCGACGAGCGGGCCGCGCGCGGCCTGGGCGAGGTGGCCTCCCGGCTGGCGGTGGGGCTGGCCTCGGTGGTGGCCGTGGTCGATCCGGAGATCGTGGTGCTGACCGGCGGCATGCTGCTGGCCGGTGGCGAGCGGCTGCGCGCGCTGATCGAGCGCGAGCTGCACGCCCTCACCCTGCCCCGGCCGCCGTTGCTGCTGTCCACGCTGGAGGGCAACCCGGTGCTGGCCGGGGCCGTGGAGCTGGGCCTGGACAAGGTCCGCGAGGAGGTCTTCGGCGCGGTCGCGGGCGGTTCGCCGTCCTGAGGCGGCCGCCCGCCGGGGCCCGCGCGTAGTCACAGGTTGGTTGCGAGGACCGCCGTCGTCTTGACGGCGGTCCTTTCGCTGTCTAGTTTCCTCGGATTAGGAAAGTTTCTTAACTGAATGGGGTGTGGAGGCGACGTGACCCTGGCGGGAGCGACCCGGTGAAACTGGCCGTCATCGGGGGCGGCTCGACGTACACCCCGGAGCTGATCGACGGGTTCGCCCGGCTGCGTGAGACGCTGCCGATCGGCGAGATCGCCCTCATCGATCCCGATCCCCACCGGCTCGCGCTGGTGGCGGGCATGTCCGCCCGGATGCTGGCCCGCGCGGGGCACCCGGCGCGGATCACCACCGACACCGATGCGGGGCGGGGCGCGGCGGGCGCGCAGGCCGTGCTGGTGCAGTTGCGCGTCGGCGGGCAGGCCGCCAGGCACGTCGATGAGACGCTGCCGCTGGCCTGCGGCTGCGTGGGGCAGGAGACCACCGGCGCGGGCGGGCTGGCCAAGGCGCTGCGGACCGTCCCGGTGGTCTTGGACATCGCCGAACGCGTCGCCAAGGCCGCCCCGGACGCCTGGATCATCGATTTCACCAACCCCGTCGGGATCGTCACCCGGGCGCTGCTGGACGCCGGGCATCGCGCGATCGGCCTCTGCAACGTGGCGATCGGCTTCCAGCGGCGCTTCGCCGCGCTGCTCGGCGCCGACCCCGGCCGCATCTCCCTGGGCCATGTCGGGCTCAACCACCTGACCTGGGAACGGTCGGTGCTGCTGGACGGCCGCGAGGAACTGCCCGGCCTGCTGGAGCGGCACGGCGAGGAGATCGCCGCCGCGGTGGGGCTGCCCGCCGGGCTGCTGCGCCGCCTGGGCCTGGTGCCGTCCTACTACCTGCGCTACTTCTACGAGCACGACGCGGTGGTCGCCGAACAGCGCGAGGGGCCTCCCCGGGCCGCCGCGGTGGCCGAGATCGAATCCCGCCTGCTTGAGATCTACGCCGACCCGGCCGCCGACACCAAGCCCGAGCTGCTGGCCGGGCGTGGCGGCGCCTTCTACTCCGAGGCGGCCGTGGCTCTCATCGCCGCGCTGCTCGGCCAGGCTCCCGCGCGGCTGGTGGTCAACCTCCGCAACGCCGGCACGCTGCCGTTCCTGCCCGATGAGACGGTCATCGAGGTACCGGCGGAGGTCGGTCCGGGCGGTGCGGTCCCGGTGCCGGTGCAGCCGGTCCCGCCGCTGCTTTCCGGTCTGATCGCGCACGTCGCCGCCTATGAGGATCTGGCGCGCGAGGCGGCGCTGCGCGGCGGCGCGGACCGGGTGACCGACGCGCTGCTGGCCCATCCGCTGATCGGGCAGGCATCGCTGGCCGGCGACCTGGCCGCACGCCTCATCGAGGCCGGCCGCGATCATCTGCCGTGGGCCGGTGACGGGGGGAGCCTGCCGTGAGGACCGTGCTGGCCATCGACGGCGGCAACAGCAAGACCGACGTGGCGCTGGTCGGCGAGGACGGCTCGGTACTCGCGCGGGGCCGGGGCGGCGGGTTCCAGCCGCAGAGCACCGGCGTGGCGGCCGCGGTGGAGGAGGTGCGGCGCACGCTGTCGGCGATGCTGCCCGGCCCGCCGCCCTACGCCGACCATGTGGCCGCCTACCTGGCCGGGGCCGACCTTCCGGTGGAGGAGGAGGCGCTGCGCGCGGAGATGCTGGACCGCGGCCTGGCGCCGCAGGTCGTGGTGGGCAACGACACCTTCGCGCTGCTGCGCGCCGGGGCCTCGGGGCCGTGGGGCGTCGCGGTGGCCTGCGGGGCGGGGGTCAACGCCGTGGGCGTGTCCCCCACCGGCGAGGTGGCCAGGTTCCCCGCGCTCGGCAAGTTCACCGGCGACTGGGGCGGCGGGATCGGGCTGGGCGAGGAGACCCTGTGGCACGCCGTACGGGCCGAGGACGGCCGGGGCCCGGCGACCGCGCTGGCCGAGGTGGTCCGCACCTGGTTCGGCATGACCAGCGTCACCGACGTGGCGCTCGCGCTGCACTTCGGGGAACTGCCGCCGGACCGGCTGACCGAACTTGCCCGCCCGCTGCTGCTGGCCGCCCGCGACGGCGACGCGATCGCGCTGTCGCTGGTGGAACGGCAGGCACAGGAGGTCGTGGTGCTCGCCGAGGTGGCCATGCGGCGGCTGGACCTGCTGGGCACGCCCACCGAGGTGGTGCTCGGCGGCGGCGTGCTGACCGCCCGCGACCCGCTGCTTTCCGGCCTGATCGAGACGGGCCTGGCGCGGTGCGCGCCGCACGCCAAGACCGTGGTGGTGGACGTGCCGCCGATCGCCGGGGCCGCGTTGCTCGGCCTGGACCGGATCGGCGCGGCCCACGCCGCCAAGGACCGGGTGCGTTCCGCGCTGGGGAACTGAGCCGGGCCCGGCACGCCCGGACATGCGGTAGAAGAGTGGGCTATGCGATACATGATCACCCTTCGCGTCACCGCCCAGCCGGACACCCCGCCGCCGGCCGAGCTGATGCGGGCCAAGGCCACCCTGGGCGAGGAGGCCGCCAAATCCGGCGCGCTGCTCGACGACGGCGGGCTGGCCCCCAGCGCGCAGGGCGCCAGGATCGAACTCACCGGCGGCCACATGAGCGTCGCCGACGGCCCGTTCCCCGACGTTGACGAACTGACCGGCTACGCCGTCTACCAGGTCGCCGGCAAGGACGAGGCGGTCGAGTGGGGGTCACGTTTCCTGGCGCTGCACCGCGACCTGTGGCCCGGCTGGGAGGGGCGGGTCGACGTACTGCGGATCTTCGGGCCGGAGGACTTCGGCGCGCCGAGCTGACCGGACGCGGTCGCGCGGCGCGGCCCCCGGGCCGAGCGGGGTGATCGATGCCACAATGGACGCCGATGGCAACCGACCCCATGACCCGCGCGCGGGCCTCCCTGTACGGCCTGGCCCTCGGCGACGCGCTCGGCTCGCAGTTCTTCGTCCTTGACAACCGCGGGGCACTGCTCACCCAGAGCCTGCCCCCGGCGGCGCCCTGGCAGTGGACCGACGACACCGAGATGGCCTGCTCCATCTACCGGACCCTGGCCGACCTCGGCGGCATCGACCAGGACACGCTCGCCGCCCGCTTCGCCGCCCACCAGGACTTCGGCCGCGGCTACGGCCCGGCCACCGGCCGGATGCTGCGCCTGGTCCGAAACGGCGGCGACTGGCGCGAGCTGGCCGCCGGGCTGTTCGACGGCGGCGGTTCGTGGGGCAACGGCGCGGCCATGCGGGTCGCCCCGCTCGGCGCGTGGTTCGCCGGCGACCCGCCGATCGCCGCGGCGCAGGCCCGGGCCTCCGCCGAGGTCACCCACACCCATCCCGAGGCCGTGGACGGCGCGGTCGCGGTGGCCGTGGCGGGCGCGACCGCCGCCGGGGAGGGCCCGCTCACCCCGGGGCGGTGCCGCCGGGCGCACTCCACGACGGCATCGTGCACGCGCGCACCCTGCTCACCCTCGGCGACCCGCTGATCGCCGCCCGGGCACTGGGCAACGGAAACACGGTCGCCGCCCGCGACACCGTGCCCTTCACACTGTGGGCCGCCGCCGCCACCTCGACGACTACGCGCGGGCCTTCTGGGCGACCGGGACGGCCGGCGGCGACGTCGACACCACGTGCGCGATCGTCGGCGGCATCCTCGGGGCGCGCAGCGCGCCGCCCCCCGAGTGGCTGGAGCACTGCGAGCCGTTGCCCGCCTGGGCCCTGACGGGCGAGGACGCGATCCCGCCGCGCTGCACCCCCGCCGCGCCCGCCGCCGGAACGTCAGCGCAGGGTAAGGGCGGCGCGGACGCCCCTGGGCGGGCGCCTTGAGCGCCGTATCCTGGCGTGCCCCGGCCCGGAATCCCGGCCCGGCCGGCCCCGAGAGTTTCACGAGGAAGTCATGAAGGCATTCATCGAGCCTTCAACGACGGATCCTGGTTCTTCACGAAACAGACCTGCTCGCCGGGAAGGCGGGTGACCGCGGTGCCGTCCGGCGGGGCCGGCGGTGGGGGCGGGCACGACGCCGAGCTTGACGCCGGACACGACTCGGCCTGGATGGTGGAGGAGGCGTCCCTGGTCCTGGTGGAGGTGACGCTGGACGCCGTGGCGCAGATGGGCGATCTGTCGCTGACCGCGCTTCGGCTGCCGCTGGCGGCCGACCGGCACGGACCGCTGAGCCTCAGCCGGCTGGCGGCCCAGCTCGGACGGACCATCCGGATTTCGCGCCGGAAAATCGGCCTTTCGCCGTACCGGCGGCGGCGCGAACGGCCACCATGGCCACCACCCGCACACTTTTCGGCAGATCCGGGAGCCGAATTTCGGACTGAAATGAATGCCCTGGCCAGTGAACAGATTCCCTGTGTCAACAGTTGCGCAGCCTGTTCCTGCTCCAGCCCGACGTACCGGCCATGGCCCACGCCCCGCTGACCTTCCAAGGTACACGGCCTGCTGGCGATGGCCCTGTTCGCGCTGTGGCCGTTCAGCCGGCTGGTGCACGCCTTCGCCGCCCCGCTGGGCTACCTGACCCGCCCCTACGTCGTCTACCGGCACCGCGGCGGCGCGCAGCGCGCGGCCGGCGGACGGCCCCCCGCCCGGTGACGGCGTGAGCGCCCTCGCTCCGGCGATCCGCGCCGCCGGGTCCCGCGGCCGGATCGCGCTCCCGACCTGCCTGCAGGCCGGGGTGTGCATCGCCGTGCCGGCCGTGGTGGCGTGGGTCAGCGGCCAGCCGTTCGTGTTCCCCTCGCTGGGGCCGACCGTCTACCTGGCCCTGACCGCCTCCGCGACGCCCGCCGCCAGCCCGCGCAACACCCTGGCCGGGCACCTGATCAGCGCGAGCGCCGGATACCTCGCGCTGGTCGCGACCGGCCTCACCGAGGCCGGGCCGGACCTGTCCCACACCGACGGGCACCGGGTGGCCGCGGTCGTCATCGCGCTCGCGCTCACCTCGGCCGGGATGCTCCTCGGCAACGTGTCCCACCCGCCCGGCGGCGCGACGACCCTGATCATCGCGCTGGGCTTCCTGCACACCCCCGCCCAGTTGGCGATCTTGATGGCGGCCGTCGCCACCACGACCGGCGTGCTCATCACGACCAACCGGCTGTCCGGGCGTCCCTATCCGCTGTGGGCCCCGGCCGCCCCGCCGGCACCGGCCGCAGACCGGTCGGCGGCCGAGGCGGCCTGCCGGGAGGCGGCGCAGGTGCTGGTGGCGGCCATGACCACGACGATGTGGCCGCTGGCCGCGACCCGCGCGGTACACCTGCTCGGACGCGGCGACCCCGAGCGCGAGGCCCGCCTGGCGGTACGGCCGGCCGCCGCGCGGGCCGCGCTGATCGGCCCCGGCCCCAACGGCAGGTCCTCGGTCGTGGACCAGTGGGCCGCCGAGTTCCGCGCCCTGACCCGCGACGAGAAGGTCACGGCCATCACCGTGTCGGTGTTCACCGACGGGCTGAACTCCCTGCTGGCCACCTTCAGGACGGCCCCGCGGCGGTGAACCGCGGCGGCCGGACGGTCACCAGGTGACCGGCAGCGCGCCCAGCGGGCGGGTCAGCACATGCTGCTCGAACCGCAGCCCGGCCGGGTCGGCGGCCAGGCGCAGGCCGGGGAAGCGGGCGGAAAGACCGGCGAACGCCGCTTTGAGCTCCATACGGGCCAAGCGGGGCGCCGATGCAGTACCGCGCCCCCTGGCCGAAGGTGAGGTGGGCGGGGCCGTCGCATACCTCGGGGTAGCCGGTCACCAGCCACGCCGGGTCCCCGGTCGCGGTGGTGATGGCGTGGATCGGGCCTTCGGCCTGCATGCCGCGCAGCAGCGGCGGGGGCGGCAGCGGGCCGGGCTGGTCGAAGGGCATCCGGGCGGGAGCGTGCATGGCTTCCTCCCTAAGGGAGACGGCGGTCGCGTACTCACACGTACGAACACTATGTCGCCGTGCCGCGCCGGGCACCGGCGACCTCAGCAGGGGGCCACCCCCATCAGCGCGAGGTAGCCGTCTTCGAGGGTGGGGCTCACCGGCTCGGCGTGCGGGTGCGGCGCGGCGGCGGCGATCAGCCGGTAGCGGGTACCGGCCCCCTCCGGCACCGCGGCGACGATCCGGCCCTCGGCGGGGGCCGGGCCGCTCGTGGTGAGATTCCACACCCGCCCGGCCGCCTGGGAGACCAGCTCGCCCGTCGCGCCCTGGAAGACCAGCCGCCCCTTGGCCAGGACCGCCAGGTCACGGCAGGTCTGCGCCACGTCCTCGACGATGTGGGTGCTGAGCAGGACGGTGCGGTCACCGGCGAGCTGGGACAGCATGGTGCGAAACCGGATGCGCTCTTCGGGGTCCAGGCCGGTGGTGGGTTCGTCGACGATCAGCAGGCGCGGGTCGGCCAGCAGCGCCTGGGCGATGCCGACCCGGCGCAGCATCCCGCCGGAAAAGCCGCGGAGCTTTCTGTCGGCGTGCTCGCCCAGCGCGACGACCTCCAGGAGTTCGCCGATCCTGCGCCGCCGGGCCGACCGCGCGTCCAGGCCCTTGAGCAGGGCGATGTAGTCCAGGAAGCGGCGGGCCGTCAGGTCGGGGTAGACGCCGAGGTCCTGCGGGAGGTAGCCGAGCGTCCGCTGCACGGCGACGCGCCCGGCGGGCGTGGTGATGTCGTGCCCGCCCAGCACGACGCGGCCGGAGGTGGGCTTGAGCAGCCCGGCCAGGATGCGCATCAGCGTGGTCTTGCCCGCGCCGTTGGAGCCGAGCAGCCCGTACATGCCGACCGGGACGTCCAGGTCGACCCCGTCGATGGCGCGGACCTTGCCCCGGTAGACCTTGGTCAGCTTGGAGGTCTGGATGCGCATGTCAGGATTCACTCCGGATGGCGTGCAGGCGGACCAGGACGAGCATGGCCGCGGCCAGGGCGATCATCACGCCCACCCACAGCGCGGCCGACAGCGGGGTGGCCTCGGGGCGCAGCACGTCGAGCGCCGCCTCCGGCCGGGGACCGAAGCCGCCCTCGAACCAGCCGCGGGCGGCGTACTCGCCGGTGGCCGACAGCACCGTGTGGGACAGCGTGGGCATCATGGTGACCGGGATGAGGTTGCCCCAGAACCAGTAGGCCACGAACAGCACCCGGAACAGCAGCGGCGGGACCAGCAGCGGCCCGGCGAAGGCGAGCGCCCCGAGGAAGGCCAGCCCGGGGGCGATGACGCTCAGGAAGACCACCAGCGACCAGCCGAGCGCGGCGGCCTCGCCCTCGATGACGGCGTAGCCCGCCGCACGGCCCAGGAAGATCGCCAGGAACGGCGTGGCCGTCGCGGCGCACACCCCGAGGTACTTGCCGAGCAGCCGCCCTGTGCGGCCCGCCGGGATCGCGCTCAGCACCCCGTCCACGCCGAGCGCCCGGTCCCGCCCCGGCCGGTCGGCGATCATGCAGCCGTAGACCATGGGCAGCACGGCGATGAGGATGTCGGCCGCGCTCAGCATCGCCGATCTCGGGTCGCCGGGGTCGCGCCCGCCCAGGTCCAGCGACCAGAACGGCAGCGTGGCGGCGGTCACCGCGAAGACCAGCAGATACACCAGCCACAGGGTGGGGCGGCGGACCTGCATCAGGTATTCGTAACGCATCGTGGCGGTCATTCCGCGGCGCCTCGCAAGATCCGCTCGGGCCTGCCCAGCAGTACCCAGGCCGCCAGGCCCATCGGCAGCGCGGTGGCCAGCAGCGTCAGCCGGTTGGCCGGCCAGTCCGGGACGGGCCCGCGTGTGGTGGCGAACAGGAACACATGCCGCAGCACCCGATCCTCCACCAGGAACTCGGCGAAGATCTGCTGGAACGTCCACAGGAAGCCGACCAGCGTGGTGGCGGCGGGGACGCTGCGCGACATCGCGGCGGAGCAGGCCCCCAGGGCGGTGGTCCACACCGCCGGGGCCAGCCACACCAGTTGCCCGTCCGGGCCGGTGAACGCGGGGTCCCACCAGCCGGTCGCCATCAGCAGCACCGAGCAGCCGGCGGCGCACACCGCCGCCCAGCACATCACCACCGCGACGCGCCGCGCCACGGCGACGCGGTAGGCCGAGGGGCAGGTCAGCCGTAGCTCGGCGGCGCGGTCGCGGCCGGTCAGCGTGGCCGCCGCGATCCCGGTCAGCAGCGGCAGGCCCATCTCGGCCGCGCCCATCAGGAACCACCGGGTGTTCTCCTGCGCCGAGCCGATCCGCGTGCCCAAGGCGGCAAGCAGCAGCATGGCGGCGACCAGTACGAGCGGCCCGAGCAGCGCCGGCAGCCCGGCCCGCCGGACCTCGTGCGCCCACAGCGCGATCGGCCTCACGACGACCGCGTGGCGCCGGGGACGCGCAGCGGCTCGATCCTGCCGGCCAGCAGCACGGCGGTCGCCGCGAACAGCGCCGCCAGCCCCAAGGTGACCGGCACGTTCTCCCACACCCGCCCGAAGACGGGCGGTACCGGAAGCCCGGTGCGGGCGAGCATCGGCAGGCTCCACACCACCAGGGCGACCGCGATCGCGCCGTCGGCCCTCCACCACACAGAAAGCAGCAGGCTGAGCGCGGCCAGCAGCGCGGCCGGGCCGAGCCAGGCCAGGACCAGGCCGCACAGGCCTTGCGGCGCCGCGCCCATGACGGTCAGCAGCGCCGAGCCGAGCAGCGCCACCGCCAGATCGAAGCCGAACAGGCAGGTCACCCTGGCCAGAAGGATCACCCGTGGCGATGTGGGGGTGGCCCTGACCAGCTCGAACGCCGGGTCGCGGTCCGGGCTGTGCAGCCCGGCGACACCGAACCCGGTGACCAGGGGCACGGCCAGCCCGAGTAGCACCTCGGTGAGCTCGACCCTGACCAGCGCGACCGCCACGCACCCGGCCACGGCCAGGAAGGAGGACAGCAGGACGGCGGTGGACAGCAGCCGGGCCTCCATGACCAGCAGCCGCCAGGCCCGCCGCAGCGCGGGGCCCTCGCGGCGCGGCCGGTCCCGCGAGCCGTCGCCGATCCTTTCGCCGTTCTTGCCGCCGATCCGTTCATCGGCCGGTTCGCCGCTCCTTTCGCCGGCGCAGGGCCGCGCGCCGGGCGGGACCTCACCGCATTCGGGCGCCCGCTCGCCGGGGTCGCCGTCGTACCCGCGGGCCAGCGCCGAGGCCAGCAGGACGGCGCGGACCATGTCGGAGGCCGCCGGCGGCTGCGGGATGCCGTCGCGGATGCCCGCGAGCTCGGGCCAGTCGTTCACGCGGGCCCCCTCAGGATCGCGCGGGCATGATGCAGGCGGCTTTTGACGGTGCCGACCGGAATACCCAGCACTTCGGCGATCTCCCGCTGGCTCAGGTCATGGACCAGCAGCAACACGACGACCTCGCGATGCGGCAGCGGGAGCCGGGCCAGCGCGGACTGCACCTGGTCACCGCCGACGGCCAGTTCCTCCGGGCCGGGCAGCGGGTCCGGTCCCTCCCTCGGCTCGGCCGCGATCGGCGGCGGCATGCCGCGCAGCCGGTTGTGCGCCTGCCTGCGCGCCACCCCGAACAGCCAGGTGCTGACGCTGGAGCGCTGCCGGTAGCTCGCCGCCGAGAGCCACACGGCCATCACGGTGTCCTGGAGGATCTCCTCGGCCGTTCCACGGTCGCCGCAGAGCCGATACAGGAAGGCGAACAGTGGACCGGAATACCGCTCGTAAAGGTCGGCCAGTGCCCGGGCGTCGCCGTCGGCGATCCTGGCCAGCACGCGGATGTCACTCGCGGCGGCACGGTCGTCGCGGCGGGCGCGCGCGGCCCGCGCGGACTGCCCGTCGGAGGCATGGACCAGCGCCGTCCGCACGCGCGGCCGGTGGTCGATCCGCCCGGCCCACCCCGGCATCTTCTCGGCTCTTCCGTCCATCGCAGGTATGTAGCGGGCCACCGGCGCCGAGGTTCACCGATCGTGGATCTCATCGGGGCGGGTCACCGGAGAACGCCGGGGCGATAACGACCGGCCCGATACGATTCGGGGGCGAGCATATCGTCGGCAGAACGCCACAGAAAAAGGAGCGGCGGAATTGTCCGGGCCCGCCCGCCCGAAACCGGTGGCGGCGGTCAGGAAATCACGGAGCGCCACTTTCCTTTCACCCTGCCGACTGTGATGTGGATCACAATAAATTCGGACTGGACTCGCCAGATCATCCGTTGCATGATCAATCGACCACAGAGCCACCAAAAGGGACTCGAACGGCACAAGACGCACGCCCTGACAACCCATGTCATCGTGCCCGAATTCACGTGCCCGCGGGCGAATGCCGGCACGGCCGTACAGGGGTCTCGCCCGCGCCAACCGACGTTCTGAAAGGACAGTCTTGCGTTCTCCGGACACGCATTGGGTCATGGCGTTCGACGCCTCCTGCCGGCAGTGCCGCTCAGTGGCGGACCAGATCGCGCACAGCAGCGATCACCGCGTCCATGTGCTGCCGCTGAGCCATCCCGACGTGGCCGGATGGCGGGCCCGGGCCCGCTGCGGCGCCGCTCCCGACGCCCCCACGCTGATCAGGGTGCGCCCGGACGCCGTGCGCGCGTGGACGGGCCCCGCCATGGCGCTGCGGCTGGCCCTTCGGCTGGGGCCGCGCTCGACACTGCGTTTTCTGAAAGCGCTGGGCGCCCTCTGCAAAGGCGTTCCGGGGCCTGCCGGCCGGCCGGATGCCGGTGCCATGAGCAGAGGGCGGTTCTTCCGCCTGGCCGGCCTGGGCGCGGCGGCGCTGTTCGTCTTCGGAAAAGTCTCCCCCGCCCACGCCGAAACCGCCGGGGCGGCCGAATGGGTGCGGGCGAACAATGGCCGTCTTCCCCGGGAGTACCCCGATTTCATCGGCCACGATCCGACCCGCCGCCGGGCCGTTTACCGCGAACTGGGCCCGGCCGAGCGCAGCCGCCTTTGGGTGGCGCACCTTCGCGAATACCGCGCCGCGCACCCGGCGCCGACGGCCGCTCAAAGCGCCGTACTGGAGGATGCGATGAGCGCGGCCGCGGAGGAGTCCGTTTTCGCCGCCGGGGAGGACCCCGCGCTGGACGCCCGGCTCGCGGCGCTCCGGCAGGCCGCCACCGAGGCGTTCGGCGGGGACGAGGCCCGGGCGCTGCTGGCCACCCTGGGCCCGGCCGATCCGGTCGGCCCACCGGCGGCGGCCACCTGCGGCTGCTCCACCCTGGACGACTGGTGCGCCACCGGCAGCGCCTGCCGGGGCTGCGCGAACTGCTCCTCCTGCTACTGCACCTGCACCGCCAGCGGATGCGGCACGCTGTGGCGCTACCGCTGCAACGGCAACTGCGGCTGAGGCGACGCGCCTGATCCCGCGGGCAGGTCAGCCGGCGGCGTGCCGCTCCAGGAAGGTGTAGACGTCGGCCTCATCGACGCCCGGGAAGGAGCCGGGCGGCAGGGCGGCCAGGACGTGGGAGTTCGCGCGGGCCGAGGGCCAGGCGTAACCCTCCCAGCGCTGGGTCAGCTCCGGCGGCGGGCGGCGGCAGCACTCGCCGTTGGGGCAGGCCGACTTGGTGCGCCGGGTCGTCTCCCGGCCCCGGAACCAGCGCGACTCGCGGTACGGCACGCCCAGCGTGATCGCGAAGTCGCGCTCCCGCGAAGGGTCCACGTGCGCCATGCAGAAGTAGGTGCCGGTGGCGGAGTCGGAGTACTGGTAGAAGACCGAGAACTTGTCCGGTGACTGGAAGACCTGGCGGCCCGACCAGCGCAGGCACATCCGCTGGCCCTCGATGGCCCCCTGCTCGTCGGCGGGGAAGACGATGCCGTCGTTCTCGTAGGCCTTGTAGATGATCCCGCCGGCGTCGTTGCGCACGAAGTGGCACACCAGGTCGAGGTGGTGGGTGGCCAGGTTGGTGAACCGGTGGGCGGCCATCTCGTAGGAGACGGCGAAGACGTCGCGCAGGTCTTCCACCGACAGCGCGCGGTCCTCCTTGGCCTCGCGCAGGTAGGCCGCCGCGGCGTCCTCGGGCACCAGCAGCGCGGCGGCGAAGTAGTTGGCCTCGGTGCGCTGGCGCAGGAAGTCGGCGAAGTCGCGCGGCCGGTGGTGGCCGAGCGCGAGATGACCGAGGGTCTGCAGCAGGATCGTGCGCGGGCTGTGCATGCCGAGCTGCTCGTTCTTGACGTAGATCCGCCGGTTGCGCTGATCGGTGATGGAACGCACGGTCCGCGGCAGGTCCTGGGCGGTGTGCACGGTGTAGCCGAAGTGGGTGACCAGCGCCTGGACGGTGCTCTGCGACAGCGCGCCGGTGCGGTAGCCGACCGCCGACAGCGCCTCGGCCGCGGCCTTCTCGATCTCGGGGAAGTAGTTGTCCCGCTCGCGCTGCTTGCGGCGCAGCTCGGCGTTGGCCGCCCTGGCCTCCTCCGGCGTCGCGGTGCCCCTGGCCTCGCGCGAGCGCAGCTCCTCGTACAGGGCCAGGATGTGTTCGAGGACGTCGTTGGGCACCCGCGCGGAGACCTTGAGCCGGGGCAGGCCGAGCCGGGCGTAGAGCGGGTCGCGCTGGGCCTCCTCCAGCGCGATCTCCAACTGGGCCCGGCGGTTGGGGGCCTGGCGGCGCAGGAGTTCCTCGACCGGGACGTTGAGCGCGGCGGCCAGGGACTTCAGCAGCGACAGCTTGGGCTCACGTTTGCCGTTCTCCAGCAGGGAGAGCTGGCTGGGTGCGCGGCTGACCCGCCCGCCCAGGTCGGACAGGGTGAGCCCGCGCTGTTTACGCAGGTGGCGCAAGCGCTGCCCGAACGCGATGAGATCGAGCTCCTGCGTCAAAGACAGCGGTTCTTCGCTCACCAAGGGTGCCATGCACCGATCCTAAGCGAAAATTCGCCGCATCTTCCACTACCGCCCGCCGCACTGGGGGCCTGGCATCGGATTGGTCTAGTCCATAGCGGAAACTTACTATTTCTTCACCGCCCAAGGCAGCCCAATCTTCTCTAGAACAGAAGATCTGACGTTCTTTCTCTCAGAGGGTCTGTTAACGAGTCCGGCATTCTGCCCAAACTCATAGCAAGCACCCAGGGGACGAACAAGGAGCTGACTCATGATGAATCGCCTCAAGGGAGCGGCCGAAGAACTCCGGCACGAGTGGGAGGCCGACCCGCGCTGGGCCGACGTGGAGCGCACCTACGGCGCCGAAGACGTCATCAAGCTGCGCGGATCGGTGCAGGAGGAGCACACGCTGGCCCGGCTCGGCGCCGAGCGCCTGTGGAACCTGCTCAACACCGAGGACTACGTCCACTCGCTCGGCGCGCTGACCGGAAACCAGGCCGTCCAGCAGGTCAAGGCCGGCCTGAAGGCGATCTACCTGTCCGGCTGGCAGGTGGCCGCCGACGCCAACCTCGGCGCGCAGACCTACCCCGACCAGAGCCTCTACCCCGCCAACTCGGTGCCCGCCGTGGTGCGCCGGATCAACAACGCGCTGCTGCGCGCCGACCAGATCACCTGGTCGGAGGGCGCCACGGACGCCCCGCACTGGCTCGCCCCGATCGTCGCCGACGCCGAGGCCGGATTCGGCGGCGTGCTCAACGCCTTCGAGCTGATGAAGGGCATGATCGCCGCCGGAGCGGCCGGCGTCCACTGGGAGGACCAGCTCGCCTCGGAGAAGAAGTGCGGCCACCTCGGCGGGAAGGTTCTCATCCCGACCGGGCAGCACATCAAGACGCTCAACGCCGCACGGCTGGCCGCCGACGTGTGCGGCGTCCCCACGATCATCGTCGCCCGCACCGACGCCCAGGCGGCGACGCTGCTGACCAGCGACGTCGACCCGCGCGACCAGGAGTTCACCACCGGCGAGCGGACGGCGGAGGGCTTCTACCGGGTCCGCAACGGCGTCGCGGCCTGCATCGCCCGCGGCCTGGCCTACGCCCCCCACTCCGACCTGCTGTGGATGGAGACCTCCACCCCCGACCTGGACGTGGCCCGCACGTTCGCCGAGGCGATCAAGGCCGAGTACCCCGACCAGATGCTCGCCTACAACTGCTCGCCGTCCTTCAACTGGAAGCGCCACCTGGACGACTCGACCATCGCCAAGTTCCAGCGCGAACTGGGGCACATGGGGTACAAGTTCCAGTTCATCACGCTGGCCGGCTTCCACTCGCTCAACTACTCGATGTTCGACCTGGCCAGCGGCTACGCCGAGAACGGCATGCCCGCCTACGTGGGCCTGCAGGAGGCGGAGTTCGCCGCCGAGGAGCGCGGCTACACCGCCACGCGCCACCAGCGCGAGGTCGGCACCGGGTACTTCGACCTGGTCAGCACGGCGATCTCGCCCGACTCCTCGACCACCGCGCTGCGCGGCTCCACCGAGGAGGAGCAGTTCGACATGGCCCACTGAGGGCCCTGACGGAAGGCTCGCAAGCGGGGCTCACCGAGACGACGATGTGATGGGGGCCGGTCCCGGGCCGATCAACGGCTCCCCTTTCCGGGACCGGACCCACCGGCCGGGAGCGGCTCCGCCGTGACGGAAGGCAGGGCACATGTCCCCGCCACGGCGGAGCCGTTCACATGCGCAACGCGCGCACGTACCAGCGGCCCTCCACCCGGTCCAGGGCCAGCGGGCGGCCGAAGCACTCCGACAGCCACGCCCCGGTCAGGACGTCGCCCACCGCCCCGGCGGACAGCACCCGGCCCTCGCGCATCAGCAGCGCGTGCGTGGTGGTGGCCGGGACCTCCTCCAGGTGATGGGTCACGGTGACCGTCGTCAGCTCCGGGCGGGAGCGCGCCAGGTCCTCCACCGCCACGATCAGATCCTCGCGGGCCGGAAGGTCCAGCCCGGCCGACGGCTCGTCCAGGAACACGATCGCGGGTTCGGCCATCAGCGCCCGCGCCACGCGGATCCGGGCCCGCTCGCCCTGCGAGCACACCCCGAACGGCCGCTCGGCGAGGTCCTTACAGCCCAGCTCGGCCAGCAGCCGGTGCGCCCGCTCGTGCTCGGCGGGGCCGTACCGGTCCCATAGCGGGGCCGCGGTGCCGGTGTGCCCGGTCAGCACCACCGTGTGCGCACTGGCGTGCTCCTCCTCCATCAGCGCCTCGTCCACCAGACCCTGACTGGCCGCGACGAGGCCGATGTGCCGGCGCAGCTCGCGCAGGTCGACGCGGCCCAGCCGATGGCCGAGGACACGGGCCTGACCTGTGGTGGGATGGCGCACCGAGGCGGCCACCGACAGCATCGTGGTCTTGCCCGCGCCGTTGGGGCCGAGGATCACCCAGTGCTCGCCGTATCCCGCCCGCCAGTCGATCTCGCTGATCAGCCACCGCCCGCTCACCCGTACGCCGACGCCGGAAAGCTCCAGCGCCGCGCCCGTACGGTCCGGGACGATCTCCTCCCTCATCGGCCCTCCTCATCCGGGGTTCGGTACCGATGCAGGATAAGCGGTCCCGGCCGGGCGCCCCGACGCGGCCGGTCCTTCAGCCGAGCCAGCCCGGCGTGATCAGGCCGCCCTCATAGGCCAGCACCACCACCTGCGCCCGGTCCCTGGCCCGCAGCTTGGTCATGATCCGGCTCACGTGGGTCTTGACCGTGGCGGGACTGAGCACCAGCCGCGCGGCGATCTCGTCGTTGCTCAGGCCCGAGCCGATCAGCGTCATCACCTCGCGCTCCCGCTCGGTCAGCCCGGCGAACCGCGGCCCCGGCACGGGCCGCCGGACCCGCCCGGCGAACTCCGCGATCAGCCGCCTGGTGATCGACGGGGCGATCAGCGCGTCGCCGCGGGCCACCACGCGCACGGCGTGGATCAGCTCCATCGGCTCGGTGTCCTTGACCAGGAACCCGCCCGCGCCCGCCTTCAGCGCCCCGTAGACGTAGTCGTCCAGCTCGAAGGTGGTGAGGATCACCACGCGGACCGACTCCAGCCGGCCGTCGGAGACGATCTTGCGGGTGGCCTCCAGCCCGTCCAGGCGCGGCATCCTGATGTCCATCAGCACCACGTCGGGACGCAGTTCGCGGGCCAGCCGCACGGCCTCCTCGCCGTCGCCCGCCTCGCCGACCACCTCGATGTCGTCCTCGCCGGTGAGTATCGACCGAAACCCGGCCCTGACCAGCGTCTGGTCATCGGCCAGCAGCACCCGTATCATCACGCCCCCCGTACCGGCAGCCGGGCGCTGACCCCGAAGCCGCCGCCCGGCAGCGGCCCCGTCGCGAGGTCGCCGCCCAGCGCCGCGGCCCGTTCGCGCATCCCCCGGATCCCGTGCCCGGCGGGCCCGGGAACGGCCGACCCGTCATCGCCCACCCGAACCGTCACGTGATCGCTCCCGTCGTCGAACTCGATCTCCACCGCCGCCGAACCGGCCCCCGAGTGGCGGGTCACGTTGGTCAGCGCCTCCTGCACGATGCGGTACACGGCCTGGTCCACCTCGGGCGTGAGCACCGGCACCGACGCCTGGCCGCACTCCACGCGCAGCCGTACCGCAAGACCGGTCTCCCGCGCCCCGGCGATGAGCCGGTCCAGCGCCGCCATCCCCGGCCGCTCGGCCCTGCCCACCTCGGCCCTGCCCACCTCGGCCGTGTCCGCCCCGGCCGCCTCCATCGCGACCGGCGGAACGGCGGGCGGCCCGGTCGGGGCCCGCTCGTCGGCCTGGCGCAACATCCCCAGCGTGGCGCGCAGGTCGCCCAGCGCCTCCCGGCTGGCCTCCTTGACCGCGGCCAGTGCCGACTCCGCGCCCTCGGGATGCTCCCCCAGCCGGTGCAGCGCCGCCGCGGCCTGGACGTTGATCAGCGACAACCGGTGCCCCAGCGCGTCGTGCAGGTCGCGGGCGATGCGCAGCCGCTCCTCGGCGCGGGCGCGCCGCTCGGCCTGCGCGATCGTGCGGCCCCGCTGCCGGGCCACCGCGCCGGCCGCCACCGCGGTCAGCAGCCAGCCCACCGCGCGGAAGATGTCGCCCCGGGAGGCCCCCGTCGACTCGAACCAGACCAGCCCGGCGACCACCGCCACGATGAACGCCGCGGCCACCGCGATCCCGCGCGACTCGGCCAGCGTGTAGAGCATCACCATGTACGCCAGCACCATCGGGTTCATCGGGTTGCCGAGCGCGAAATAGGCCAGCGTCACCGCCAGCACGACCACCGACGCCCCGACCGGCCACCGGCTGCGGGCGGGCACCGCGGCCGCCGCCGCGACCACCAGCGCGAAGCCGTACGGCCACGCCGGACCCGACGCGCCGGCGACCCCGGCCACCACCGCCCCTGCGGCGATGCCGGCCGCGATCAGCAGATCCGCGCGCAGGCCGCGCGGGGGCCACCATCGCCGATACGCGTCGCTCACCACGTCCGGAAGCCTATGGGCAGATCATCCCGGCCCGGCATCCGAGGCCATCGCCGCCCCGCCCGGCGAGGTACGGTTCAGCCGCGCCGGTCGCGAGAGCCGTCGATGGCCGCCGGGACCGGTACCGCGCCCAGAAATCGGGCGATGTGCCCGAAGACCAGCCGCGCCTCCGGCAGGACGTCGGCCAGGAGCGCGAAGACGTGCGGCATCCTGCGCCACTCCTCATAGGTGACCGGCACCCCCGCGCGGCGGGCGCGCAGCGCGACCCGGCGGGCCTCGTCCCGCAGCACCTCGGTGGAGCCGGTGACGATCATCAACGGCGGCAGGCCGCTGTAGTCGCCGTACGCCGGTGACACCAGCGGGTCGCGCGGGTCCAGCCCGTCGGTCCAGCGGCGGGCCAGCCACTCCACCCGCCCGGCGGGCAGCACCGGATCCATCCACCGGTTGAACCTGCGCGGGGTGTCGGTCAGGTCCGCCCACGGCGACAGGCAGATTCCCGCGGCGGGCAGCGGCATCCCCTGGTCGCGCAGCGACAGCAAGGTGGCCAGCGTCAGATGACCGCCCGCCGAATCCCCGGCCAGGACGATGTCACCCGCGGCGAACCCGCGATCCAGCAGGCAGCGGTAGGCGGCGTGCGCGTCCTCCAGGGACTCCGCCAGCGTGTGCACCGGCCCCTTCCGGTAGTCCAGCGCGAGCACCGGACGGCCCGCCGCGGCCGACAACCGCCAGGTGATGGACCGGTGGGTGGCGGGCGAGCAGATGAAGTACGCGCCGCCGTGGAAGTACAGCACCGCCTTCTTCCCGGCCGGGCCCTCATCGTGGGCGTCCGCCATGCGCACCCACTCCCCGCCGCACGCGCCGATGCCCTCCTCGGTCACCGTCACATCGTCGGGCAGCCGCCCCGGCAGCCGCTGGGCCAGCTCCACCGCCCGGCAGGCCACCGTGAGCGCCGCCGGATGCCGCAGCAACAGGCTGGACATCGGCTTCATCGTGCCCCGCATCAGCGTGTTCATCGCGGCGGCCTGCCAGCTCACGGGATAGTCCGGGGACACGTCCACGTCGATGTCAGACCGCATGCCGAACCTCCATGAAGGCACTCCCGGCGAAGCGGGCCGCTCCGCCTTCGCGTCGGTCCCCTCTCCTCACGCCCCGGCCCGGTCTTCGGCCGGACCGGATGTCCGCCGAACTCCGCTACCCCGCAAAAGCGACATCACGCGGGCGGCCCCGAAACCAGGTTGCCCACGGTCCGAGGTCACGGCACGATGGAACGCTTGTCCGCAACCCGCCGTGCGCCGTCGCGCCCGCGCGTGCCCCCGGGGAGGCAGTCTTCCAGCTCTACGCCCGCATCGCCTGGTACGGCTTTCGCCGCTACTCCGCGTACCGCGCCGCCGCACTGGCCGGCGCCTTCACCAACACCGTTTTCGGCATCCTGCGCGCCTACGTCCTGATCGCCCTCTGGCAGGCGCGCCCCGGCCTGGCCGGGTACGACGTCGCCGACGCCGTCACCTTCTGTTTCCTCACCCAGGCGTTCATCGGGCCGATGCAACTGTTCGGCGGCGGCCTCGGCATGGCCGAGCGCATCCGCTCCGGCGACGCCGCGATCGACCTGCTGCGCCCGGCCTCCCTGCAGGGCTGGCTGCTCGCCGACGACCTCGGCCGGGCGCTCTACCTGTTCCTGCTGCGCAGCATCCCGCCCACCATCGTGGGCGCTCTGCTGTTCGGCCTGGTCTTCCCATCGTCCGCGGCGACCTGGGCGGCCTTCGCCGTCAGCATGCTGCTCGGCATCGTGGTCAGCTTCGGCCTGCGCTACCTGGTGGACCTGTCGGCCTGCTGGATCCTCGACGACCGCGGGACGGCCCAGGTCTCCCTCGTGCTCAGCCTCTTCTTCAGCGGCATGGTGGTGCCGCTGAACATCATGCCCGGCTGGCTCGGCACGGCCACCAACGCGCTGCCCTGGGCCGCGATGGTCCAGGTGCCCGCCGACGTCTTTCTCGGCAAGATCACCGTGACCGACGCGCTGACCTTCCAGGCCGGCTGGGCGGCCGTCACCCTCGCGCTCGGGGCCGTCATCACCCGCGCGGCCCGGCGCAAGGTGGTGATCCAGGGTGGTTAGGACCTACGCGCTGCTGGCCTGGACCTGGATGCGCGCCTCCGCGCAGTACCCGGTGTCGCTGGCGCTGCTCACGCTGGGCTCGCTCGCCGTCAACGCCCTGGACATCCTGGCCATCTGGGTCATCTTCTCGCACACCACCACCCTCGGCGGCTTCGCCCTGCCGGAGGTCATGTTCCTGTACGGCACGGCGGGCGTGTCCTTCGCCGTGGCCGACATGCTGTTCGGCAACGTCGACCGGCTGAGCACGCACATCAGGTCGGGCGGCTTCGACATCATGCTGATCCGCCCCGCCGCCGCGTTCCTGCAGATGGCGGTGGACCGTTTCAACGTCCAGCGGTTCGGCCGGATCACCCAGGCCGCGGTGGTCCTGGGGCTGGCGCTGGCCGGGCTGGAGGTGCCGTGGTCGCGGGCCTGGATGATCCCGGTGATGATCGTCTGCGGCGTCGTGATCTTCGCCTCGATCTTCGCCATCGCCGGCGCGACGCAGTTCCTGCTGATCAACGCGCCCGAGGTGGCCAACGCCTTCACCTACGGCGGGTCCTCGCTGACCCAGTATCCGCTCACCGTCTACGGTTCGGAGCTGGTGCGGGCGGTGACGTTCGTCGTGCCGCTCGCGTTCGTCAACTGGCAGCCCGCGCTGCTGGTGCTCGGCCGGGACGATCCGCTCGGCCTGCCGCATTGGCTGCGCTACGCCTCCCCGCTCGCCGCCGTGGCCCTGGCCACCGTCGCGATGCTGGCCTGGCGCGCCGGAATCCGCCGTTACCGATCGACAGGGAGTTGAGCAGGCGATGACCACGACTACACCGGCCGGGCAGGCCCCGATGATCGACGTCCAGGAGGTCGGGCGCACCTTCACGATCAGGAGGCGCACCGGGCTGCTGCGCCGCGAGCGGCGGGTGGTGCACGCCGTACAGAACCTGAGCTTCACCGTGCGCGCCGGGGAGTTCGTCGGCTACCTGGGGCCCAACGGCGCGGGCAAGTCCACCACGATCAAGATGCTCACCGGCATCCTCGCGCCCAGTTCCGGGCGCATCCAGGTGGCCGGGCTGGACCCGGCGCGGCGGCGGACGGCGCTCGCCCGCCGGATCGGCGTGGTCTTCGGCCAGCGGACGACGCTGTGGTGGGACCTGCCGCTGCGGGACAGCTTTGAACTGATCCGGCACCTTTACAAAGTAGATCGCGTGGCCTTCCGGCGGCGCCTGGACGAGCTGACCGAACTGCTGACCCTCGGCGAGTTCCTGCGCACCCCGGTCCGCCAGCTCAGCCTGGGGCAGCGGATGCGCGGCGACATCACCGCCGCGCTGCTGCACGATCCGCGGGTGCTGGTCCTGGACGAGCCGACCATCGGGCTCGACGTGGTGAGCAAGGCCGCGATGCGCGGGTTCCTGCGCAAGCTCAACGCAGAGCGCGGCACCACCGTCCTGCTGACCACCCACGACATGGGCGACATCGAGAAGCTGTGCGACCGGGTGATGCTGATCGACAACGGCCGGCTCGCCTTCGAGGGCGGCATCGACGACCTGCGCGCCACCGCGCCCGAGGAGACCTCCATCGAGGACGTGGTGGCCCGCCTGTACGCAAGGGGCGCGCCCGCCGCGGGTCAGCGGCAGGCGAGAGGTCAGTAGTAGGCGCCTTCCTGCGACTCCTCGTAGTCCTCTTCTTCCTTCTCTTCGTGGCGGCCGGCCCAGCGGGAGGGCAGCAGCACCGGAATGAAGAGCAGGACGCCGAGCAGCGCGAAGACACCCGAGGCGAGCAGTAGCCGGCAGCCGCTCACCACCTGGGCCAGCAGCGGGTGCGTCGAGTTGCCGACCGGGATCAGCGAGACGGCCCTGTTCATGTCGAGCGCGTACACGACCGTCCAGGCCAGCAGCGCGAGAGAGGGGACGAACGTGGCGAGCGGCGAGACCCGCCCGGCGACCACCAGCCCGAGGATGAGCCCGATGCCCGCCATCACGCCGAGCGCGGTCCATAACTCCGGGCCGGAGGCCAGCGGCGCGATGTGCCCCTCGCCCAGCGCCCATGCCGCGGCCCAGCCGGCCCCGCCCAAGATCCCCGCGGTGAGCACGACCCCGAGAAGCAGACCCAGGAAATGCCGCATGGCCACCACCTAGCGTCCCGTCATGCCGAGCACGACTCGTGCCGGACAGGTATCGCGAATCGGATTGCACGGTCGCCGCAACCCTAGCCGCAATGCCTCTGACGGTCAGCCGATCTCTGCATACCATCCCAAGTTTCTCCAAACCCGGGCATAGCCGGATATAGAGCACGTCGTACCGGGGAGACGGCCGGCGTGAGAGCATGTGGCTCACATGGGCGCCCGGTTACCCCTCCGCTGTACGCGGGCGGCGGCTTTCTCCGCCGTCTGCGTGATCCTCGCCGCCCTCGGGCACCGGCTGGCGGGCGGAGCCGCGCCGGTGCCGTGGACGATGGCCGCGGGCGGCGGCGGGGCACTGCTCGCCGCGCTGGCCCTGGCCGGGCGGGAGCGATCGGCCACCACCATCAGCCTCGTGCTGATGGGCCTGCAACTCGGCCTGCACGAACTGTTCTCGGTCGCCTCCGGCGCGGCCTCGTCGCTGACCCCGCACGGGTACATCGGCCTCCCCTCGCCGCTGCCGGCCGAAGGCCCGCACCCGCACCTGCAGCCGCCCGGCGGCACGAGCCTCGGCATGCTCATCGCCCACCTGACCGCCTCGCTGATCACCGGGCTCTGGCTGGCCCGGGGCGAGGCCGTGCTGTGGTCGGTACTGCGCCACCTCGCCGCCGCCGCCCGCCGCGCGGGCGCGGCGGCGTTCGCCCGGCTGCTCGGCGCCCCGCCGTACACCGGCCGGCGCCCGCTCGTCCCGCCGCTCCCGGCCGGCGAGCCGCGGGCCGCACTCGGCCGCGGCAGGCCGCTGCACGGCACGGTCGCCCGCAGGGGTCCTCCACTCCCCTCACCCTGACCGCGCCTCCCCCCTTTACGCCGACGGCCACCGATGCCAGCGGCGTGCCCGCACACGTTCCCGAAGTGGAGAACCACGATGTCCCAGATGCCGCACCGGTGCTCGGCCGTACTGCGCCGCGCCGCCGCGCTCGCCGCCGCCACCACCGCCCTCACCATCGGGCTGGCCCTGCCCGCCCTCGCCCACGTGACCGTCAACCCGAACAGCGCCGAACAGGGCGGGTTCACCAAGGTCGCCTTCCGGGTCCCCAACGAGCGGGACGACGCCGCCACCACCAAGGTCGAGGTCCACCTGCCCACCGACCATCCGCTCCCGTTCGTGTCGGTACGTCCGGTCGGCGGCTGGAAGGTGGAGGTGCAGGAGAGCAAGCTGGACAAGCCGGTCACCACCGAGCACGGCGAGATCACCGAGGCGGTCACGAAGATCACCTGGTCCGGCGGGAAGATCGAGGCGGGGCAGTTCCAGGAGTTCGAGGTGTCCATGGGGTTCATGCCCAAGGACACCGACCGGCTGATGTTCCCCGCGATCCAGACCTACTCCAACGGCGAGGTCGTCGAGTGGGACGACGCGCCCAACGCCGACGGCTCGGAACCCGAGCGGCCCGCGCCGGTGCTCAAGCTGGTCCCGGCGGCGGCCGAAGGCGAAGCCGCGGCGAGCCCGTCCGCGGCGGCCTCCCCCTCGGTGGCCGCCGCGTCCGACGGCTCCGCGTCTGCGCGGAGCTCGGAGACCGGGGGCTCTGACAATACCGCGCGCATCCTCGCCGCGGTCGGCATCGCCGCCGGTGTCATCGGTACCGTCATCGGGCTGTTCGGCCTGCGGCGGTCGCGGACCTGACGCCGGCCGAGCGCCGGGCCCTTCACCACCCTCCCCGAGCGAAGGGCCCCGCGCCGCTCACGCCGTGACGTCCCGGCCGCCGAACCGCGCCCAGGCGATCGAGCCGAAGACCACGGCATAGCACAGGAAGACCACGAGCCCCTGGACCATCGTCCCGGTGTTCACCGGATCGCGCAGCACCCCGTCGAAGTCGGTCAGCCACGACGTCAGCAGGTACGGGTCCAGCGGGGCGAGCTGCGGAATGGCCGAGAGCACCTGAGAGACGATCAGGATCACCGCGGTGGCCGCGATGGCGCCGATCGGCGCCTCGGTCAGCGTGGAGAAGGCCAGCGCGAGCGCGGCCACCGCCGCCATCCCCGCCGCGACGTAGCCGACCACCACGAGGATGCGCAACAGCCCCTCCGACAGCGGGATGGTGCTGCCCGACAGCAGCGTCACCGGCCCCATCGGGAAGAGCACCAGGCCGGTGATCAGCGCGGAGACCGCCACCACCGCCGTGGCGGCCAGCCCGTACACCGCGGCGTTGACGTACTTCACGGCGAGCAGCCTGGTCCGCCCCGCCGGGGCGGTCAGCAGGTAGCGCAGCGTCCCCATGGACGCCTCGCCCGCGACCGCGTCACCGGCGACCACTCCCACGGTCAGCGGCAACAGCAGCGGCACCAGCACGTACAGCGAGACGAACGCCAGGGCCAGCCCGTTGCCCGCGACCATGACGATCATGTCGTTCGCGACCTCGTCGGTGCCGAGCATCGCCAGCACCACGCCGATCACCACCGGCACCACGGCCAGCACCGCGAGCATGACCAGGTTGCGCGGGCGGCGGAAGGTCAGGCCGAGCTCCGAGCCCAGCAGCCGCCACACTCCCCCGCCCGCGCAACCTGGTC
>NZ_POUA01000530.1 GCF_003236385.1 Spongiactinospora gelatinilytica
GGCCGGCCATCGGATCGGTCGCAAGGCCGCCGGGCGAGTCATCCTCCGGCCTGCGCCGCCGTCCCGCGGCGTGCGCTCCGCCGCCACCTCCGCCGCCACCGCCCTGCCAGCGCTCCCGCAACCGCGGCAACGCCATCAGGAACAGCGCGATCAGCGCCAGGATGACGATCCCGACGAACACGATCATCGGCACGCTGAAGATCGACGCGCCGACCACGGAGAACCCGAACAGGAACGTCCACGCGTACATGATCAGGACGGTCCGCCGGTGGGAGTGGCCGATGTCGAGCAGCCGGTGGTGCAGATGCCCGCGGTCGGGGGCGAACGGCGACATGCCATAGGAAGTGCGGCGGACCACCGCCGTCCACAGGTCCAGCAGGGGCAACACCATCACCGCGACCGGCAACAGCAGCGGCAGGACCAGCGGGAACCGGTTGATCGTGGCACTGAGCGCGCTGGAGTCGATCGGGGTCACCGTGACCACCGAACTGGCCAGCACCAGGCCGAGCAGCATCGCGCCGGTGTCGCCCATGAAGATCTTCGCGGGATGGAAGTTGTGCGGCAGGAAACCGGCGCAGATGCCGATGAGCACCGAGGTGATCGCCGCCGTGGCGTTGATCCGGGTGTCGCCCATCGTGGTGGACAGCACGATGGAGTAGGCCCACATGGCCATGGCCGCGATGCCGACGATGCCCGCGGCCAGGCCGTCCAGGCCGTCGACGAAATTGACCGCGTTGATCGCGACCACCACCACCAGGATGGTGATCACCGTTCGCAACGTGCTGTCCAGGGACAGCGCGGCGGTGCCGGGCATGGGGATCCACTGCAGGTACAGGCCGAACGCGACGAGCAGGCCGGCCGCGGCGATCTGGCCGCCCAGCTTGATGAAGGGGTCCATGCCCCACCAGTCGTCGAGGAAGCCGGTGATGGTGATCAGGCCGCCGGCCGCGATCAGGGCCAGCACGGTCTGGCCGCCGGCCAGGTTGGGGTCGGCCAGCGACTGGGCGACCCAGGGCTGCCGGGTGGCGAACAGCAGACCGGCGACCAGCCCGCCGTACATCGCCAGGCCGCCCAGGCGGGGGGTGGGGGTGGTGTGCACGTCGCGATCGCGTACCTCCGGCATGGCGCCGATACGGATCGCGAACAGGCGGACGAGGGGCACGAGGAGGTACGTGACCGCCGCCGCCACCAGTGCAATGAGGAAGTACTCGCGCACGGACCTAGTTTCCTGGATGCTCCGGCCTGCTGAGGCCGGAAATCGACACAGAACAGCTCATGATTCGCTGGGATAAACCTGATGGACGCCTACCAGCTCCGCCACCCGCCGCCTCACCTCCGGGGCGCCGCCGGGGTCGCGGACCGCCGCCGCCACCATCGTGGCGACCTCGGCCAGGTCGCCGGGCCCGAGGCCCTGCGTCGTCACGCACGGCGTGCCGACCCGCAGGCCCGAGGTCACCGTGGGCGGCTCGGGGTCGTAGGGGATCGCGTTGCGGTTGAGCGTGATCCCGGCGTCCGCGCACCTGCGCTCGGCCTCGCGCCCCGTGACGCCGAGCGGGCGCAGGTCGATGAGGGCCAGGTGGGTGTCCGTGCCGCCGGAGACCGGGCGCATCCCGGCGGTCGCCAGGCCGTCGGCGAGCGCGCGGGCGTTGTCCACGACCCGCTTGCCGTACTCGGCGAACTCCGGGCGCAGCGCCTCGCCGAACGCGACCGCCTTGGCCGCGATCACGTGCATCAGCGGGCCGCCCTGGGTGAACGGGAAGACCGCGCGGTCGATCTTGGCGGCCAGCTCGGCGGTGCACAGCAGCGCGCCACCGCGCGGGCCGCGCAGCGCCTTGTGCGTGGTGAAGGTGACCACGTCGGCGTAGGGCACCGCGGAGGGGATCGCCCCGCCCGCCATCAGCCCGATCGTGTGCGCCACATCGGCGAGCAACCAGGCCCCCACCTCGTCGGCGATCCCGCGGAACGTGGCGAAATCGATCAGCCGGGGGTAGGCCGTGGCACCACATATGATCATCTTAGGGCGGTGGCGGAGCGCGAGGTCCCGCACTTCGTCGTAGTCGATCAGTTCGGTGTCCCGGCGCACGCCGTACGCCGCGACGTCGAACCATCTTCCCGAGAAATTCACCTTCGAGCCATGGGTGAGGTGCCCGCCGTGCGGCAGCGCCATCGCCAGCATCGTGTCACCGGGCCGTAGCAGGGCCGCGTAGGCCGCCAGGTTGGCCGACGCCCCCGAGTGCGGCTGCACGTTGGCGTGCTCGGCCCCGAACAGGCGTTTGGCGCGCTCCACGGCCAGCGCCTCGGCCCGGTCGACCACCTCGCAGCCGCCGTAGTAGCGGCGGCCGGGATAGCCCTCCGCGTACTTGTTGGTGAGCGTGGAGCCGAGCGCCGCGAGCACGGCGGGCGAGGTGAAGTTCTCGCTCGCGATCAGTTGCAGGCCGGTCCGCTCCCGGTCGAGCTCGTCCAGGACCACGGCGGCGATCTCCGGGTCCTCGCGCAGCAGCATGGCGAAGTCGGGACCGTAGTAAGGCGTCTCCTGGCCCGTCACCTCTGCTCGCCTCAATCCGCCTCGACCCGTGCCGGCTGCGTCCGGTGGGCGCGGCGACGCGGCGACGCCGACCGGCCCATGGTTCACCTCATCCCACTGTAAGCCCGGCCGGGCCGGTTTTCCCATGTCATGCGGCCGGACACGGCCACGGATCAGGAGAAGGCGTGCGGCGCCCCCGCCTCGACCGGCACCCAGCGCGGGGTGTCGGCCGCCTGGTCACTGATCGCGCTGAGCACGGACTGCCGGTAGAGCGCCAGCCGTTTGTCCCACTCGCCGATGTCCTCGACGTAGCGCCGGCCTACGGGGGCGTCCCACACATCCGGGCTCTCGGCCAGCCGCCGCGCCTCCTTGAGCGTGCCGGTCAGCGACTCCATCATCGGCATGACCTGGTTCCACAGCGTGACCAGCTTCTGGTATTCGGGGTTGAACTGCCAGGCGCGGGTCTGACCGTCGAGCCCGAGCGGGTCGCCGGTGGACGCCGGCGGGCTCTCTCCAGGCTGCAACGGCTGCGGCGCCGGTGGGTCGGCGAACATCGAACATCTCCTCCCATCCGCGGTCGAATCGGCGATCGGTCAGGCCGGCCGGGCGGACCCGCCCGGTTGTACGACTCCCGGTCCTCCCTCGAGCCCGACGTCCTCGGGCACCCGCTCCACGCCGCTCCAGTGGTCTTCTCCGGACAGCGGGACGGTGGGCGGCTCGGCCGAATCGGCTTCACGCACGTCCTCGAACTCCTCTTCCAGGGACGACTGCTCCAGCGGCAGGTCTCCACCCCCGCGGGCGCCACCGGAATCCATGAACCCGGACCCGGGCACGGTGGTGGCGCCGTCACCGGCGCCGTCGCCGCCGTCGCCCATGGAATCGGCGGGAGCGTCGTACCCGACGCCGGACACCGCGCCGCCGTCCTGGGTGGCGGTGGAGCCTTCATAGGCGACTCCGGAGACGGTGGTGCCGCCGCCGCTCTCGCCTGCCTTGTCCGCGCCCGAGCCGCTGGGTTCGAGGTCGGGGTTGTCGCCGCCGTCCGGGACGCGCTCGATCTGGGGGATCTTCTCGTCCTTGGGCTGGGAGTCGGAGTCGGGCAGGCTCGGGTCCACCTGGCCGGGAGGTCCGTCCGGTGTCGGGCCGTGCGGGCTGAGCTGCAGGTCGTCGGCGATCGGCATCTTGTGCGGCTCGGCGTTCTCGAAGTTCTCGATCATGTCGCGGAGCTCGTCCATGGTGGGCGGTTCCAGCGGGACCTGCATCATCTTGGTGCCGTTGGGCAGCTCGATGACCCGTGGGCCGTCCGGCGCGGAGTCGTCGGGGTGATCGATCCGGTCGGGGTGGTCGATGCGGTCGTCGTCGCCCTCGGGAGCCTCCGGGGACTCAGGGGACTCAGGGGACTCAGGGGAC
>NZ_POUA01000531.1 GCF_003236385.1 Spongiactinospora gelatinilytica
GCACACCCCCTGACCACACGCCGCGAACACGGGCACAGCGCACATGGCCTTCGCTTCACTCAGTCGTGTTCTCCATGCCGGGCTCCCCCGACGTCCCCGCCTCCGGCGGGATGCGCTACGCGCAGACAGCAGAGCCCCCGCGCTCAGCCCTCGGATGCTCACCTGCGGCGCGCCTCGGAGGGCCCCTGCGGATCGCCGGTAAGTCTGTACGGCAGAGCCCTCAGCCCGCCGCAGGTCCGTACCCGGCACTGCTCTGGCGTCCGGTGTTTCGCGTGGGTTGTGGTCGCTCGCCGTTCCCAGCACCGGCTTTGGTGTTGGCAGGCCCTCAGGGTGTGGCCATTGCCGGCGCTCGGACGCTTTCCTTGTCCGACGCTGCCGCCGCCAGCGGAACGTCGGGCGAAGCCCGGCGTAGGAGGCACGACTGAGCGAAGCGAAGGCCACGCCCTTAGGGCGCGCGCCGGCGAGGGCCGAACCCTTCAGGGCCCCCTACAAAAGTTACGGCCGGGCTTCGACGACCATGCCCGCTCCCACGGTCCCGTTGGTGGACTCGTCCACCAGGATGAACCCGCCCGTCATCCGGTTGCGCGCGTAGTCGTCCACGAACAGTGGCTGGGTGACCCGCAGCGACACCCGCCCGATCTCGTTGAGCCCCAGCGACTGCGCCGTCTCATCGCGGTGCAGCGTGTTGACGTCGAGCCGGTAGTGCAGGTCGCGGACCAGCGCCCGCGCTGTGCGGGTGGTGTGCTTGATGCTGAGCTTGGTGCGCGGCGTCAGCTTGGTGGCGTCGGTCATCCAGCAGACCATCGCCTCCAACTCCTGCGCGGCGCTCGGCTGGTTGTTGGGCCGGCAGATCATGTCGCCGCGCGAGATGTCGATGTCGTCTTCGAGCCGCAGGGTGACCGACATCGGCGGGTACGCCTCGCCCACCGGCCCGTCGAACGTGTCGATCGAGGCGATCCGGGTGGTGAGGCCGCTGGGCAGGTGGATGACCTCGTCGCCGGGCTTGAGCACGCCGCCCGCCACCTGGCCCGCGTACCCGCGGTAGTCGTGGAAGTCGTGGTCGTTGGCCCGCTGCGGGCGGATCACGTACTGGACCGGGAAGCGCACGTCGACCAGGTTGCGGTCGGAGGCGATGTGCACGTTCTCCAGGTGGTGGAGCAGGGAGCCGCCGTTGTACCAGGGCATGTTCTCCGAGCGGGACACCACGTTGTCGCCGTGCAGCGCCGACATCGGGATGAACGTGAGGTCGCCGACATTGAGCTTGCTGGCGAACGCCGTGAACTCCTCGTGGATCTCGTTGAACCGCTCCTCGGAGTAGTCCACCAGGTCCATCTTGTTGACCGCGAGCACCAGGTGCGGCACCCGGAGCAGGGTGGTCAGGAAGGCGTGCCGCCGCGACTGCTCAAGGACGCCCTTGCGGGCGTCGATCAGGATGATCGCCAGGTCGGCGGTGGAGGCCCCGGTCACCATGTTGCGGGTGTACTGGATGTGGCCGGGCGTGTCGGCGATGATGAACTTCCGCTTCGGCGTGGCGAAGTAGCGGTAGGCCACGTCGATCGTGATGCCCTGCTCGCGTTCGGCCCGCAGGCCGTCGGTGAGCAGGGACAGGTCGGTGTACTCGGTGCCACGGTCGCGGCTGGTGCGCTCCACCGCCTCCAGTTGGTCCTCGAAGATCGCCTTGGAGTCGTAGAGCAGCCGCCCGATCAGCGTCGACTTGCCGTCGTCGACCGAGCCCGCCGTCGCGAAACGCAGGATGTCCATGTGATCAGAAGTAACCTTCCCGCTTGCGGTCTTCCATGGCGGCCTCGGAGGTGCGGTCGTCGGCCCGGGTCGCGCCGCGCTCGGTGATCCGGGTGGCGGCGATCTCGGCGATGATCTCCTCGACGCTGGACGCGGCCGACTGGACCGCGCCGGTGCAGGTCATGTCACCGACCGTACGGTAGCGCACGGTCGCCTCGAAGACCGGCTCGTCGTCACCGCGGTTGACCACGTCGGCGTCGGAGAGCAGCATCCCGTCGCGGGCGAAGACCCTGCGCGTGTGCGCGAAGTAGATCGACGGGATCTCGATCTCCTCGCGGCGGATGTAGTCCCAGACGTCGAGCTCGGTCCAGTTGGACAGCGGGAAGACGCGGATGTGCTCGCCCCTGCGGATGCGCGCGTTGTAGAGGTTCCACAGCTCGGGGCGCTGGTTCTTCGGGTCCCACTGGCCGAAGTCGTCGCGGAAGGAGAACACGCGCTCCTTGGCGCGGGCCTTCTCCTCGTCCCTGCGGGCCCCGCCGAAGACGGCGTCGAACTCGTGCTCCTCGATCGCGTCCAGCAGCGTGGTGGTCTGGAGCCGGTTGCGGGAGGCCCGGCGGCCGGTCTCCTCGACCACCCGCCCGGCGTCGATGGACGCCTGGACGCTCGCGACGACCAGCCGCACGCCCAGCTCGGCCACCCGGCGGTCGCGGAAGTCGATCACCTCGTCGAAGTTGTGCCCGGTGTCGACGTGCATCAACGGGAAGGGGATCGGCGCGGGCCAGAACGCCTTCTCCGCGATGCGCAGCATGACGATCGAGTCTTTTCCACCGGAGAAGAGCAGACAGGGCCGTTCGAACTCGGCGGCCACCTCACGCATGACGTGGATCGCCTCGGCCTCAAGGACGTCGAGTTGCGACGTTGTGTAGTCGGCCTGCAACATCGGTGTCTCTCCTCCGGGGTGGAACCGGTCGGCTCGGTCAGCGGTGAAGGTCCCGGATTCCGGCGAGCAAGATCCCCGCCAGGTCCGGTAGGGAAACCAGAATATCTGGTAGTGAGGGGTCGGCCTGGTTGTAGGCGAGCGGCGAGCCGTCGATCCGGCTCGCGTGGGCCCCGGCGGCGAGCGCGACCGCGGCGGGGGCGGCCGAATCCCACTCGTACTGGCCGCCGGCGTGGACGTAAGCCTCGACCTCGCCGGTGAGCACGGCGGAGATCTTCGCCCCGGCCGAGCCGATCGGCACCAGGTCGCCGCTGACCAGGTAGGCGAGCTTCTGCACGAACTCCGGCGGGCGGCTGCGGCTGACCGCGATCCTGATCCGGGCCCCCGGGCGGGCGGCGGGGAGCCGCGGCGGGTCGGCGGTGGTCAGCGTGCGGCCCTGGGCGGGCAGCGCCACCGCGCCCGCGGCCAGCGCGCCGCGCTCCCACAGCGCCACGTGGACCGCCCAGTCGGAACGGCCCTCCTCGGCGAACTCGCGGGTGCCGTCGAGCGGGTCGATGATCCACACCCGGTCGGCGGTGAGCCGCCGTGGGTCCATCCGCTCCTCGCGGGTGGCCTCCTCCGACAGGATGGCGTCGGAGGGGCGCAGGCGGGCCAGCGCCTCGGTCAGGAAGCGGTGCGCGCTCTGGTCGCCCGCGTCCTTCAACGCCCGGGGGTCGCCGAACCCGCGCTCGGCCCGCAACGCGAGCAGCCGCTCGCCGGCCTCGGTGGCCAGATCGCCGGCCAGCGCGTGGTCGTCCCTAATCGTCATCAATACGCTCCAGCTCCCCGGGCGACAGCCGACCAGGTCTTCCACAGGATCTGCAAGTCCAACATCAAGGACCAGTTTTCAACGTAACGCAGGTCCAACCGTACAGATTCCTCCCACGACAGATCCGACCGGCCGCTCACCTGCCACAGACCGGTGAGGCCGGGGCGGACCAGCAGGCGCCGCCGTACGTCGTCGCCGTAGCAGGCGACCTCCTGCGGCAGCGGCGGGCGCGGGCCGACCAGCGACATGTGCCCGAGCAGCACGTTGATGAGCTGCGGCAGCTCATCGAGCGAACGGCGGCGCATCCACGCCCCGAACGGGGTGACCCGCGGATCGGCGCGGATCTTGAACAGCAGCCCGTCGGCGTCGCTGACCAGCTCGACCTTGCGCAGCTCGGCGTCGGGGGCCATGGTGCGGAACTTGT
>NZ_POUA01000532.1 GCF_003236385.1 Spongiactinospora gelatinilytica
GTGTCGGGGCGGGGCGTAGGGGTGGTTCGGAGGAGCCGGTGCCGGTGGTCCTGCCGGGATATCCCGGGGGTGACAGGGCCAGGACGGCGGTGTATCCGCGGGTGGTGGACGACCTGGACGGGCAGGTGGGAGCGGCCGATCCCGGGGTGCCTGCGGGTGTGCGGCGGCATCGGGGGACCGCCAGGCGGTCCGTTCAGCGGCGTACGGCGGGCCGGGGCGGTGGCTCGCGGCGCGGGATGAACCTGCCCGGCGTACGGCTGCGCCGCGCGGCCATGGCGAGCGCGAACCCGATGGCCACCGCGGGCAGGGACGCGCGGACCATCCTGAAGGAATACCCGCGCGAGGCCCTGGCCGTGCTGCTGCTGATCGCCGCCGCGATGCTGCTGCCGTTCCGGCTCGCCCCGATCGCGATCTTCCCGGTCCCGCTCGTCGCGTGGGCGACGGCCGCGGCCGTCACACTGTCGAGCGGCGGCTGGACGTTCCGCGACCGGCTCACCAGCGCGGGCGCGCCCGTGGCCTGCTACGTCTTCGGCGGCCTCGCCGTCACGGCGCTGCGGTGGGCACAGGGCGCGGCCGACCTGGGCGGCCTGGCAGCGGAGTACTTCAGAGTCGGGGAGATCATGTTCATGGTGGGCACCGCGGCCGGAGTCTTCTGGCTGGCCTACCGGCTGCTCACCCCACCCCGCCCACGACCCCGCTGAGACCGGTACCACTAACGCCGCTGAGCCCGCTGGCGTAGCTCGCGCCACCAGTGTCGGCGCGGCCTGTGTACCCGCTTGGAGCCGCTGTCGCGGGCACTGCCGCGTCTGCGACCCCGGTGGGACCGGGAGTGCCAATGCTGCTGAGAGCGTTGGTGTTGCTCGCGCTGCCGGTGCCGGTGCGGCTTGTGTACCTTCTTGGGGCCGCTGTCGTCGGCGCTACCGGGCCCGCGATCCCGCTGTGGCCGGGGGTGCCAACGCTGCCGCCGTGCTCGCGGTCCTGCTGAGAGGCCAGGACCGCAAGGCCACTGAGGGCGCTGCAACCGGGCCTGCGGTCCCGCTCGGATGGCTGGGCCACGCCGCTCGCCCCGCCGCGCTCGTGGCCCTGCTGGCGCCGGGCCAGTGGGTGACCCAATTTCGTACACCCACGCGCCTACACTCACCCCCCTTGGCGATAAATAGGCATTTTCCTGGATTCCAGGGGAACAAGGGAAGAGCGCCGTTTCGACCCCGCGTCAAGCGTTTGGCATCCTGGCTTCCGTGTGCTTCGTAGGATTTGATCTGGATTTGACACTGGCCGATACGCGTGTCGGGATCGCGGCGGTCTACGATGAGTTGTCCAAGCGGCTGGGAGTGCCGATCGACACCGCCGCCGTGGTGTCCCGCCTCGGTCCGCCGCTGGAGACGGAGTTGGCCTACTGGCTGCCCGAAGCGGAGATCCGGGCCGCCGCCGCCCTGTACCGCGACCTGTACGCCGGGATCGCCGTGCCCGCCACGTCTGTCATGCCCGGAGCCAGGGAGGCTCTGGCCGCCGTACACGACGCCGGTGGCAGCGTGATCGTCGTCACAGGGAAGAACACCGCGGACGCGAAGCGCACGCTCGATGCCCTCGACCTGCCCGTGGAGGCGGTCGAAGGATCGCTCTTCGGTGCCGAGAAGGGGGCCTCGCTCGCGTCTTTCGGCGCGGCGGCATATGTTGGAGATCACGTCGCGGACATCGCGGCGGCGCGGGCGGGAGGCACCGTCAGCGTCACGGTGGCCACCGGCCCTTACACCGCTGGAGAACTACGTGAGCACGGAGCGGACGTCGTCCTCGGCGATCTGACCGAGTTCGGCACGTGGTTCCGGCGATGGCGAGGGGAAACGTCATTCACCTGATTTCGCGGTGAAATACATGGTCGCTCTTCGCCCCGGGTGGGCATAACCTACATCCATTCACCTTTAAACACAGTCTGAACGAGGTCACCCCTGTGCCGAGTGGCAAGGTCAAGTGGTACGACGCCGACAAGGGTTTCGGCTTCCTCACCCGCGACGACGGCGGTGAGGTTTTCGTGCATTCCTCCGCGCTGCCGAGCGACGTCGAGTCGCTCAAGCCCGGCCAGAAGGTCGAGTTCGGCGTGGCCGAGGGCCGCCGCGGCCAGCAGGCGCTGTCGGTCCGAGTGATGGACCAACCGCCGTCGCTCGCCAAGACGAAGACCAAGACCAAGCGGAAGAAGCCCGACGAGATGGTGGTCATCGTCGAAGACCTGATAAAGCTCCTCGACGCGATCTCGACCTCCTACCAGAAGGGCAAGCACCCCGACGCCCAGCACGCCAAGAAAATCGCAGCGGTGCTGCGCGGGGTCGCCGACGACCTGGACGCCTGATCGCCGCTCCCGCGCCGCGGATCGTCGCGGATCGTTGCGATCGTCGCGGTTCGCAGTGGGGTCGCCGGGGGTCGGCCCCTCAGCCGTGCGGGTTGGTGAGCGGTTTGGTGTGCCCGGGGTTGTCGCCACGGTCGCCGCGGCCGGCAGGGCGCGGCAGGACATCGGTGGCGGTCGTGGCGGTCGGGTCGGCGGCGTGCCCGGCCGTTTCGGGGGCCGGGTGCCGGCGTGAGCCTGCCCGCGCCGCGGCCACCCGCACCTCCGTGCCGCGCAGCCTGCGCCGCCGCCCGATCAGCAGCCACACCAGCGTCCCGCCCATCAGGGCCGCGATGATCGTCAGCGCGGCCGGGCCGCGGGAGTACAGCGACATGATCAGGCCGGCCAGCCCGCCCGCCACCCAGGCGATCTGGAGCAGCGCCTCCACGACGCCGAACGTCGAGGACCGCACCTCCTCGCCGATCTCCCGCTGCACGATCGCGTCGAGCGACAGTTTGCCCAGCTCCTGAGCGAACGCCGCGATCAGCGCGACGGCCACCGCCGTCCACAGGTTGAAGAGGAACCCCGCCACGAGCCCCATCACCGTGGACACGGCCAGCGTGATCAGCACCGTGACCTGTGTAGAGTGGTTGCGCACCCAGGAGGCCACCGCCGCGCCGACCAGGCCGCCCGCGCCCGCCGCCCCGGCGAGCATCGCGATGATCGTCTCTTTGCCCTGGCCGCCGGGCAGGTTGCCGTCCTGCACCACGAAGAGCAGGAAGAACAGAAGAAAACCGGAGAACAGGCGGATCGCGGCGTTCGCCCGCATCGCCTCGGCCACCGCCGGGCCGACGTTGAGGAGGGTCCGCCAGCGGGCCGGTCGCCGCTCCCCGTAGGCCTCTTCCTCCTCCTCGTCGCCCTCGACGTCCGGCGCGTCGACGTGACGCGGCAGCCGTACCGCGTGGACGCCCGCCACCATGAACAGCACGAGCGTGCCGCGCAGCACCCACTCACCGCCCAGCCAGGCCGCGAGGCCCGCGCCGATCGGGATCGCGATCCCCGCGCTGACCAGCGTGAACAACGCGACCCTCGCGTTCGCGGTGACCAGGCTGATGTCGGCGGGCAGCACACTCGGCATGATCGCCGCCCGGGACACGTTGTACGCCTTGGACAGCACCAGTACCCCGAGCGCCGCCGGGAACAGCGTGACCGCGTCTTCCGAGACCACGGCGGCGGCCATCGACCAGCACAACAGCCCGCGGGCCATCAGCGTGCCCGCCATCACGTAACGCCGGGCCGAGCGGAACCGGTCGAGCGCCGGCCCGACGAGCGGCGCGACCACCGCGAACGGCGCCATCGTGATCAGCAGATAGAGCGCGACCTGGCCGCGCGCCTCGTCCACGGGCAGGCCGAAGAACAGCGTGCCGGCCAGCGCCACGGTGATCAGCGCGTCGCCCGCCGCGCCGACGGCGCTCAGCTCGATCAGCCGCCCCAGCCCGGTACGCCCCGCCCCCTGGGCATAGGTGAGCCGCCTGGTCGCCCTGCCGACCCGTAGTG
>NZ_POUA01000533.1 GCF_003236385.1 Spongiactinospora gelatinilytica
CGGCCGGTAAATGAATAATCGCGGCGCCTCTACGTTCTGACCGGTCCCACTCCTACCAATTCGTCCACGGGCACGCCCAGACCCCGCGTGCCCGCCTCTCATCACCGAAGGCGATGCAGATGAAACTCACCGTGATCAGCTACAACCTCCGAAACGGCGGCTGCGCCCCCAAGAACGGCGTCGAGGATGGGGATGAGTCCCGGCTCCTCAAACAGATCGAAGCGCTCGGCACACTGGCCGGCCGGGCCTCCGGCTCCGTGGCCATCTGCCTGCAAGAGGGCAAGTACCTGGATCGCGACTACCACCGGCGGCTGAACCTGCTCTGCGACCGGCTCGGCATGACCTATCGGACCATGCTGGAATCCAACCACCACGACTGCCATCTGATCGTGACGATGCGCTTGGAGCCGGGCCTGTCGGTGGCCGGTACCGAGCACGACCGTTCCGGCTCCTGGTGGCACGCCCAGGCCGCTGCGAAGCTCCAGGTCGAGGGGTGGACGGAGCGGCTCTGGGTGGTGAACACGCACCTCGCCCCGGCCAGCCGCTCCAAACGCCTGAGCGAGGCGGAATCTCTGCGCCTGCACCGTAAGCGCGCGGCGATCATCGCCGGCGACTTCAACGCCGCCGGAGCAGACGAAAGGCTGCCCCCGACCTACCCGGATGTTGACCTGGTGAAGGCCCAGGGCAAAGACGACCGCCGGCCCGCGCGGATGGAAGCCGCCGGGTTCCGCGACGCCGCCATCATCTGGGGCGACACCACACCAACGGTGGGGCATTGCGGCGGCTGGCCGCACCGTTCGGACCGGATCCACACCACACTGCCCGATGAGGCGATAGCCGAGTACAGCATCTACACGAAGGCGGGTGACCTCTCAGATCACCTGCCGGTCGCTTTCACCGTGGACCTCGCCAAGGCCACGCGATGACGGGCGCGTCCGGTGTCGCTGTGGTCGTCACGGACTACGGCGGGACCATCACCCCACTGTGGCAGCGCCGGGGCGACCCACGGCGGCCGGTGGACCCCTACGCAGCGGCGGCGCTGCACGTCCTGCGCCGCCACGGTGGCAAGAGGTTGATCGTGGCCTCCAACACCCGCACTGGCGTCGATCGCCGTCCGGCGCTGCGCATGGGCGGCGTGGACGAAGAATTCGACGCCGTGTTCCAGTCGGCGCCCCTTCGTCTGGCCAAGCCACACCCGGAGTTCTACGCCTGGGTGCTGGCCGCCGCCGGATGCCGGGCCGATGAGGTGCTGTGGGTGGGCGACAACCTGGAAAAGGACGTGATCGGTCCGGCTCAGCATGGTGCACGCACGGCGCTGGTCCGCCGCGATGGGCTGCGGCCCCGTGAGGAACTACCCGCCGGGACTGTGCTGATCCACCACATCGGTGATCTTGTGCCGTGGCTGGTCCCGCATCATCGGAAGGAGGAGACCCCTTGGGCGGGTACCCATATCGGAGGCGGCTGACCGCCCCGGAGGTCCTCGCGATCCGCGCCTACGCGCGAGGCAGGAAGGGGGCGGCAAGAGAGCTGGTGGGCCGCTACCCGGCCAGCCTGACCACGCTGCGCAAGGTCATCGCCGATAAGACCTACCGGCACCTGTTGTCACCGGCGGAGCGACGAGCACAAGATGAGGCCCGCGCCCGGTACGGGTGCGTCCGGACTGCCGGAAACTGTCGCCTGATCAGGTCCGGGCGATCCGCGCCTACGCGAAGGGCCGCAACCCGTACACCGCGGCGGCAGAACTGCACGGCACGCGCGAGCTCCCGGTCACGCTGAAGGCTCTCGTGCTCGTCATCACCGGCGAGACCTACCGCGACCTGCTCCCGAAGGCGGACATGCAAGACTCTGGGCACGGCGATTAGTGATCAGCCATGATGTGCGGGCGCATCACTGCAGGTGCGCCCCACCGTCGTGTTTCCCTCACCTCTGATGGCCACAACCCCTACAGTCTCACCGGTGAGCCATCTCACTCTCCTTCGCCGGCGGCCGGTCCTGGTGCTCTGGCTCGCCGAAACCCTCAGCGTGTTCGGCGACCGGTTCTTCACATTGGCGCTGACGTGGACCGCCTGGCAGCGCTCCGGCGCGGTCGCGATGGGCCTGGTCGTGGTCGTCGAATACGTCCCGCACATCCTGATCGGCATGTTCGGTAGGCGGTTGATCGCCCGCTTCTCCTCCTTCCGGGCCCTGGCCGGGGTGGAGGTGGCGCAGATCGCCGTCGTCGGCGCGATGCCGTGGCTGTGGGACGGGATCGGCCTGGCCGGGGTGCTGACGGTGCTCGCCCTGATCGGCACGGCCGACGCGATCACCAACCCCAGTTTGAGCGCCCTGGTGCCGGATCTGGTGCCCGCCGGTCAGGTCCGCGACCTGGTCCGGCTGATGGACCTCACCAAGCGCTTGACCTGGGTTCTCGGCCCGGGGAGCGCCGCGGTGCTGCTGGTGTGGCTGCCCGCCGAGCACCTGTTCCTGGCGGACGCGGCGACCTTCGTGGTGTCCGGGGCGGCGTTCGCGTGGCTGTCGGCCCGGTTCCGGCACCGGGCGGCGGCCCCGGAGCACGCTCCGCCACAGGATGCGCCGGCGCGGGCGCGGGCCGTGCTGCGCGCCCATCCCCGCCTGGCGTGCGCGCTGTCGATGGAGTCGGTCGGCGAGTTCTGCGCCACGGTGGCCACGATCGGGCTGCCGATCTGGCTCACCGCGCACCTGCACGCCGGACCGGCGGCCTACGGGCTGGTGCTGACGGCGATGGGCGCCGGATCCCTGGCCGGGAACGTGTTGTCGGCTTGGCGTCCGCTGGCGTCCTTCCCTGCCGGGTTCTGCCTGATCTGGGTGGCGCGGGGGGTGCTGCTGGCCGCCTACGCCGCGTGCGGGCAGGTGTGGCAGGTGGTCGCGGTGACCGCCCTGGCCGCCGTGGTGACGCCGGTCACCACGATCGGGCTGTCGGCCGAGATTTCCCGGCTCCCCGGCCCGGCGCGGCTGCGCCTGTTCGCGATCGAGGCGACGGGACTGCACGCGGCGGGGATGGGCGGCATGCTGGCGCTGCCGGTGCTGATCGAGGCCGCGCCCGCCGCCGCGTTCACGGCGGCCGGGGCGGTCACCGCTGTCGCGGGCCTGGCTGCTTTGGCGGGTTCGCGGCTGCTGGCCCGGCGGGAAGCGGACGTCGCGATATCCGGCACAGCGCGGTCCTAGCGGTCTCGCTGGGCGCTGATGACCAGCGTCCGGCGATCGGTACCGGCCTGTTCCACGGGGCGCACGGTGATCGCGGTGAAGCCGCCGCGCCGGGCCAGCACGTCCCGCCACTGGCCGGGGGTGTGGGCGTAGTAGACGACGGGCCGCCGTGCCCCGGCGGCCACGACGTTGTCCACCCGCGCCCCCGGCAGCGTTCCGGGGCCGGGTTCCCCCAGCGAGAAGACCAGCCGCCCGCCCGGCCGCAACCGGCGTGCGATGGCGGGCAGCAGCCGGGCCGGGGAGCTGTACCACAATGCGCCGAACACCGAGTACACGACATCCAGGGCCGGGAGTTGGGGCAGCACCGCCGCGGCGTCGCCGACCCGCCACGCGGTGGCGGGCAGGTGCCCCCACCGGGCGCGGGCGCGGGCGATCCGCGCCGGGGAGATGTCCACCCCGTACACCCGCCGGACCCCGGCGGCGGCGATGTGGGCGACGTGCTCGCCGGTGCCGCAGCCGAGTTCGGCCACCAGCGCGCCGCGTAGGTCGCCGAGGATTTCCGCGCCGGGGCCTGCGCCTGGCCGGGGCGTCCACCCCGGCCAGGCCAGGGCCGCCTCCTGCCGTAGGGCGGGGGTGGTCGCGGGGTCGTAGTCGGCGGCGATGCCGTCCCAGGCACAGGCGTTCACCGGCTCCAGCAGCGCCACCGGGGGC
>NZ_POUA01000534.1 GCF_003236385.1 Spongiactinospora gelatinilytica
TCGTGCAGAACGGATGGTGGTGGGCGAGCAAGCACACCCCGCCGAGCCCGGAACAGAAGGCGGCCGGGGTGTTGCCCGAGTTCGCCCGGCCGGGGCCGTATGAGCTGGTGGCCGCGCTCACCGTACAACTCGGCATCCTGGCCAGGATGGGGGCCGCCTGAAGCCTTCAGCCACGGGCCCGGCCCGGTAGGGCCAGGGCGACGAGGACGCCGAGGGCCGCGCAGGCGAAGCAGGCCCAGAAGGCGGCCTGGAAGCCGGTCGTGAGCGCGGCCGGGCCGGGACCGTTGGTGAAGGCGACGGCGACGGAGGAGACCACGGCGGTGCCGAGGGCACCGCCGATCCAGAACGCCATGTTGTTGATGCCCGAGGCCAGGCCCGCGTCCTCCTCCCGCACTCCGGTCAGGGCGGCGACGGTGGCCGCCACGAAGGTCGTACCGACGGCGGTGCCGAAGACGAGCAGGCCCCAGAAGAGGTCGCCGAAGTAGCTGCCGCCGGCCGAGACGCCGGTCATCAGCAGCGAGCCGACCACGAACAGCGCCATGCCGCCCACGGCCACCGTCCGGTGGCCGATCCTGCCGATGAGCGAGCCGGTGAGGTTGGCGGACAGGAGGTCCATCAGGGCGTAGGCGAGGGTGCCGAGTCCGAAGATCACCGGGGTGAAGTGGAGTACCTGCTGGGCGTACAGCGAGACGATCACGTTGAACCCGAGCAGCAGCATGCCGACCAGGACCATCAGCAGGTTGCCGCCGACCAGGGGGCCGTTGGCGAACAGGCGGGGCGGCACCAGGGGGGCCTTCGAGCGGCGTTCGACGAGGACGAACAGGGCGAGCAGCAGTGCGGCGGCGGCAAGGGCGATGATCGTGCGCGGGGCGGTCCAGCCGGAGGTGGGCACCTCGACCACGGCGAAGTACGAGTGCCGTCGTGCTGGTCACCGCGCCGCCGACGTCGAACCCGCCGGGGCCGGTGGCACGGCTCTCGCGCAGCAGTACGGGGGTCAGGGCCAGCATGGCCACCGCGACCGGCACGTTGATGAAGAAGATCCACTGCCAGCCGAGCACGTCGGTGAGCACCCCGCCGGCCAGCAACGCAGCGGTCGCGCCGAACGCGCCGGTGCCGGTCCAGATCGCCAGCGCCCGGTTGCGTTCCGGGCCTTCCGCGAACGTGGTCGTCACCAGGGCGAGCGCGGTGGGCGACAGCACGGCCGCCGATACGCCCTGCGCGACGCGGGCGGCGATCAGCGCACCGCCGTTCCCGGCGAGGCCGCAGGCGAGCGAGGAGAGCAGGAACAACACCACCCCGGCGAGGAACAGCCTGCGGTGCCCGAGCAGGTCGGCCACCCGGCCGGCGAGCAGCAACAGGCCGCCGAAGCCGAGCAGGTACGCGCTGAGCACCCATTGCAGCGCCGAGGCGTCGAGCCCGAGGTCGGCCTGGATGGAGGGGAGGGCAAGGATGACGATCTGCCCATCCAGGGCGACCATGAAGAAAGCGGCACACAGGAGGGCAAGCGCGGGCCATCGGTGGCGTGCCGGGCGGGCGGCGGGCAGTGGGGGCGTCTGAGTCATACTGCTGGAGACCACCGAAGCCGGTGAAAATCGCCGCGCGACGTACGACGAATCCGCCCTGTCCGGCCGGTCCTGACCCAGGACGAGTTTCACAAGGGGGAGGACGCGAGCCATGACACCACAGGACCGTACCGACTTTGCGGGGTTGATCGACGAGTACCGGCAGGAGTTGCTGGTGCATTGCCGGCGCATCCTGGGTTCGGCACAGGAGGCGGAAGACCTCGTTCAGGAGACCTACCTGCGTGCGTGGCGAGCGTACGACGGCTTCCAAGGGCGGTCGTCGGTGCGGAGTTGGTTGTACCGGATCGCCACCAACGCCTGTCTGAACGCGATCGAGAGCCGGGGTCGTCGCCCGCTCCCCACCGAGACGGCGGAGCCGTGGTGGGCGGCCGGGGTGGTGTTCGGTGCGCAGCCCGCCGACCCCGCCGTGGTGACCGAGACGCGGGCCGGGGTACGGCTGGCGGTCGCGGCCACCTGGCGGCATCTGACCCCGAAGCAGCGGGCCGTACTGATCCTGCGCGACGTGCTGAACTGGCCCGCCGCCGAGGTGGCCGTGGCGCTCGGCAGCACCAGCGCGGCCGTCCACAGCACGCTCCTCCGGGCCAGAGCGCGCATGTCGGAGGCGGCCCCCGAGCCCGACGAGATCGCCGAGCCTGACGACGCCTGCCGCCGCGACCTGCTCGACCGCTACGTCAACGCCTTCGAGAACGCCGACGCGCCCGCCCTGACCCGCCTGCTCACCGAGGACGCGGTCTGCGAGCTGACCTCGTCCAGGCTCACCGGGCGGGAGGCCATCACTCGATTCCTGGCGAACGAGTGCCCGGCGTTCGGTACCTGCCGGATGGTCCCCACCACCTACGCAGGCCACCCGGCCTTCGCCACCTACGCACCCGGCCCGGACGGCCGGTACCGCGCCTACTCCGTCGAAACCCTCACCCTCACCCCGGCGGGCGTCAGCCGGATCGTCTCCCACCAGGGCACGGACGCCTTCCGTGCGCTCGGCCTGCCGCTGATCCACCGGTGATTGGAGCACTGTCCGGATGTGGACAGTATGTTATCCGCCCATTGCGTGCCGTGGTATCGCGAAATATCGTGCGGATTCGCAAGGGAAATCGGCTCTGAGGTGGGGGGCACGAACACGCATGGGAACATGCACGGTCAGATTAGGGTCCCGGTTCGGCGGCGGAATTCATCCGATGCCTCCGCCGCCACCGGGCGACCCGACGGCCAAAGAGGTCTTCGACGCGTGGCTCGCCTTCGTCAACCGGCACGGAATCGCCGACCTGGCCGCCAGGTGCGCGCAGGGCCGGGCGGCTCAGGTGAAGATGGAACGTGCCAGGAGTACCGCCGTCAAATCCACCTGGGGCAACGCTTCGTGCTTCGCGGTGGTCGAGGTGGTCAAGCGCGAAGGCAGCGGAATCGTGGTGGCCGCCGCGGCGGGCTGGAGCCAGAGCGAGCACGCGGCCGAGGGCAAGGTCCACGCCGAGCGCAGCGCCATTCAGCAGGCGTTCGAGCTGCTGGGCTCGGGCATTCTGGGAATCAGCCGGGTGTACGTCGAACTCGCGCCGTGCAGCACGCGCATCGGGCGGCAAAGCGACAGTTGCGCCGAATGGCTGAGCACCATCGCGCCCAACGCCACCGTGATGTACAGCCACGACCACCCCGGCGAGATCGACGCCTGGAAGAAGCTCAACACCGAAATGGCGAAGGAAGACGGGATCTACGAATTCGCCTCGAACTTCCTGAACGCCGGTGAGGCCAGGGTCTCCGACGACGGTCTTTACGTGGCCTGGCGCGGCGGCCTTCCCCGCGCCGCCTACCACACCAGCGCCCAATATCTGGCGGCCAAACTGGAGAACTCCCCCAGCCAGGAGGTCCCGCTCGCCGCCGCCGCCCGCGTGGACGGCACCTGACCCCTGGGCGCGGTCAGCCGGGTCTGGTCAGTGTGCCGACGATGACGAAGTTCACGTCTCGGGTGATCTTGTTCTCACCGTGGCCGCTGTAGCTGAACTCCAGGGTGTCGCCCTGGCCCAGGGTCAGGGCGATGGAGCCGTTGCGCGGGCAGTTGCCGCGCATCGCCACGCGCTTCAGGGTGGCGACGTCGCCCATCACCTTGACCAGGCGGGATGTGGCGACGCAGCGGTACTCGACGTAGTGCTCGGTGATCTGCTTGGCGGAGATGTCGAGGCGTAGTTCGTCGCTCGCGCCCGGGTAGTAGCGGACGCGGCCCTGCCACTTGCCCTTGAAGGCGGCGGGAAAGGCACGCGGCGCGGGCGTCGGGGTGGGGG
>NZ_POUA01000535.1 GCF_003236385.1 Spongiactinospora gelatinilytica
GTGGCGCGGAAGGCGGGGCATGTTTCGAGGGCGTCGCCGTGGCGGCAGGTGAGGAGGTGGGTGAGGTAGCCGTGGGCGGCCTGGAGGCGGGCGAGGTGGGCGTCGAGGGTCGCGATCCGGCCGTGGATGGTCTCCTGCCAGGTGTCCGTGCCGCTTCGGTGCAGCAGGGTGTCGATCTCCTCGATGGACATCAGCCCGGTCTCCCGGAGCAGCTTGATCAGCGCGACCCGGTACAACTGCTCGGTGTCGAAATGCCGCCGCCCCGACCGCCGGTGCGGCGTCAGCAGGCCGCGCCGCTCCCAGTAGTGCAACGTCGAGATCGGCACCCCGAACCGTTCGGCCACCTCCCGCACCGGCGTGAGATCGTCCATCTCCCTATTCTCCCGCATAGCGGGTGAACAGCGGATAGCGTCGGAGTATGCGTCTTCATGTGGGCTGCGCGATGTGGAGTCATGCGCCCTGGCGGGGGCGGTACCTTCCGCATCCGCTGGCGCAGGGGGAGCGGCTGCGGGCGTACGCGACCTGGTGCAACGCGGTGGAGGGGAACACCACGTTCTACGCCACCCCGGCGAAGGACACCGTCCGGTCGTGGGCGGCGCAGACCGGCGAGGATTTCCGGTTCATCGTGAAGCTGCCCAAGACGATCACCCATGTGCGCTGCCTGACCGGCGTGGACGAGGAGTTGCGCGTCTTCCTGGACACCATGGAGCCGCTCGGTCCGCGGGCGCACGCGTACTGGGTGCAACTGCCGCCGTCCTTCGGCCCGTCAGACCTCGGCGTGCTGGCCGCCTTCCTGCGCGGGGCGCCCCGCGACCTGAACTACGCCGTCGAGGTCCGCCACCGCGCCTTCTTCGAGGACGAGCGCGCCGCGCGGGCGCTGGAGAGCGTGCTGGCCGGGGTCGGGGCCGAGTGGGTGCCCTTCGACACCGTCACCCTGTTCGGCGACCGGCCGACCAGCGACGCCGAGCGGGACGCGTGGTCGAAGAAGCCGCGTGTGCCGCGCCGGTCGCGGGCGCTGACCGGCCGGCCGATCGTCCGCTACCTCGGCAGGGACGACAGCGACCTGACGGTGCAGGGCTGGAAGTACTGGGTGGAAAGGGTGACCGCGTGGTTGCGCGAGGGGCGCAGCCCGACCGTGTTCATCCACACCCCCGACAACACCGAGTCGCTGCCGCTCGCCCGCCGTTTCCACGACGAGGTGCGGGCGCGGGTGCCCGAGCTGGAGCCGCTGCCGGACACCGAGCCGATCGAGCCGCTGACCCTGTTCTGACCCTGTTCTGAGCTTGGTTTTCGAGCCGCTGATTCTGAGCACGGGGGCGTGGCTGGTGCCTGGCGCGGCCCACGCCCCCGGTGCTCAGCCGGGCTCAGCAGGCGTGGAAGCCCCGCTCGTAGCCCAGCTCGTAGCCGCGCACCCAGTCGCCGAAGCCGCGCCGGCTACGCGGGTTGCGGTCGGTGTTGGCCAGGCAGTCGGCGTAGCCGTCGCGGTAGCCGACCCGGAAGCCCTCCTTGCACTCCTTCTTGCACGCCTTGGCGGCGGCGACGGACACGGCGGGCTTGGCCGCGGTGAGCCCGGTGGCCTGCGCCGCCCCCGCCGCGCCGGCCGGCAGAAGCAGGGCCGCGCCGAGGATGACCGAACCGAGCAGCGTTCTGCGGACGTTCATGATGCCCCCATCTGTGGACGCTGAGTTGTCAAGCGACTTCACTGTGTCACCTCGCGCAGGTCGCGGGTATCAGGGAATCCACGTACATGGACCCTGACACGACCCCTACACCCGCCCCGAAAATCGGTGCGTAATGCCGGAATGGCCCTGCTATGGTCGCAATCCAGATCGGCCGCGGGACTCCGGTGCGACTTCCGGAACCCGTCTCTGCAACGATGATTTCGCTGTTCGCTCCCTCATTCCCCGGCCGATCCCCACCCCTGGGGGAGCCGATGGACGAGACCTTCGCGGACCTGATCGAGTCCGAGGACGTACTGCTGTTCGCCAACGCGGCGATCAGCGCGACCGGCCGGCGCGAGTTCCGCGACGGACGGCACGCCCAACCGCTACATCCACGGCAACTATCCCGACCTCTACGCCGCCACGCTCGCGCTGGACATCGACGACCACAACGCCGCGCTGATCATCCGTACCGTGCTGCGCGAGCGGGGCGGTGACGGCGGCCTGATCGCCTGGCGGCTCGCCCGGATCAGCCCGCCGCGCGCGTACCGGCTCTTCCGGGACATCCGCAGGGACGGCACCAACAACCGCCGCACCCGCGCGGTCATCCGCGACTGGCTGGCCGCGCGGCCACCTGCTCACCAGGCTGGCCGCGCACGACTGGAACCTGCGGGACACGGCCGCGGCCCTCGGCACGGACGTGGCGGCGCTCGGCCTGCGCCTGGAACGCGCGGGCTTCGGCCACCTGCTACGGCAGGACGTACTGGACGCCTACCGCAAGTCCCTCCGTCGCTGAACGGGCCGTATGCGGTGTGGTGGGCGCGGTGGGCGCGGGCTGCCGCGGCGGGGCCGAATCCGCGGGGTCCGACGCGGCGCGCCAGTACAGCACCGCCACGATGACGAAGCCCACGACGCCGAGGACCAGGAAGGCGATGAGCAGCCCAGTGGTGAGGCGAGGCGGGCGGGAGTGCTCGGATGGGTTCACCGAATGTCTCCAAGCGGTGGGATTCCGGCGGCCAGGTTCTTGCGGTTGCGGTGGTGGCTGAGGTGGTGCGGGTGGTGACTCAGCCGACGACAGCTCGACGTTCTCGCTGCCCCCGGGGTTGGCGCGCTGTCCGCATTCGGACGTCACCGGTACTTACAAAATGGTGGGTATCTGAGGGCCGCACGCTGGTCCAGCTCACCGCCGACACGCCGGGGCGGGCGCGGCGGTCGGCCGCGTGGGCGGCGGCGCACGGCATCGACTATCTCGACGGCGCGATCATGACGCCCACGACGACCATCGGCGGGCCGGCCGCCGTCCTGCTCTACAGCGGGCCCGCGGACCTGTACCAGGCCCACAAGCCCGTCCTGGACGTCCTCGGCGGCACCGCCACCCACCTGGGGACGGACCCCGGGCGGGCGGCGGCCTACGACCTGGCGCTGCTCGACCTGTTCTGGACGGCCATGGCGGGCCTGATGCACGCGTTCGCGCTGGCCCGGGCCGAGAACATCACGGCCAGGGACTTCGCGCCGTTCGCCAAGGGGATCGGCGACCTGGTCCCGCCCATGATCGACACCGCCGTCGGGCCGGTGGACTCCCGTCACCACCCGTCGGAAGGGTCCGCCATCACCTCCAACGCCGCCACGCTCGACCACATCATCCACGCGGGCGAGGAGCGGGGGATCGACGTCAGCGTGGTCCGCGCGATCGAGGCGAGCGCGCAGCGGGCCATCGACGCGGGGCACGGCGGCGACGCGTTCAGCAGGCTGGTGGAGGTGTTCTCGGAGCCGGGCGCGTGACGGTCGTCGCCGCCCGGAACGGCCGCCAGGCGGCGGCGGTGACCGCGACCATGCACCCGAAGGCGATCCAGAAGGGCGCGGTCAGGCCGAGGGTCCGGGCGAACAGGCCGCCGAGCGGCTCCTCGCTGGAGAAGAACGGTCCGGATGAACGGAAGACCGCTCCCTCCCAGGGCTTCTGTCGGTGCGTGCCGGTGCGTGTCGGTGCTGTCGGTCAGCCGGTGGGGCCGGGGAGCGGAGCGGTGGGGATGACCCTTCGGCTGTGCATGGAACCTCCCGATCAGGTGCGCCTTGAGTGGCGCCGCCGGAGGACCGCGAGGAGGTCTCCGGGCCGCGTAACCTCGTCCAACAGACGGTATTCAGGGCCGCTCGCGACGGCAACGCGTTTTGCCGGGGTGGCGGGGGT
>NZ_POUA01000536.1 GCF_003236385.1 Spongiactinospora gelatinilytica
CCTCCCGGCGGCTCACCAAGCAGTGGGCCGGGGCCGAACGCGGGCGGCCCGCACGCCGGAGTACCACGCCGCCCCCGCCATCCATCCGGAACCCCGTCCAAGACGGCCACCCCACGCGACGACCGCGACGGAAACACCCGTGTGAGGCGTCCCGATCAACCGCCCCATGGCGACCAGCCAGGGCATCCCACCCGGCCGCCGGTGCGCCGCCCAACCCAGCCGGTCCCGCGCCCATCCGCGCCGCGTCGCCCGACGAGCGGTCCGCCGTCGGTCACGGTACGGCTCCAAGCGCCCCGCCCGCGTAGAAAGGCAGAACGCCGTGCGCCACGCAAGTAAGGAACGCCTGGTCGCGAGAATCCCGGCCGACGTGGAAATGCCCGACAAGGTGATCGCGAACCTCACCGTCCGGCAGGCCGCGATCTTCGCCGGAACCGGAATCCTGGCCGCCTGGGTGTACCTCATGGCCGGTCACCGACTGCCCGTCCCGGTACTCGCCGCCATCCTCGTGCCGCTGATCGCCGCCGGATCCGCCCTGGCACTCGGCCAGCGCGACGGACTCGGCCTCGACCGCCTCTGCCTTCACGCCCTCGCTCACGTGCGAAGCAACCGCAAGCTCATCACGGCCGAGGAAGGAGTCCCCGAACCGCCGGCCTGGTGCCGAGCCAAAGGCCGCCTGCCGGGGGCACTACGGCTCCCCGTCCGGGCGATCCGCGAAGACGGCGTCATGGAACTGGCCGAAGGCGGCACCGCCGCAGTCGTCCGCGCCGGAACCGTGCCCTTCGGCCTGCGAACCGCCGAGGAGCAGACGGCACTGGTCGGCGTCTTCGCCGGATGGCTGAACTCCCTGGACGCACCCGTGCAGATCCTGCTCCAAGCTCGCCCTGTCAACCTGTCCCACCACGCCGGACGGATCACCGCCACCGCCGCCCACCTCCCCGATCCGGCACTGGAACAGGCGGCACGCCAGCACGCCGCGTTCCTCACCGACCTGGCCACCACCCGTGACCTACTGACCCGCGATGTCCTCGTCGTCGTCCGTCACCACGACACAGCCCGCCGCGACAGCTCGGCGGCGATCACGGCTCGCCGCGCAGATGAAACCGCCCGCTCCCTGTGCGCCCTCGGCGTCCACGCCGAGGTCATGAACGCCGACGAGGCCCGCGACCTGCTGGTGCGTTCCCTTTCACCAAGCCAAGCCGGAACCGCCCGCCCTGATGAGCTGATCACCTGTGGAGAAGACGCCTCATGAAGTTCACCCGACGCGCCGACAACACCGCCAGCACTCTGCCCGGCCCTTCGTCGCTCAAGATCAATGCACGCTCGGTGGAGTTCCCCGACGGGACATGCGCCTCGTTCGCCATCGCCGGATACCCGCGCGAGGTCGGCGCAGGCTGGCTGGAACCACTGACCGGCTACCCCGGACATCTCGACGTGTCCCTGCACATCGAGCCCGTCCCCCCGCTGATCGCGGCCCAACGCCTTCGCCGCCAACTCGCCCGCTTGGACTCGCCCGCCACAGCCAGCCGCTCAGCCGACTTCGCCACCGAAGCAGCCGCCGACGATGCCGCAGAGCTCGCCGCCTCCCTCGCCCGAGGCCATGGCCGCCTCTTCCGCGTCGGCCTCTACCTCACCGTCCACGCCACCGACGCCGACCAACTCGAAGCCGAAGTCCAGCACGTCAAAACACTCGCCGCCTCCCTGCTGCTCGACGCCCAGCCGACGACCTTCCGCGCCCTCCAAGGCTGGACAGCAACCCTCCCCCTCGCCACCGACACACTCAAAACCCGCCGGACCTTCGACACCTCCGCACTCGCCGCCGCCTTCCCCTTCGCATCGCCCGATCTGCGACCCAGGCTCGGCGACACACCGGTACTTCTCGGCCTGAACGCCTACTCCTCCGGCATCGTGCTGTGGGACCGCTTCGCCCACGACAACCACAACTCCGTGACCATCGCCCGATCCGGAGCAGGCAAGTCCTACCTCACCAAACTCGAAGTTCTACGGCTCCTCTTCCACCAGGTCCAGGTGTGCGTCGTCGATCCCGAAGACGAGTACCGCCGCCTGGCCAACGCCGTCGGCGGAACCCTCCTCGGTCTCGGCACGCCCGGCGTGTGCTTCAACCCCTTCGACCTGCCCGAGGACGCTGAAGACGACGCCCTCGACCGCCGCGCGATGTTCCTGCAAACCCTCGTCGCGACCATGCTCGGCGAACCGCTCGCCGCCACAACAAAAGCCGTCCTCGACAAGGCCGTGATCGCCACCTATGCGGCAGCCGGCATCACTTCCGACCAGCGCACCTGGAAACGTCCCGCGCCGCTGCTCGCCGACTTGGCCACCATGCTGGAGGCCACCGACACTCCCGAGGCGTCGCAACTGGCCACACGGCTCGCCCCGTACGTCTCCGGCTCCTACCGCAGCCTGTTCTCCGGCCCGACCACCACCCGCCCGGACGGCCACCTGATCGTGTTCTCCCTACGCGACCTGCCCGAGGAGACCCGCCCGGTCGGCATGCTGCTCGCGCTGGACACGAACTGGCGCCGCGTGTCCAACCCCGCCGGCCGGCGCCGCCGCCTCGTCGTCGTGGACGAGGCATGGACGCTCATGCGCGAGAACGAAGGAGCCAGATTCCTCTACCGCCTCGCGAAATCCGCCCGCAAACACTGGGCCGGACTCGCCGTCGTCACCCAGGACGCCGCCGACCTCCTCGGCTCCGACCTTGGCAAAGCCGTTGTCGCCAACGCCGCCACCCAGATCCTGCTCCGCCAAGCCCCACAGGCCATCGACGAGATCGCCGAAGCCTTCAACCTCACCGAAGGCGAACGTCTCTTCCTGCTCTCAGCCGGCCAAGGCGAGGGCCTGGTATGCGGTGGTACCGGAGACCGCGCCGCCTTCTACGCCGTCGCAGACGCGTCCGAGCACGCGCTCGCCACCACCGACCCAGCCGAGCTCCCATGAACCTGCTCATCTGGCGGCGGCGCAACGCCCGCCTGGTCGAGATCGCGGTCCCCCCGCACGTCGAGCTCGGCAGCGCCGTCGCCTGGTGGTCCCAGATCATGGGCCTGCTCGCCCCACGCTGGAAGCGCGCCCTGTACGGCCAGCCGCATCTGTCCTGGGAGTATGTCGCCGACAGCTCCGGCGTCCGCGTCCAGGTCTGGGTACCGGGCCCCGTCCCTCCCGGACTGGTCGAGAAGGCCATCCGGTCGGCGTGGCCCGGCGCGACCGTGACCACCCGCCCCGCCGTACCGCCCGTACCACGCGCGGCCACCACATCACGCGGACGCATGGTCCTGGCCCGCCCGGACCACTACCCGCTCACCACCACGCACAGCGGCGACCCGCTACGCGCCCTGCTCGGCGCACTGTCAGGGCTGCGCCCAGGCGAACACGCCGCCGTCCAGATCACCGCCCGCCCGATCACCGGACGCCGCCTGTCCGCCGCCCACCGCGCCGCCTCAGCACTCCGCAACGGCACATCCAGCACCCTCCGCGGGGACCTGTTCGACCTGATCACGCCAGGAAGCCTGAACCGTACCCGGCCGACCGAACTGGCCCGGATGTTCCCCGAACGCGCCGAGGAGATCCGCGCCATCCTCGCCAAAGCCAACCAGCCGCGCTTCGCCGTACGGATCTCCTACGCCGTCACCAGCGACCGAGAAGACGCCCGAGGCCGCACGCGCGGACGCGCCCACGAGATCGCCGCAACATTCGCCCTGTACGCCTCCGGCCACCAGTACCTACGCCGTCGACGCAGCTACACGGTCAGCCGCCGCATGACCACCGGCTACCTCCTGAGCGTCAGCGAACTCGCCGCCATCGCCCACCTGCCCTACGACC
>NZ_POUA01000537.1 GCF_003236385.1 Spongiactinospora gelatinilytica
GGCCGGGGGCGGGCCGGAGTTCGCCAGACGGATGAGCGCCGCGTCGATCGTCGGGTGGACCGCGTTGTCGGCCCTGGTGCCCGGTGCCGCGCACCTGCGGGCCGGGCGGCGGCGCGCCGGTTACGTCCTGCTCAGCGCGTTCGGGCTGTTGCTGCTCAGCGCCGCCGTGATCGCGGTCGTCATCCTGAACAACGTCGGCCTGCTGCTCCGCGACAGCACCCTCCTGACCGCCACCGTCCTCGCCGTGGTCGGCGCGCTGCTGTGGTTCGTCCTGATCGTGACGTCCTACGTCAGCCTCAAGCCCGGCCGGCTGAACAGAGTCGGTCAGATCGCCTCCGGCATCGCCGTCGGCCTGCTGTGCATCGTGGTGGTCGCCCCCTTCGCGGTGGCCGCCAACACCGTGATCGCCGCCCGCAACACGGCCAACTTCATCTTCCCCTCCGGCACCCACCAGACCACCGCGCCGATCAAGCATGAGGACCCGTGGAACGGCCGGGACCGGGTGAACTTCCTGCTGGTGGGCGGGGACGCGGCGGGCAACCGTACCGGCGTGCGGACCGACAGCATGACGGTGGCCAGCGTGGACGTGAAGACCGGCAACACGGTCATGTTCGGTCTGCCGCGCAACATGCAGCACGTCCGTTTCCCGCCGCACAGCCCGCTCGGCAAGCGGTTCCCGAACGGTTTCTTCGCCGAACTCCCCAACGGCGGCCTGCTGAACGAGGTGTGGCAGTTCGCCGAGGACAATCCGCAGGTCATGGGGGGCAAGCACCAGGGGCCCAGGGCGCTGAAGGACGCGATCGGGCACACGCTCGGCCTCAAGATCGACTACTACGCGCTGGTCAACATGTACGGCTTCGCCGACCTCGTGGACGCGATCGGCGGCCTGGACATCCGGGTCGAGCAGGACATCAAGTGGGGCGGCCTGTACGGCACCGCCGGGACCATCAAGGCGGGCTTTCGCAAGCTGTCCGGCGAGGAGGTCCTGTGGTACGGCCGTTCGCGGGTGAACAGCGATGACTTCTCCCGGATGGCCCGTCAGCGGTGCGTCATCGGGGCGTTCGCCAAGCAGGCCACCCCCGACGTCGTACTGGCCAACTTCAACAAGATCGCAGCCGCGACCAAGCGGCTGGCCAGCACCGACATCCCCCGCCCACTGCTCGAACATCTGGCGGACCTGGCGCTCGAGGTGAAGAACGCCAAGATCACCAGCACGCAGTTCGTGCCGCCGGAGTTCTGGCCGGGGAACGTGGACTGGGTGAAGGTGCGCCGTAGCGTGACGAGCGCACTGCGCCAGTCCACGCGCGGGAACCGCCGGGCGCTGGCGGCGGACGTCACCGCCTCCCCCGGCGCGACCGGCACCGGCACCACCGGGCGGCCGACCACCGAGCCGCAGGCCAAGGGGCCGGACCAGTCGCCCACCCCCGGTTCGTCGAAGAAGGACACCGGCGACAAGGACCTCGCCGAGGTCTGCGGCCTCTGACCCGCCCCCGGCGAAAGGCGAAGGACGAAAGGCGAAGGACGAAAGGCGACGGCCCCGTGCGCCACGCACGGGGCCGGACCTTTTCGCAAGGGTTCAGGAGGCGGCGGGCACGCCCTTGCGCACTCTGGGCAGCAGCACGAACGCCCCCAGGTACACCACCGCGGCGATGATCAGCAACCCCCGATAGCCGACCAGCAGCGCGAAGTACTCCAGGCAGCCGCCCACCATCGCACCGAGCAGGTTGGCCCCGAAGGACGTCGTGCTGTCGGGGCTGTCGGCGAACCGCTTGGCGAACACCACGTTGGCCGCGAAGATCGGCAGGAAGGCGACCGCGACGGCGGCCACCGCGCGCAGCGGCACCGGCAGGCCGAGCAGCCAGGCGTTGGGGACGAGCCAGGCCAGCAGCAGCCCGGCGGCGAGCACGCCGTACATCACGGGCAGCGGCGGCATGCGGAAGCGCCGCGTCACCTCCACCGCGGCCAGGACCGCCACCAGCACGCCGGCGAAGACGATCGCGTTGACCACCCATGTGGTGCCGAACAGCAGCGCGAACCCGGTCACGCTCTTGGTCTCCAGCAGCAGGAAGCCGACGCCGAGCAGGAACAGGTCGCCGTAGGGGCGCATCCGCTCGTAGGGGCCCGCCACCACGCGCACGGCCAGCAGGCTGACGATGAGGATGAGCGAGAGCGTGATGATGTAGATCGGCGGGATCGTGCGGTCCTTCAGGTAGAGGAAGGGCCGGTCGTCGGGGCTCGGCTCCGGGGTGCCGGGGGGCGCTCCGGCCCACTCGGCGGGCCCGCACACCTGCGCGTCGCGGGTGACGCCCGCGGTGATCACCGCCTGCTGCCCGGCCTCGGTCACCACGTCCACGCACGGTGTGTGGCCGAAGGCCGCCTGCATGGTGGCGGCGAGCCGGTCGACCAGCCAGCGTTCGCGGTAGTAGTTGTACATGGAGAACGTGCCGCCCGGCTTGAGCTGGGCGCGCGCGGCCTGCATGGCCTCCTGGGTGAACAGGTAGCTCTCCAGCCGCAGCGAGCTGGCCCCGGAGACGAGGGTGAGCGAGTCGGGCAGGGCGAACAGGATCAGGTCGTACTTCTTGCCGGTCTGCTCCAGGAAGGCCCGCCCGTCGGTGACGTGGGTGGTGACCCGGGGGTCGGCGTAGGGCCGGTCGGGGTGGCGGTCGCCGAGCCCGCGCAGCTGCGGGTCGATCTCCACCGCGTCGACGTGCTTGGCGCCCTTGCTGAGCGCGATGGCCACGTCGGTGCCGCTGCCCGCGCCCACGATCAGCACGTCGTCCAGGGACCGCTTGGCCTGGCGTTCGTACGGCAGGGCGTACTGGCGTTCGAGCTCCAGCCGCTGGGCGGCGGGCACGGCCTGCTGGTGCGGGATGCCGTTGACCTGGATGTCGGTCACCGGGGTGCCGCCGTAGTCGCTGTCCTTGGTGGTCACCTTGTAGTACGGCGACCACAGCGCGCCCGCCGTCAGGGTCTCCGAGGCGAGCGCGCCGACCACGATCAGCGACGGCAGCACGACCAGGATCTTGCCGGGCAGGCCGGGCGGCCACAGCAGCGCGGCGTAGGCCACGGCGGCGATCGTGCCCCACACGACGGGCGGCGCGGAAAGAAAGGACAGCGCGGTGAACAGCGCGATGCCGGTGAGGCTGCCGATCAGGTCGTAGCGGTAGGCCTCCAGCCTGGACAGCTCGGGGAAGCACCGCCCGACGAGTTCGGCGGGCCCCATCAGGATGACGGCGGCGGCGCAGAAGATCACCGGCAGGATCAGCCACGGTGGCGGGCCGGTGGTGCCGAGGCTCGTCCAGTACAGGACGCCCTCGGTGTTGCGGTCCACGGTGACCGGGTACAGCAAGATGATCACTACCAGGGCGGCGAGCGTGATCGGTGAGTAGTACGGCAGGCGCTTGGTCCTGCCCACTCGCAGGAACCCGAGCCCGATCCCGAGGAACGAGCCGAGCAGCACGAAGTTGGTGAAGTAGCTGAGGTGAACGATGTTGGAGCCGGTCCACCTGATCAGCGCCAGCTCCAGGAAGAGCATGAAGGCACTTGCCAGGATGAGCCTCGGCCGCACAGGCAGCCAATGCGCGGACCGGTCGGGAGATGAAGGCGTCGATGGCGCCTTGGCCGGTGCGGTCATGCCGGCCACGGTAGTGAACGTGAGCAGCTTCGCGCGAGCGCCCGCACCGGATCTGATCATCTTTTGCCCGTTCGCACTCAAAGTGATCAGTTGCGCGGCAGCGCGATGCTGAAGGCCGCGCCCTTGCCCGGCGCGGTGCTCAGTGCGATGCGCCCGCCGTGGGCGGCCACGATCGAGCGGGCGATGGCCAGGCCCAGCC
>NZ_POUA01000538.1 GCF_003236385.1 Spongiactinospora gelatinilytica
CGGCCACCACGGCGGCCGGCGTTCGTGCCGGCCGCCGTGGTGGCCGTGGGCGCGGCGTGGGCGGTCGCCAGGGCGCGCCCGCACACGCCGGTGATGGTGAGCGAGGCGGGGCTGGTGGCGCTGGTGGCCGGGCTGTGCGCGGTCTGGCGGCTGGTGCCGACCGAGCAGGGGATCATACTGCTGCTGCCGTTCGCGCTGATCGCGGCGGGTGCGGCGGTCGCGCTCACCGCCGCGCTGTCCTCGGCCGGCACGGACGACGCGCTGTTCGCGCTGTCGCTGTGCTTCCCGGCGATGCTGGCCGGGTTCCTGCTGGGCAGCGGCATCCAGTTGCCCGGCATGCGCGCCGCCACCTCCCCGGAGGGGCTGGCCGACGCGTTCCTGTCCGCGCTGGACCTTTGGACGCTGGCCGCCGGGCTGCTGGTGGTGGCCGTGATCCTGCTGGCCGCCTTCCTGGCGCGGCGCGAGTCGTACGCCGGGGAGCCGGCCGGCGTGGGCGCGCCCCTGGAGATGCCCGACGAGCCCGGCAGACCCGATGGCGACGACGCCGAGGCGGGTGAGCGCCCGGCCGTACCGCCGCCCACTCCTTCGCCGGAAAGCGGCGGATCGCCGCAAGGACGGTAGGCTTCGCGCATTCACCGCATTCTGCGAGAGATTCCATGGTTGAAGGAGAACCACAGTGTCCGAGCGCACACTTGTCCTGATCAAGCCTGATGGCGTGGCCCGTGGGCTGGTCGGCGACGTGATCGGCCGGATCGAGCGCAAGGGCCTCACGATCGTGGCGATGGACCTGCGCACCCTCGACGCCGACACGGCAAAGGCCCACTACGCCGAGCATTCCGGCAAGCCGTTCTTCGACAGCCTGGTGGAGTTCATCACCTCCGGCCCGCTGGTGGCGATGGTGGTCGAGGGTCCGCGGGCGATCGAGGCGTTCCGTGGGCTGGCCGGCCTGACCGACCCGGTCAAGGCCGCGCCCGGCACGATCAGGGGCGACCACGCGCTGGAGATCGGCGAGAACATCGTGCACGGCTCCGACGCGCCCGAGTCCGCCTCCCGGGAAATCAAGATCTTCTTCCCCGACCGCTTCTAGCGGCCCACGCACACACGACAAAGGGCGCCGTTTCCGGCGCCCTTTTGCGTTCCCGAACCGAACCGGCGATCCGCGGCCAGGGGCGGGGCGCGGGAAAGTTTTCCCGGGGCCGGGGCGGCCTTTGCGGTTGACGGTGGGTACGTCACGTTACGATGCGAATGCGGTAGGTGACCGTTCGCTGATCGACGTATGGAAGGCCCGGCGTCCCCATGGGTAGCAAGCTCGCTCTTTTCGGCCGTGACATGGCCGTCGACCTCGGCACCGCGAACACGCTGGTGTACGTCCGGGGGCGCGGCATCGTGCTGAACGAGCCCTCCGTGGTGGCCCTCAACACCGTGACCGGCAAGATCGTCGCGGTGGGCGTCGAGGCCAAACGGATGATCGGCCGCACGCCGGGCAACATCCTCGCGGTGCGCCCCCTGAAGGACGGCGTGATCGCCGACTTCGAGGTGACGGAGCGGATGCTGCGCTACTTCATCCAGCGGGTGCTCCGCCGCCGCCACTTCGCCAAGCCGCGCATCATCGTCGCGGTGCCGAGCGGCATCACCAGCGTGGAGCAGCGGGCGGTCAAGGAGGCCGGCTACCAGGCCGGGGCCAGGAAGGTCTACATCGTGGAGGAGCCGATGGCCGCGGCCATCGGCGCGGGCCTGCCGGTTCACGAGCCGACCGGCAACATGGTGGTGGACATCGGCGGCGGCACCACCGAGGTGGCGATCATCTCCATGGGCGGCGTCGTGATCAGCCAGTCGATCAGGGTCGGCGGCGACGAGCTGGACCAGGCGATCATGACGTTCGCCAAGAAGGAATACTCGCTGATGCTGGGCGAGCGCACCGCCGAAGAGATCAAGATGGCCATCGGCTCGGCGTGTGAGCAGCAGGACGAGGGTCATGCCGAGGTACGCGGGCGCGACCTGGTCAGCGGCCTGCCCAAGACGGTCGTGGTGTCGGCGCACGAGATCCACAAGGCCACGGAGGAGTCGATCAACGCGATCGTCGACGCCGTGAAGTCCACGCTCGATCGCTGCCCGCCGGAGCTGTCCGGTGACCTGATGGACCGCGGCATCGCCCTGACCGGTGGCGGCGCGCTGATCAGGGGGATGGACGAGCGGCTGCGCGACGAGACCGGCATGCCCGTCCACCTGGTGGACAACGCCCTCGACTCGGTCGCGCTGGGCACCGGCAAGTGCGTGGAGGAGTTCGAGGTGCTGCAGCAGGTGCTCGTGCCGGAGCCACGGCACTGATGCGCGACACCCGCCGCACCCGGCTCATCCTGGCCTTGCTGCTGGCCACCGCCCTGGTGCTGATCACCGTCGATCACCGCGCGGGGGCGGGCTCGCCGTTCGGCCCGCTGCGCACCGCGGGCGCGTCCGTTTTCGGTACGGCCGAGCGGGCCGTGGCGGGGGTCACCCGCCCGGTCGGCGACTTCTTCGCGTCCCTGGCGTCGGCGCCGTCGGCGCAGCGGCGGGTCGCCGAGCTGAGCGCCGCCAACCAGCGGCTGCGCGGCGAGCTGGCCGCACACCGGCTGGACCAGGGCAGGTCGACGGAGTTGCGGTCCATGCTCGGGCTGGCCGGGCGCGGCGGGTACAAGATCGTCGCAGCGAATGTCATCGCCAGGCGCGGCCTGCCCGGGTTCGAGGACGCCGTCGAGATCGACGCGGGCGCCGCCGACGGGGTGCGCCGCGAGATGACCGTGATCAACGGTGACGGGCTGGTGGGCAGGGTCGTGCAGGTGGGGCCGACGACGTCCACGGTGCTGCTGCTCAGCGATCCGGCCTCGGCGGCGGGCGCGCGGCTGGAGGGCGGCAGGGAGATCGGGGTGGTACACGGCGTCGGCGAGACGGGGAGCCTGGTGCTGTTCCGGCTGCTGGACTCCACGGCTCCGATCGCGGCGGGCAGCCGCATCGTCAGCTTCGGGTCGCAGCGCGGCGTGCCGTACGTCCCGGGGGTGCCCCTGGGCGTCGTGGAGCGGGTCGAGGCCACGCCGGGGGAGCTGACGCGGGTGGCGTACGCGCGACCGTACGCGGACCTGTCGGCGCTCGACGTGGTCGGTGTGGTGGTGCAGGGGCCGCCGCGCGACCCTCGGGACGCGGTGCTGCCGCCGCGCCCGTCCGAGGCGGGCCAGCCGCCGGACACCGAGAAGGACCGCAAGGGCAAGGCCAGGCGGGCCCGCACGGACGAGCGTGATGGCGCACCGGCGGCCCCCGAGACGGGGCAGGAGCCGGGCGTGGGGGCCGCCGAGGGCCAGGAGACGGTACGTCAGCGGCGGGGCCGCACGGGCGACTCTCCGCTCGGCGGCGAACCGGGCGGCAGTACCGAGGGGTTCCCCCACCGCAACCGGCCCTTCGACCGCCCGCTGGACCGGCCGCTCGATCGGCCCCTGGATCGCCCGCTCGACAGACCACTCGATCGGCCACTTGACCGGCCGCTCGATCGGCCGCTTGGACAGGCGGGCCCGCAGGCCCCGGCCGAGCAGCGTCACCCCATGGTGACCGACTGGCGGGGGCGGCCCCTGGACGAGGTGGGAGCGCAGTGACGGCACGGGCGGCGCGGGGGCGGTCCGGCCGGAGGCGGAGGTGTCGCGATGGTGGCGGGGGTGCTCGTGGTGGCCGCGGTGCTGGTGCAGTTGACGCTGCTCAACCGGCTGACGCTGCCCGGGGGTGAGGTGCCCGACCTGGTGCTGCTCGTGGTGGTGGCGTGCGG
>NZ_POUA01000539.1 GCF_003236385.1 Spongiactinospora gelatinilytica
ATCCATGACGGCCCCCGCCGCCCAGCAGGAGACCCCCGCGGCCCGCAAACGCGAGCAGCGCGGCTGGTATTGGTACGACTGGGCGAACTCGGCGTTCCCGACCACCGTGCTGACCGTGTTCCTCGGCCCGTACCTGACCGAGCTGGCGAGCACCGCCGCCGCCGGCCGCCCCTATGTCGATGTCCTCGGCTTCGACGTGCGCCCCAGCGCCTACTACAGCTTCGTCGTCGGCGTGGCCGCCGTCATCCAGATCATCGTGATGCCCGTCGCCGGGGCGCTGGCCGACCACACCGGCCGCAAACGGGAGCTGATGGCGCTCTTCGCCTACCTGGGCGCCGGCGCCACCGGCTGCTTCTGGTTCGTCGGCGGCGGCGGCTACCTGCTCGGCGGGGCGCTGTTCGTGCTCGGCAACGTCGGGTTCGCCGCCGCGTTCGTCATCTACAACTCCTTCCTGCCGGAGATCGCCGGCCCCGCCGAACGCGACCGGGTCTCGGCGATGGGCTGGGGGTTCGGCTACCTGGGCGGCGGGCTGCTGCTCGCCGTGCACCTGGGGCTGTTCCTCAAGGCCGAGTCCCTGGGGCTTTCCGGCGGCACCGCCGCCCGCATCGCGCTGGCCTCGGCCGGGGTGTGGTGGGGCGGGTTCACGATCATCCCGCTGCTGCGGCTGCGCAACCGCCGGGCGCTGACCCCCGGCAGCGAGACCTCCACCCAGGCCGTCGGGCGCAGCTTCCGCCAGCTCGGCCGCACCATCCGCGAACTGCGCCGCTATCCGCTGACCCTGGCGTTCCTGGTCGCCTACCTGATCTACAACGACGGCGTGCAGACGGTCATCTCGTTTTCGGCCACCTACGCCGACCAGGAACTGAAACTGCCCGAGGAGGTCAGGATCGGCGCCATCTTGATGGTGCAGTTCGTGGCGTTCGGCGGGGCGCTGCTGCTGGGCCGGCTGGCCAAGGTCTACGGGGCCAAGAAGGTGGTGATGGTGGCGCTGGTCGGCTGGGCCGCCGTGGTGACCGTGGCCTACTTCCTGCCGCAGGGCTCGGCGCTGCCGTTCTTCGGGCTCGGATTCGCCATCGCGATCGTGATGGGCGGCACGCAGGCCCTGTCACGGTCGCTGTACTCCCACGTCATCCCGGCCGGCAAGGAGGCGGAGTACTACAGCCTGTACGAGATCAGCGACAAGGGCTCGACGTTCCTGGGGTCCTTCACCTTGGGGCTGGCCCTGCAGTACACCGGCAGCTACCGGCTGGGGATCTTGTTCTTGATGGTCTTCTTCGTGCTCGGATTGGTGCTGCTGGCCCTGGTCGATCTGCCCAAGGCGATCCGCGCGGCGGGAAACGAGGTGCCCCGGCGGATCTAGCCTGTGGGCCCGCTGGAGGGGGGCGTTGCCCAAGACGGGGAGCTTCGGCGACAAAAAGCGCGATTGGATCACCCCGCGGATGGGAATCCATCCACGGTATCAAGCGTTGTACGCCAGTGGGAGACAGACCCCTCAAGATGGGGCCCTCAGGAGGCATTGAAACATGGGCGAGCGTGCGCTTCGCGGTACCCGACTCGGCGCGACGAGCTACGAGAACGACCGCAACACCGACCTGGCTCCGCGCCAGGAGGTGTCCTACACCTGCCCGAAGGGCCATCACTTCGACGTACCGCTCGCCGCCGAGGCCGAGATTCCCGCGACGTGGGAGTGCCGAAGCTGCGGCGCGGTCGCGGTCCGTGTTGACGGCGAGCTGCCCCAGACCAAGAAGCTGAAGCCGCCGCGGACCCACTGGGACATGCTGCTGGAGCGGCGCACCATCGAAGACCTCGAAGAGGTGCTGAACGAGCGGCTGGCCATCTTGCGCGCACAGCGCCGCAAGAGCGCCTGACGTCCCCGACCCGAAGGCCCCCGCACCAGAGCGGCGACGCCCCCGGCACCGCCTTCCGCCACCTGCGGCGGAACGCGGCGCCGGGGGCGTCGCCGTTTCGCGTGCGGCGCTAGCCCTGGGTGATCGGCATCTGGAGTTCGGTCTGCCAGCGCTCCTCAGGCTCCGGGTGTGAGATCAGGTACACCTCGCGGGCCGTGCCGTCGGTGCGGTGGCCGTTGTCCTCGATCCAGGTGGCCAGGGCCTGGTAGCCCTCGCCGATGGCGGCCATCGGGCCGTGATGGACGTAGCAGGCCGCGGCGGTGATCCCGTCGAGGGTCGTGACCTCCAGCGGGCCGGCGGTGGCGTCGGCGGCGATCGGGCAGGCCCCGGTGACGGTCAGCCGATCCCCGTCCGCGGGCGCGTACGTGGCCATGGCCGGCCCGGCCGGGGTGACCTGGGCCTGTCCCAGTGCCCCGAACAACTCACCGAACAGGCCGCCGATGACCGGGGCGACGTCCTCGTGATTGCCGCTCTCGGCGACCCCGGCCAGGCAGGCGATCCGGACCGGCGGAACCGTCTTGACGGTGACGCTCTTCGTGCTCATGGCACCTTCCTTTTCGATCATCCGGAGTCTCGCCTCGATCCGGGCCAGGCGCGCGGTGTCGGCCGCGATCTGCTGGGCGACCTGGGCCTGCCGCAGCCGTAGCATGCCGCGCAGCTCGGCGGTGCCGACATCGGCGTCGACGATCTTGGCCACCTCGGCGAGGGTGAAACCGAGATCCTTCAACGCGACCAGGCGGTTGAGCCGCTTCAGCTGCCCGGCCTCGTAGTACCGGTAGCCGCTGGCCGGATCGACCCGCGCCGGACGCAGCAGCCCGATCGCGTCGTAGTGCCGCAGCATCCGGATCGAGACCCGGCCCATCGTGGCGAAATCTCCGATGGTGAACATGACGCCATCACGCTCCTGTCTCACACGGTGTGAGAGTCAACTCCTGCGGGCGCCGCGCTCCCCGGCATCTGTCTCATCGGGCGTCCGGCGGGGCGGGCAGGGCGGCGGCGATCCCGTCGAGGAGGTAGCCCAGGCCGCGCTCGAAGGAGGCGTCCCAGTCGGTGGCGGCCGGATGGCCCTGCCCGGCCAGCACCGGGTAGCGCTCGGCCCGCTCGCGCAGGTGCCCGGCGATGGCCGCATCGGCGGCCCCGGCCCTCTCGGTGCTCTGACCGGTGCTCTGACCGGCGCTCTGACCGGCGCTCTGCCAGGCCGCCTCCATCATCGCCGAGCCGATCACGAAGTGGGACAGGCCGTAGGCGGCGGCGGTCAGCGCCGGGCCGGTGAGCCCCGCGCCGGCCAGCGTGGCGTGCAGGTACTCGGTGCGTTCCAGCACGTTGGGGCCCATCAGCGGACGGCCGAGCAGCGCGGAGGTCCACGGGTGGCGCAGCATCGCGGCCCGCCACTCCCCCATCAGCGCCCGGGCCTGGGCCCGCCATCCTCCGGCGTCGGCGGACGGCAGCCGGGCCTCGCCGAACACCGCGTCCAGCGCGAGGTCCAGCACGTCGTCTTTTGTGGTGACGTGCCAGTACAGGGTCGTGGAGCCGGTGCCCAGCCGCTCGGCCAGGCGGCGCATCGTCAGACCGGCGACCCCCTTTGCGTCCAGGAGGGCCACCGCCTCGGCGACGATCCGCTCACGGGTCATCGGCGCCTCACGCACCGGCCGCTCCGGGCGAAGCCACACCCCACCCGCCTCACGCTTGACCATGCCCGCCAGCTTAGTTCGCGCCAGCGGTGCCGAAACGCCGCTCCGGTCCCCCGCGCGGCTCTGGTCCCGCCGGTGCGGCCGCCTCGCGGGGGCAGGAACCGGCCCTCGCGGCTTCAGTAGCGCCGGTGCGGCCGGTTCGGGGTGGTCAGGCGCCGGGGTCGCGGCGGCGTGGTACGGGGG
>NZ_POUA01000053.1 GCF_003236385.1 Spongiactinospora gelatinilytica
GATGGGGGGTGGCCGACGATGTGGGCTGTCAGGTGGTCGCCGGTTTCGGCGACGGTGACGGCGACGTCCACCACGCCGTCGAGGCGTCGGATCGCGGACTCCACCTCGCCCAGCTCGATCCGGAAGCCCTTGAGCTGCACCTGCTCGTCGGCCCGGCCGACGAACTCCAGCGAGCCGTCCAGGGTGCGGCGGGCGAGGTCGCCGGTGTGGTACATCCGGGAGCCGTCGCCCGCGAACGGGTCGGCCACGAACCGGCTCGCGGTGAGCCCCGGCCGGCCCAGGTAGCCGAGAGAGACCTGGGCGCCGGCGACGTAGATCGCGCCGACCCGGCCGGGCGGGACCGGGCGGAGCCGGTCGTCGAGCAGGTGGGTGACCAGGCCGGGGATCGGGCCGCCGATCGGGCTGGCGGTGCCCGCGAAGTCGGCGTCGGTCAGCGCCCGGTGCGTGACGTGGACGGTGGTCTCGGTGATGCCGTACATGTTGACCAGCGCGGGCGAGCCGGTGCCGTGCCGCTCGACCCAGCCGCGCAGCCGCCCGAGGTCCAGCGCCTCGCCGCCGAAGACGACCAGGCGCAGCGCGGGCAGCGGCTCGCCGACGTGCCGGTCCGCCTCGATGAACTGGTAGAACGCCGACGGGGTCTGGTTCAGCACGGTCACGCCGCGCTCGCGGACCAGCCGGTGGAAGTCCACCGGCGAGCGGGTCAGCGCGTACTCCGGCACCAGCAGCTCACCGCCGTGCGCCAGCGCCCCCCACAGCTCCCACACCGCGAAGTCGAACGAGTAGGAGTGGAACTGGACCCACACGTCGCGCGGGCCGAAGCCCAGGTCGGGCCGGGTGTTGGCGAGCAGGGTCACCACGCTCGAGTGCGGGACCACCACGCCCTTGGGCCGCCCGGTCGAGCCGGAGGTGTAGATCACGTACGCCGGATCGTGCCACCCGGCCTCGGGCCCGGCGGCAGCCGAAGGAAGTTCGTCGCCCTGGACCAGAACGCGCGCCCCCACGCCCGCCCTGGCCACCAGCCCCGTGAAACGGTCCCGCTGGTCAGCAGCCACCAGCACGACCTTCGGCGCGGAGTCGGCGAGGAGGTACGCGAGCCGCTCGTCCGGGTACGCGAGGTCCAGCGGCACGTACGCGCCGCCCGCGCTGACGATCCCGACCAGCGCCACGACCTGCTCGGCCGATCGCGGCACGGCCACGGCGACCCGCTCCCCCGGCCCGACCCCCGCCGCGCGCAACGTCGCGGCCAGCCGGTTCTTGGCCTCGGCCAGCTCCCCGTAGGTCAGTGACCGGGTGGTGCCGTCCAGCGCGCACTGGGTGACGGCGGTCGCGGCCGGGTCGCGGCCGGCGGCGGCGTCGAAGAGCCCGCCCAGGGTCACCGGCGTGATTCGGGCGGAGGGCCGCACCAAAGAGGCGGCCAAGGCGTCCGGCCGGGTGAGCAGGCCGGTCAGGGCCCTGACAAAGGTGTCCAGGACGGCCCGCGCACCCGGCTCCCGCAGCAGTTCGCCGTCGTAGATCAGGTTGAACCGCGGCCGGCCGCCGGGGGCGCGTTCCACCACCAGCGTCAGCGGGTAGTGCGGCGCGCCCTCGTTCCCGATGCCGGTGATCGCGAACTCGTCACCGGGACGGCGCAGCCCGGCCACGTCGGCCGCGACGTCGAACACCACCAGCGTGTCGAACAGCGGCCCGCCGCCCGCCTGGCGGCCGATCCTGGTCAGCGAGACGTGCTGGTGCGGCAGCACCGCGCCCTGGTGCTCCCGTACCGAGGCCAGCAGGTCGCGCGCCGTGGTGCCGCCCGCCCACCGGACCCGCACCGGGATCGTGTTGATGAACAGGCCCACCATGTCCTCGATGCCGGGAACGTCCGCGTCCCGCCCGGACACCGTCGAACCGAACACCACGTCCGCGCCGGGCAGGATCGTGCCCAGAGTCACCGCCCACGCCGCGTGGACGGCGACGCTCAGCGGCACGCCCGCCGTACGGGCGGCCCCGTCGATGTCGGCGTCGGGCGCCACGGCGGTGTCGGCGAACCGGCCGCTCGGCGGGTGCCCCTCGGCGACCAGCGAGGGGCCGCGCAGCCCGGCGAGCCGGTCGCGCCACACCGCGTCGCTCGCGGCGGCGTCGCGTTCGGCCAGCCAGCGCACGTAGTCGGCGAAGCCGCCCCTCGGGTACACCGACCCCGGCGCGTGGTACTCCGCCAGCAGCGCGCGCAGCATCGGCGGCACGGACCACCCGTCGGCCACGATGTGGTGCACGGTCTGCACCAATACGGACCGGCGGGGGCCCGTGCGGACGAGCGTGTACCGCATCAGCGGCCCGGCCGCCAGGTCGAACCCGGACAGGCGGTCCCGCTCGGCGAGGTCGCGGATCTCCTCGTCGGTGATGCCCGGCCGGTCCAGGGTCGTGAAGGGGGCCCGCGCGCCGCTCTCCAGTACCGACACCACCCGCCCGTCGGCGAGCGCGACGAACCGGGCGGCGAGGTTCGGATACAACGCGAGCAGCCGGGCCGCCGCCGCCGCGAGCCGGTCGGCGTCCACGTCGCCGTCCAGCGTCAGCAGTTGCTGTTCGACGTAGCCGCCCGCCGAGTCGTCGTCGAAGACGGAGTGGAAGTACAGGCCCTCCTGCAACGGGGTCAGCGGCAGGATGTCGCGCAGCGCCGGGCCGTCCAGGGCGTCCACGTCGGCCTGGGTCAGCCGCACGAGAGGAAAGTCGCTGGGCGAGTGGCCGCCGTGCTCCAGCGCGGCGAGGCCGGTCAGGGCCGTCAGGAAGTACTCGCCGAGCGTGGTGACGTCCTCGTCGGTGAACACGCCCTCGGGCCAGGAGATGTTCGTGACCAGCTCGTATTCGCCGGTCGGGCCGGGTTCGGCGATGGCGTTGAACTCCAGCGGGCGCGGCAGGCGCATCTTCGGGTCGCGTCGTTCGCCGAGCTGCCCGGTCGTGCCGGCGGGCCGCCAGTCGCCGCCCTCGCCCGCGTCGAAGCGGCCCAGGTAGTTGAACAGCACCTGCGGGGCGGGCGCGTCGAACCGGACGTCGGCCAGGTAGCGCAGCGCGCCGTAGGACACGCCGTTGTCCGGCACCTTGGCCAGGTCTTCCTTGACCGCCTTGAGCGCGCCGGCCAGGTACTCCGGCGCGGTGAAGTCGCCCGCCGGGCCCGGGTCCACGACCACCGGGAACAAGGTGGTGAACCAGCCGACGGTCCGTGACAGCTCGGGCTCGGCCGGCTCCGCCACGAACCGGCCCTCGCGGCCGTGGCCTTCGAGTTCGATGTGCGCGAAGGTCTGCTCCTGTCCGAGGTCGCGCCGCCACCGGGCGAGGGCGACGGCGAGCCCGGTCAACAGTACGTCGTTGACGCCCGCGTGGAACCGCGCCGGGATCTCGCCCAGCAGCGCGGCGGTGACCTTGGGATCGGCCGGTACGGCCAGCACCCGCTCCCGCGCGACCGTGTCGGCCGCCGACAGTTCACGCCTGCCCGGCCTTACGTCCGGCCCCGGGAGCGGACGCCGGTAGTAGGCCGGGTCCGCGTCGGCCGCCGCCCGTTCCAGCAGTTGCGTCCAGCGCCGGAACGACGTGCCGGGCGCGGGCAGCTCGATCGGCTCCCCCGCACTGACCTGCCGCCAGGCCGTGGCCAGGTCCTCCATCAGGACCCGCCAGGACACGCCGTCGATCACCACATGGTGGACGGCCAGCACCAACTGCCGCGCCGCGCGCCGCCAGACCGCGCGCAACATCACGCCGCCGTCCGGGTCGAGCCCGTCGATGGCCGGCGCGACGCACTCGTCCAGCGGCCGGTCGCTCTCCCGCCACCCGGCGACGGCCCCGTCCGCGGCCGGTACGTCAAAGCCCCAGCGGTCGCCGCGGACCAGCCGGGCGCGCAGCATGTCGTGCCGCCTGACCAGGGCGTTCAGGATCTCGGTGAGGGCATCGGGGGTCAGGTCCGCCGGGGTGTTCAGCGCGACGGACTGCACGAAGCCGTCGATCGCGTCCGTGGTCTCGCCGAGCCACCGCACGATGGGCGACCCGGTGACGGGGCCGGTGGCGATGTCGCGGTGATCCGCGGTGGCGACGTCCTCGCGGCTCGCCACCGCGGCCAGCGCGCCGATCGTGCTGTTGGTGAAGATCTGCCGCACGGTGACGTACAGGCCGGCCTCGCGCAGCGCGGCCAGCAGCGAGATGACCAGGATGCTGTCCCCGCCGAGCAGGAAGAAGTCCTGGTCCACGCCGACCCGCTCCAGCTTCAGCACCGAGGCGACCGCCGCGCACACCAGGCGCTCGTTCTCGGTGGCGGGCGGCACGACGGCGGCGGTCTCGATCACCGGCTCGGGCAGCGCGCGCCGGTCCAGCTTGCCGTTCGGGGTGAGCGGGAACTCCGGCAGCACCACGATGTGCGCGGGCACCATGTACTCGACCAGGTGCTCGGCGGCCCACGCCTTGACCTCGTCGGCGCGCAGGTCCTCGCTCCCGGCCGCCGGGATCACATACCCCACCAGGTACGTGCCGTCCGCCGTGTTCTTCCTGGCCACCACGCAGGTGTGCCGCACGCGGGGGTGCTCGGCGAGGCCGGCCTCGACGTCCTCGATCTCCAGCCGCATGCCGCGGATCTTGACCTGGTTGTCGGCCCGGCCCAGGAAGTCCAATGAGCCGTCCGGGGCGAACCGGGCGAGGTCGCCGGTCCGGTACAGCCGGGATCCGTCCGCGGCGAACGGGTCGGCCACGAAGCGGGAGGCGGTCAGGCCGGGCGCGTTGACGTATCCGCGGCCGAGCAGGAACCCGCCGGCGTACAGCTCGCCGCCGACGCCGACCGGGACCGGGCGCAGTTCGTCGTCCAGCACGTACAGCTCGGTGTTGGGGTTGGCCCGGCCGATGGACGTGGTGAGGCGTTCGGCCGCGCCGCGGTAGATGACGTGGGAGACGCCGATCGTCGCCTCGGCGGGGCCGTAGCCGTGGTAGAGGGGGATGCCGAGGCGGGTGCGGTACCGCTCGTACAGCTCGGGGGTCAGCACCTCGCCGCCGCACCAGACGTGCCGCAGGCTGTCCAGCCGCCCGGAGCCGCCCTCGATCTCCAGCAGTACGTCCAGCATGGACGACACCAGGTAGGTGAAGGTGACCCGGTGTTCGGCGATCACGCTGAGCAGGTGGTGCGGGTCGCGTTCGCCGCCGGGCCGCAGGATCACCAGCCTGCCGCCGCGCACCAGCGGCAGGAAGATCTCGTTGATCGAGATGTCGAACGACAGCGGGGCCTTGAACAGTGACGCGTCGTCCGGGCCGAAGCCAAGGATCTCGCCGGACTGCCACAGCAGGCGCTCGCTGATCGCCTCGTGCCGGATCATCGCGCCCTTGGGGCGTCCGGTCGAGCCGGACGTGAAGATCACGTACGCCAGGGCCGGGCCGGGAATGGCGACGTCGGTCCACTCGGCGGGGTACGAGCCGTGCCGCCAGTCGCCGAGATCGACGGCCACGGCGTCCGGTTCGCCCGCTTCCTGCTCGCCGGTGGCGTTGAGCTGGATCGTGATCCGGGCGTCGTCGATGACGGCCGCGCGGCGGGCGGTGGGCCAGCGCGGGTCGAGCGGCACGAACGCGCCTCCGGCCTGGAGCACGCCCAGCAGGCCGATCACCATCTCGGCGGAACGGCCGAGCGAGATGCCGACGGTCTGTTCGGCGGTGAGCCCGCGGCCGATCAGGTGGCGGGCGAGCTGATTGGACAGCGCGGCGGCCTCGCGGTAGGTCAGCGACCGGCTCTCGTCCACGATGGCGACGGCGTCGGGCCTGGTACGCGCCTGCTCGCGGAACATCTCCACGATCGTCGGGCGGTCCCGGGCGGCCTTGGTGTCGTTCCACTCGGCCAGGACGGCCAGCCGGGCGGCCACGCTGTCGGGGCGGACGGTGCCGACCGGCCGGTCGGGGAAGGCGGCCAGGTCGTCCAGCGCGAGCCGCGCCTCGTCCAGCTCGACCCCCTCGGGAACGGCGATGCTCCGGCCGTCCGCGCCGATCTCCCAGCCGGGGAGCCCGCCGCCGGCGGCCCAGCCGAGGACGTCGGTGAACGGGGTCTTGGGGGTGAGGTCGAGGCCGTCGGGGCATTCGCCGGTCGCCCAGTACGCCAGGCCGATGGCGCACGCCCGGGCGAAGGCCGCGTCGGGGTGGTCACCGGCGCGCCGGCGCAGGTCGGTCAGGTTGGCGGAGGTGAGCGGTAGGAGACGAGTGCCGGGTTCGGTCGTCGAAGCCATTGAAGACAGCCGTTCCTTCCAAGCTATTTAGGTTAGGCTTACCTAATTCGCGATCCTAACCGCTTTCCCGCCACGCCCGCCACAGCCGGGCGTACCGGCCCCCCGAGGCGACCAGTTCCTCGTGGGTGCCCTGCTCCACGACACGCCCGGCGTCCAGTACGGCGATCCGGTCGGCGGCCATCGCCTGGGTCAGCCGGTGCGCCACGAACAGCGCGGTACGGCCCCGGCACGCGGCCAGCGTGGCCCGTTCCAGCTCGGCGGCGCCCTGGCTGCCCGCCTCCGCCGTCGATTCGTCCAGCACCACCACCGGCGCCCGGCCCAGGATCAGCCGGGCCAGGGCGAGCTGGGCGACCTTGGTGCCGTCCAGGCGTTCGCCGCCCTCGCCGACCATGGTGTCCAGCCCGTCGGGCAGCGCCGCGACCCAGGTGCCGGCCCCGGCGACGCGCAGCGCGTCCATCAGCTCGACGTCGGTCGCGTGCGGCGCGGCCAGCCGCAGGTCCTCGGCGAGCGGGCCGGCGAACACATGGGTCTCCTGCGTCAGGATGCCCACCAGGACCCGCGCCCCGGCCTCGTCCAGGTCGGCGATGGGCGTCGGGCCGATGCGGATCGAGCCGGTCTGCGGGGTGCCGATGCCCGCGATCAGCGTGGCCAGCGTGGTCTTGCCCGCGCCCGTGGCCCCGACCAGCGCGAGCGAGCCGCCCGCGGGGATCTCCAGATCGACGTCGTGCAGGACCGGCCGCTCGGAGTCGGGGTAGCCGAAGGTCAGCCCCTCCACCGTCACCGGGTACGGCCCGGCGTCGGTGGGCGCGACGCTGCCGACCAGCCGTTCCTCGGTGGGCTCGCGTACCACCCCGACCAGCCGGGTCAGGCTCGCCCCGGACTTCTGCGCCTCGTCGAAGGTGAACATGATCAGGCCCAGCGGGCCGAACAGCCGGTGGAACAGCAGCGGAGCCGCCGCGACCTCGCCCAGGCTCGCCGCGCCGGCCTGCAGCAGCGCGTACCCGACCACGATGATGAGCACCAGCCCGATGAACTCGGCGCGGTTCTCCCGGCCGACGAACCGGCCGAAGAAATGGAACACCTCGATGCCGAGGTCGCGCACCCGCCAGGACTCGCGGGTGACCTTCTCCCGGAAGGCCCCCTCAAGGCGGTAGGCCCGCACGGTGCCGATCCCGTTCAGGCCGCTGATCAGCGCCTGCGCGCGGTCGGCCTGGGCCTCCCGCTGGCTGCGGTACAGCGGCGCGGACCGGGGCAGGTACCAGCGCAGGGCCAGCGCGTACGCGGGCAGCGCGCCCGCCCCGGCCAGGCCGAGCCGCCAGTCCAGCCCGAACATGCCTGCGGTGGCGATGGCGACCAGCACCACCGAGGAGAACAGCGTGGGGATCGCCGTCCGGATGCCCTTGGACACCACGGCCACGTCGTCGCCCACCCGGGACAGCACGTCACCGGCACCGACCTGCTCGATCCGCGCGCTGGGCATGCCCAGCACCGCCCGGACGGCGGCCTCGCGCAGCCGGGCGAGCAGGTCCGCGCCCAGCTTCCCGATCAGGTACGTGGCCGCGGCGGTGGCCGCCGCGCCGAGCAGCGCGGCCACCACCAGCAGCGCGCCGATCGTGACCAGGATCGAGTGCGGTTCGCGCGCGACCACGCCGTCCACCACCCGGCCGAGCAGGAACACCGGCACGACCTGGAGCGCCGCCCCGGCGACCGAGGTGAGGACGGTCGCGGTGGTCAGCCACGGCACCTCGCGGCAGTGCGCCGCGACCCACCGCGCGGCCTCGCGGCCGGTCGCGGTGCGCAGCGTGGCCGGGGCGGTGGGCGCCTGCATGGTCAGCTTGCCGACTTGACGAGCTCGTCGATGGCGTACGGCAGGGAGAGCAGCGTGCTCTGCGACATGGCCGCGCCGATCGCCGGGCCCTCGCTGTCCAGCAGGTACGACACCTTGCCCGCCTTGACCGCGGCCAGGTTGGCGAACAGCTTGAAGTTCTTCAGCGCGTCCTGGTCGGCCTTGTCGGCGATGACGAAGATGCGATCGACGTCGACCAGGTCGATGCGCTCGGGGGACAGCACGGTGTAGAACTTGCCGCCGGCGATCTTGTCGATCTCCGTGGCGCCCTTGAAGCCGATCCCCGACACCAGGCGTCCGCGCACGTCGGTGGTGGTGAAGGGGGCGACGGAGTTCTTGTACCAGGACACCGCGACGGCGGTCTGGTCGGCGAACTCGGGGTGCGCCTCGGCGGCGGCCTTCAGCTTGGCGTCGATGTCGGCCACCAGCTTGGCGCCCTCGTCGGCCTTGCCCAGCGCCTTGGCGATGTGCAGCGCGTTGTCCTGCCAGGGCGCACTGAACGGCTCGGCCTCGCCCTTGGTGCGGCCCACCGTCGGGGCGATCTTGGACAGCCGGTCGTAGGCGGCCTGGTCGATCTCGGAGTAGACCGCGATGATCAGGTCGGGGCGCAGCGCGGCGATCTTCTCGTAGTTGGGGCCCGAGTCGCCGTTGGTCATGATGACCTCGGGGCGGGTGTCCCCCCACTTGTCCTTCACCCAGGGCCACTGGGTGTTGATGTCGGGGGTCTTGCCGGGCGGGTTGGGGTACTGGTCGACCATGCCGACCGGCTTCACGCCGAACGCCAGGATGGCCTGGTCGTCGGTGTAGCCGACGGACACGACCCGTTCCGGGGCCTTGGGGATCCCGGTGGACCCGAACGCGTGCTCAACGGTGACCGGGAACGCGCCGCCCGGGGTGGCGGCCGGAGTGGCCTCCCCGCTCGGCTGGGCGGTGGTGGAACCAGAGCCGGAACCGCACCCCGCGAGCAGGCCCGCGCCGAGCGTCGCGACGGACAGTGCCACCGCGACCCGCCGCACGGCCTTCGCGACTGTCGTTCGTTGGAGAAGCATCCGGAATCCCTTGCTTTAGTGCGGACCCTAGCTGAGGGCAGGCAAACAGTAACACGCTGACTTTAGGCAAGGCTAACCTTACTTTTAGTGGAAGGCGTGTGTGCGGCCGATCGGGACGATCAGCGGCCGGTCGCTCACCGGATCGTCGATCACCCTGGCCCGCAGCCCGAACGCCTCGTGCAGCAGCTCGGCGGTGATCACCTCGCGCGGATGCCCCTGCGCGAGGATCGACCCCGACCGCATCACGATCAGGTTGTCGCTGTAGCGCGTGGCCAGGTTGAGGTCGTGCAGCACCATGACCACCGTGCAGCCCGACTCGTGCAGGTCGTCCACCAGGTCGATCACTTCGAGCGCGTGGGCCAGGTCCAGGTAGGTGGTCGGCTCGTCCAGCAGCAGCAGGTCGGTGCCCTGGGCCAGGGTCATCGAGATCCACACGCGCTGGCGCTGCCCGCCGGACAGCGCGTCGATCGGGCGGTCGGCGAGGTCGGACACCCCGGTCATGGCCAGCGCGCGCTCGACCACGGCGGCGTCGTCGGACGACCACTGCCGCAGCCAGCTCTGGTGCGGATGGCGGCCCCGGGCGACCAGGTCGGCCACGGTCAGCCCCTCGGGGGCGACGGGGGCCTGCGGGAGCAGGCCGAGCTTCTTGGCGACATCTCTGGTCTTGAGCTTGACGATGTCCTGGCCGTCCAGCACCACCGTGCCCTTGGCCGGCTTGAGCAGCCGGGACAGCGTGCGCAGCAAGGTGGACTTGCCGCAGCCGTTGGGGCCGATTATCGTCGTGATCACCCCTGGCGGGATCACCACGTCGAGGTCGTCGATGACGGCCCGGCCGCCGTACCCGACGGTGATGCCTTCGGCCGCCAGCGGCGCTACATCGGCGATGTGTTGAACGGTCACGCCTACCCACTCTACTTAGGCAAGCCTAGCCTTCACATCCCCCTCTTCAGGTTCGCGCGTACCAGCAGGTAGACGAGGAACGGACCGCCGATCGCGGCGGTGACCACGCCGACCGGGAGGGTGATCGGCAGCGCCGTACGCGCCACCAGGTCCGAGCCGATCAGCAGCAGCGCGCCGACCAGCCCGGAGGCCACCAGCGGCGGCGTCGGGTACCGCACCAGGCGCATCGCCACCTGCGGCGCCACCAGCGCCACGAACGGGACCGGGCCCGCCGCGCTCACCGCCACACCGGCCAGCAGCACCGCGCTGAGCAGCAGGACCGCCCGCACCATCGAGTACCGCACCCCCAGCCCGGCCGCGATGTCGTCGCCGAAGTGCATCGGCCGCAACTGGAACGAGACGTACCCGACGACGGCCATCAGGGCGAGCGTGCCCCACAGCGCGATCCAGACCTCGCCCCACGACCTGCTGTCCAGCGAGCCGACCAGCCACGCCTGGGCCCGCGCCACATCCCGGATGTCGGCCGTGACCAGCAGCCAGACCGTGATCGCCTCCATCACCGCGCTCACCGAGATGCCGATCAGGATGAGCCGCAGGCCGTCGATCCCGCGCCGCCACGCCAGGAAGTACACCAGCAGCCCCGTACCGAGACCGCCCGCGAGCGCCGCCGCCGGCAGCCCCACGGAGTTGGTGATCACCGCGGCGGCCCCGCCCGACACCGTCACCAGGAAGGCCGCGACCGCGCCCGCGCCACCGGTGATCCCCAGCACGTCGGGGCTGGCCAGCGCGTTGCGCGCGATGGACTGCGTGATCGCCCCGGACACCCCGAGGGCCACGCCCACCACGAGCCCGGCGAGCGCGCGCGGCATCCGCAGATCCATGATCACGAACTCGTCCACCCGCTCGCCCCGCCCGAACAGCGTGGCGATCACCTGGGGCAGCCCGATCGGGAAGTCCCCGACCGCGATGGACAGGCAGAACACCAGGAACGCCGCCCCCGCCAGCAGCAGCGTGACCAGCACCATCCAGGGCCGCCACACGAACGACGCGCGCCCGAGCCGCACACCGGGGGCCATCTTCGTCTCGCTCATGCGTTCCTGAACTTTCCGCGCCACACCAGCACCGCGAAGAACGGCGCACCGGCCAGGGCCACGACCACGCCCGCCTGCAACTCGCCCGGCCGGGTCACCACGCGCCCCACGATGTCACAGACCAGCAGGACCAGCGCGCCGAGCAGCCCGGCGTACGGCACCAGCCAGCGGTAGTCCGGCCCGGTGAGGTACCGGGCGACGTGGGTCACCATGAGGCCGAGGAACGCGATCGGCCCGCACGCCGCCGTCGCCGCGCCCGCCAGCAGGGTGATCGCGACGACGCCGCTGGTCCGGCTGAGGCCGATCTTCACGCCCAGCCCGCGCGCCACGTCGTCGCCCAGGTTGAGCAGGTTGATGGTGGGCAGCATGATCAGCGCCAGCGCCAGCCCGATCGCGATGAACACGGTCGCCGGCCAGATGGTGTCGAACCCGACGCCCGCCACGGAGCCCGCCTTCCAGAAGCGCAGCGCGTTCAGCGACGCCTTGTCCGACAGCGCGACCGCCGTGGTCATGGCGGCCAGGAACACCGTGACGCCCTGCCCGGTCAGCGCGAGCGTCAGCGGGCTGCCCGCCCCCCGGCCGAGGCTCGCCAGCCCGAACACGATGACCCCGGCGACCGCCGCCCCCAGGAAGGCGAACCAGACGTACTGGAACGGGCTGGCGAGCCCGAACAGCAGGATCATCGTCACCACGGCGAACGACGCCCCCGCGTTCACCCCGAGTAACCCGGTGTCGGCGATCGGGTTGCGGGTGAACCCCTGGATCAGCGCCCCGCTGATCCCCAGGGCGATGCCCGCCACGACCGCGAGCACGGTCCGCGGCACCCGCACGGTCTGCACGATGAGCGTGATCTCGGTGAGCCGCTGGTCCGCGCCCGGCTCGCCGAACAGCCCCTGCCACACCTCCGTCGGGCTCAGCGCCCGCGCGCCGACGGCCAGTGACAGCGCCGCGGCGAGCACCAGGCCCGCCACCAGCGCGCCCGCGCCCGCGACCCGCCGCCGGTGGGCCGCCGTGGCCCCGGGGGCGGGGCGCTTCTCCACAGTCGTGCCCATGGCGAGGTACGTTATCCCTTTGGTACCACTGGGGGCATGAGGGACACCTTCGCCAGGTTCGGGCTCGGCGGCGAGCCTGGCAGTGACGCGTTCTGGGCGGCGGCGCGGACACCGGCGGCGGTGTCCGACGGTGACGGCGGCTGGGCCGCATTGTTCCTGTGGCGGGGTGCGGCGGCGGAGATCGCCTTCGAGAGCTGGTCGGAGCCGGTGCCGATGCGCCGGTGGGGCGGCACGGACTGCTGGTACGCCGAGGTGGCCATGCCCGCCGGGCTGCGGGTGACGTACCAGATCCGCACCGGCGACGCGGCGTACGCCGACCCGTGCAACCCGGTGGGCGGGGGCGGGGACCGGTCGATCGCGGCGGTCCCGGACGCGCCCGCCCAGCCGTACTGGCCCGCGGTCGGCCCCGCCGACGTGCTGCCGCTGCCCGAGGTCCGGCTGCGCTGGGCGAGCGAGCGGCTCGGCGGACGCCGTACCGTGCGGGTCCACCCGGCGGGCGGCGGCGGGCCGGTGGTCCTGCTGCTCGACGGCGATGACTGGCTGCACCTGCACCCGGCCATGACCGCGTTCGACGCGGCCGTCGCCGACGGCGCGCTGCCCCCGGTCACGCTGGTCTTCCTGCCCGCCAGGGACCGCGAGGCCGAGTTCGGCTGCGCGCCCGCGCTGTGGACGGCGATCAGGGACGAACTGCTGCCGCTGCTGGCCGGTACCGGCGTGCCCGGCGACCCGGGCCGGCTGGTGGTCGCCGGGCAGAGCCTCGGCGGGCTGAGCGCGATGTACGCGGCGCTCGCGTTCCCCGGCCTGCTGTCCGGCATCGCGTGCCAGTCGGGGTCGTTCTGGTGGACGCCCGGCGCGGCGGGCCTGCCGGACCCGATGGGCGGCCCGACCGGCGGTGCCATCGCCGCCTACCTGCGGGAACGCCGCCCGGACCTGTCGGGGCTGCGCGCCGCGTTCGACGTCGGCGCGCACGAGCGGCGGATGCTGCCGCACTGTGAGGCGGTCGAGTCGCTGACCGAGCGGGCCGGGGCGACCGTGCGGGTGTCGCGGTCGGCGGCGGGCCACGACCGGGCGAGCTGGCGGCACCCCCTGCTCAGAGATGCGGCCTGGGCGCTCGGACTGGAAGCCCGACACCAATTAGGTTAGGCTCACCTAATTCGATGTGCCGGGCCCTGATTCCGTCCACCATTGAGGAGACCAGCGATGCGGGTCGTCATGTTCGGTTACCAGACCTGGGGACATCGCACCCTCGCGGCATTACTGGACTCCGAGCACGAGGTGGTGCTGGCGGTCACCCACCCCCGGAGCGACCACGCGTACGAGAAGATCTGGGACGACTCGGTGGCCGACCTGGCGCAGGCGCACGGCGTGCCGACCGTGATCGGCAACCGGCCCGACGACGACCTCCTGCGCACCCTCAAGGACCTCGCCCCGGACCTGATCGTCGCCAACAACTGGCGTACCTGGATCCCGCCGGAATTCCTCGCCCTCCCCCGCCTCGGCATCCTCAACGTCCACGACTCGCTGCTGCCGGCCTACGCGGGCTTCTCCCCGCTCATCTGGGCGCTCATCAACGGCGAGAAAGAGGTCGGCGTCACCGCCCACATGATGAACGCCGAACTCGACGCCGGCGACATCGTGGTCCAGCGCGCCATTCCGGTCGGCCCCCGCGACACCACGACCGACCTTTTCCACCGCACCGTCGATCTCATCGCCCCGATCGTCACCGAGGCCCTTTCCCTGATCGCCTCCGGCCGTACCGACTGGACCCCACAGGACCGTTCCAAGGCCAGCTTCTTCCACAAACGCGCGGAAGAGGATGGAAACATCGACTGGACCTGGCCCGCCGAGGACATCGAACGCCTGGTACGCGCCCAGTCCGACCCCTACCCCAACGCCTTCACCTACTACCGGGGCCGGCGCATCCGCATTCTTTCCGCCTCCGTCTCCCAGGGCGTCTACGGCGGCACCCCCGGCCGCGTCTTCATCCGCGAGGGCGCCGGCGTGGTCATCGTCGCGGGCGCCGAGGCCCGCCGGGGCCGCGACCACGGCCTGGTGATCGAACGCGTCCGCACCGACGACGACACCGATCTCCCCGCCACCGAGGTGTTCACCACAATGGGCGGTTACCTTTCCCGCCACCCATGACCCGAAAGTGGTAATAGCGGCCGCACGCCGTATTCGATCATCAGTCGCCATGCCGGGCCGCCGCGCGCTCCCCTCGCCGCCCCCGGCCCCCGGGCGTGGCCGGTAGCGGCCAGGCGCCGAGGTGCGGCGATGCTTGAAACCCCGGTTTCTGAACCTCTGAAATGGATGTACGCGCTACGAAGATCGTTGAAATACTCCGGAACGCCACAACGAGGTATCGGAACGCACCAGGATAGTGGTGTAATGAACAAGAAAGCGGCGCCGGATCGGCGGATCCGGCAATGCGGGGGCCTCGTGGTTATCTCTTCGTGAAGGAGCCCGGCGGTGTTGGGCTGAGCCGATGACATAGGGGAGCGATCGATCGGCATATCCATCCGCCCAAAGGATCACTTCGGCACGTTGGGGAGAGGTAGCCATGACACTTCGTCTGCTGGGGCCGCTTGAGTTCATCGCGCAAGGCCGCTCGCTCAATATAAGTGGTTTCCGGCAGCAGGTGATCCTGGCGGTGCTCGGCCTCAACCACGGCAAGGTGACCACCGTCGATCAGTTGATCCGGGCGGTCTGGGACGAGGAGGCGCCGCAGTCCGCGCGTGGGCAGATCCAGGTGTGCATGTCCAATATCCGCAAGCTGTTCGCCGAGGCGGGGCTGCCCCGGGCGATCCGTACGCTGAGCGCCGGATACTGCCTGCAACTGGACGCGGAGCACGTGGACACTTTGATGTTCGACGCCAAGCTCGACCTTGCCAGGCGGCAGATGGAGACCGGCGACCCGGCGGAGGCGGTCGGGACGCTGCGCGTCGCGCTCGCGCTGTGGCGCGGGCCGGCGCTGGCCGGGCTGGAGAGCGGCCTGGTACGCCGGGCCGCGGCGGCGCTCGACGAGAGGCGCACGGCGGCCATCGAGGAGCTCATCCGATTACAGCTCAAGCTCGGCCTGCACGAAGGGCTCACCGCCGAGCTGGGCCCGCTGGTGGCCGAGTACGAGCTGCGCGAGAAACTGCACGGCTATCTCATGCTGGCGCTCTACCGGTCCGGCCGGCAGGCCGAGGCGCTGGAGGCGTACCAGCGTGCCCGGGCCATCCTGATCGAGGAGATCGGCGTGGAGCCCGGCCAGGAGTTGCAGGCCCTCCACCAGGCCATCCTCACCCGTGATCCGTCTCTCGACCTCCCGCAGCCGGCCAGGCAGGAGCCGATCGAGACGCCCCCGCAGCCCGAGGCCGCCAAGGACTTCCAGGTCTGGGCCTCCCCCTGGCAGTTGCCCGCCAGCATCGCCGACTTCACCGGCCGCGCCGGGCAGATCGCCGAGATCAAAGAGCTGCTCACCCGCGGGCCCGGCACGCAGGCGGCCGACTACGCGGTGCCGATCGTGGCGATCTCCGGCCGGGGCGGGGTCGGCAAGTCCAGCCTGGCCATCCGGGTGGCGCACGAGCTGTACCAGGAGTTCCCCGACGGGGCGCTGTACGCCCAGTTGGAGGGCCCGGTGCGCGCCGAGCGGACCTACCGGCAGCTCGCCCGCTTCCTGCGCGCGCTCGGCGTCGCGGGCAACGCCATCCCCGAGAGCCTGGAAGAACGCGTCGAGCTGTACCGCACCACGCTGGCCGCGCGCCGGGTGCTCGTGCTGCTCGACGACGCCGTGAACGAGGAGCAGGTACGCCCGCTGCTGCCGGGCAGCTCGACCTGCGCGGTGATCATCACCAGCCGGCACGGGCTGACCGGCCTGCCGGGAGCCTACCACATCGGCATCGACGCGTTCGCCCCGGACGAGTCGGTGGAGATGCTGACGAAGATCCTTGGCGTCAAGCGGGTCACCGCCGAAGAGGGCGCGGTCACCGAGCTGTACCAGATGTGCGACGGCCTGCCGCTGGCGCTGCGCATCGCCGGGGCGCGGCTGGCCTCCCGCCGGACCTGGCGGATCGGGCGGCTGGTCGAGCGGCTGCGCAACGAGGTGCGGCGGCTGGACGAGCTGGAGCACCGCGGCTGGGAGCTGCGCTCCAGCATCGGGATGACCTACCACAGCCTGGACGAGGCGGCCAAGCGGCTGGTCCGGCTGCTGGCCTTGGTCCAGGCCCCGGACGTCCCGTCGTGGACGGCCTCCGCGCTGCTCGACATCGATCTGATGCGCGCGGAAGACGTGCTGGAACGCCTGGTCGACGCGCATGTGCTGGAGTCGGTGGACTATCGCAACGCCCGGGTGCTGCGCTACCGCTTCCACGACCTGGTGCGCGTCTACGCCCGGGAGAAGCTCGCCGAGACCGACGGCGGCGAGGCCCGCGCCAAGGCCCTGGAACGCGTGCTCGGCATGTGGCTGGCCCTGGCGCAGGAGGCGCACCGGCAGGAGTACGGCGGCGACTTCACCATCATCCACGGCCGCGCGGCCCGCTGGCGGCCCCCGGACGCGGAGCCGGCCGACCTGATGGGCTCGCCGATGGACTGGTGGGACAGCGAGCGGGCGGCGCTGGTGGCCGCGGTACGGCAGGCGGCCGACGCGGGGTTCGACGAGCTGGCCTGGGAGCTGGCCCTGACCTGCGTGACGTTGTTCGAGGCCAAGGCGTACTTCGACGACTGGTACGTGGTCACCCGGGCCGCCCTTGACGCGGTGCTCAAGGCGGGCAATGTCACCGGCATCGCGGCCATGACGTACTCGATGGGCACGCTGCACATGTCCCAGGGACGGCTGGCCGAGGCCGAGAAGAACTTCCGCACCGCGCTGGAGCTGTTCGAGTCGGTCGGCAACGACCACGGTTACGCGCTCGTCCTGCGCAACTACGCCAACGTGGACGGGCTGCGCGGCGACAAGGAGCAGATGATCGCCAAGTACGACCGGGCGCTGGACCTGCTGGAACGGGTCGGCGACCGGATCGGGGCGGCGCACGTGATGCGGACCCGGGCCAAGCACTGGCTGCCGCTCGGCGAGACCGACCGGGCGCAGCAGCTGCTTGAGGAGGCGCTGCGGATCTGCCGCGAGCAGGGCTGCGTCCGGGTCGAGGCCCAGGTGCTGCACACGTACGCCGAGCTGCACGTCATGACCGGCGAGCTGGAGCAGGCCCGGCACGAGCTGGACCGGGTGCTGCGCGTCGTACGCGACAGCGGCGACCGGCTGGGCGAGGCGCACGCGCTGTACGGCCTCGGCATGGTACGCCTGCGCGAGGGCCGGCTGGACAGCGCCGAGACCACCATGGCGCACGCCATCGAGCTGGCCAGGAACATGCGCGAACGCCTGATCGAGGGCAAGGCCCTCTACTCCCTCGGCGAGATCGCGCTGGCCAGGGGCAACGCCGCCCAGGCCAACCGGCACATCGTGGCGGCCAGGCGGGCCTTCCTGGAACTCGGCTCGACCGTGTGGGCGGCCAAGGCCGCGCTGCTGCTGTCCGACTCCTACGTCACCGGCGGCGATCTCACCCTGGCCCGCCTGGAGTTGAACGACGCCATCGACTTTCTGACCGCGGACGGCTCGCCGGAGGCGCGCGGCATGCTGAACGAGGTGAGCAAGGTGAAATCCGTGCTCCCGGTGGACGGCTGACCGGAAGCACGGACCGCGTACCGAGCCCGTCCGTCTTCTTTCCAGAATTTCCAGGGTTTCCAGGATTTACCAGTGGGTATCCGCGGGGACGGTCGTGGTGTCGCCCGAAGTGCCGCCCCAGTGCGTGTCGGCGGAGGCGGCCTGCGCCGGCACGAGGGTGGCGATGGCGGCGCAGAACAGGGCGGTCACGAATATGGCGGCGGTCCTGTGAATGGTCATCGCTGCATCCTCCCGAGGTCGTTCACTGCTTGATGCCTGTATTCGACCGCCTGCCGCTACGCGATCGGCCCTGACCGGCTTCGCGCGGGGAGAAAGCGGAGAGGAAGCGGATCGGTAGCCGCCCTGAGCAGTGTGAGGGGAGCACCCCCGGCTGTGAGGAAGGACGGATGACTTCGGCCCTCTGGCTCAACGGCGATGACGTGCACGACGCGCTGGACGCGTTCGAGCCCGTCGCTCCGCTCGTCGAGGAACTCCTGGCAGGCGACGGCGGGCAGCCGCCGGCGGCGACCGGATCGTACAGGGGGCAAGAGGTCCTGATCGTCGAGGATCCCGCGATGGCGGTCAGCTTCGTCCTGTCGCGGCGCGCGGTACACCGGATCCACCGGGCCGGGCTGACCGCCGCGGTCGCACGGCGGCTGGTCGGGCCGACCGCCGCGACCATCTGCATCGTCGGGTCGCGGGAGAGCGCGACGGTGCACATGACGATGCTCGCCAAACGCCTGGAGAACGTCGCCCACGTGGCCGCGTGCGTACTGGGGGACGCGGCGGACCGATCCGTCGCGCCGGGCACACTGGACGACCTGTTCATGGCGGGGGTCAGCCTCAGCGTCGGCAACAACGTCAACGAGGCACTGTTCGGCGCCAACCTGGTGGTCATCGACACCGCGGGCGTCGAACTACGGGTGGACTGGGCGTCGCCGCGGGCCGTGATCGTCAACACGAGCGGGCAGGACCTGCCCGCCGCGGTGGTGGAGCGGGCGGCGACCGTGTACGTGGACGATCTCCGGCTGCTCCCCGAGCACCAGCACCGGGACTTCGTCCGGCGGAACCGGACGGGCTGCGCCTCGTCCAACGGCCGGCCCAGGGGCCGGCCGCGCGGCCACCGGGCCGCCCCCGACATCGGCGACCTCAAGACCCTGCTGCGGGGCGACCGGTGCGCTCCGCCCTTCCCGGCGAGGTTCGTCCTCGTCGAACTGCTCAGCGTCGGCACGATCAGCCGGAGGTTCGCCCTCGGCATCGGGCGGGCGGCTCTCAACCTCGGATTGGGCCAAAGGATCGACAACCCACGACCGCGGCAGCACGGAGAGTGATCGCATGCACTGCGAATCGGCAATCTGCACTGACCCAGCCACCCCGGACACGCGCCTCTGCGCGCCCTGCCTGAACTCGCTGAGAACGAGCCTGCGCACGTTGCCCGGGCTCTACAAGGAATGCGAGCGGATGCTGACGCCCGCGCATACCGGCCTGACCGAACGAGTCAGCTCGACCAGATCATCGACCGGCATCACACTGGATGAGACGGTGGTGGAGGCGCGCGGCCGGATGCGGGACACGCTGTCGTCCTGGTGCGCGCTGGCCGCCGAGGGCTGCGGGGTCCCCGCGCCCGCCGAGCGGGACGTGCCCGCCCTGGCCGGCTTCCTCGCGGGGCGGCTGGACTGGCTGGCCGCCCACCCGGCGGCCGGGGAGTTCGCCGAGGAGATCGCCGAGCTGGCCGAAGGCGCGAACGAGGCGCTGGACCCCCGGCGCGGCCGGGCGCGGGGCCTCGGCCCCTGCCCGCGCCCGGGATGCACCGCCGTCGTGGCGCTGCGCCCCGACTCCGGCGGCCGGGTCGGCTGCGGCTCCGGGCACGTCTGGCAGCCGCACGAGTGGCTGTCGCTCAGCTCCCGCCTGGCCCGCCCAGAGCGGCACGAGCGGCAGGAGTACGTGGCATGACGAACGCGCGCGCACCCAGGCCGCGTACCGTGCCGACCGAACTCGCCGCCCTGGCCGCGGGCGTGACCGAGGCCACCATCAGGAAATGGGCCAGCCGCGGAAAACTGCGGAGATATGGCACGCCGGGCCGCGCGGAATACGACTTGGACGAGATATTCGGCATCATGCACGAATCACGCCAGCGGACCGGCGGACACTGATCGAAATAAAGAAATAAGCTGGCACGGCATGTTCAACCCGCCCGGCGAAATCGCCGGGCGGGATATCCGCATTTCTCCGGCAGCCCTCCGAACAAACCTGCGAACAACCCCGAAGAGGGTGTTGACCCGCCGCCCGACGTAGTGTCACACTTTTCCCGTGGCACCATTGTGCCCGCCTCCCCCACCGGGGCCCCAAAAGCCCCGCATTTCCACCGGGGAGCCGATTCCGCTCCAAGGAGCGATGATGAGCGTCATATTACCCAGATTGCGTTCCGTGCTGACCGAGGTCAGCGGCCATCGGGCCGCGCCCGCCGGTCCGGATAACGACCGCGCGCCCATTCTGCTGGCCAACAACGAGTCGCCGTTCGGGCCGCTGCCTTCCGTGGTGGCCGCGATAGCGGAGGCGGCCGGCGAGGTCAACCGTTACCCCGACTACGGCGTGGCCGCCCTCACCGCCGACATCGCCGCCTGGCTGGGGGTGGAGACCGATCAGGTGGCGGTCGGCTGCGGCTCGGTCGGCGTCCTGCAGATGCTGTTCCAGGCGGCGGGCGAGCCGGGCACCGACATCGTCCACGCCTGGCGCTCCTTCGACGCCTACCCCACCCTCGCCAAACTGGCCGGCCTGCGTCCGGTCACCGTGCCCCTTCAGGAGGAGCGGCACGACCTGGCCGCGATGGCCGACGCGATCACCCCGGACACCCGGATCGTCGTCGTCTGCAACCCGAACAACCCCACCGGCACCACCGTGCGGGACGAGGAACTGAAGGGCTTCCTGGACCGGGTGCCGCGCGACTGCCTGGTGGTCCTGGACGAGGCGTACCACGAGTACGTCAGGGACCCGGGCGTGCCCGACGGCCTCGGCCTGCTCGCCGCCCATCCCAACGTCGTGGTGGTCCGCACCTTCAGCAAGGCGTTCGGGCTGGCCGGGCTGCGGGTGGGCTACCTGGTCGGCCACCCCGCGGTGGCGGCCGAGATACGCAAGACCCGCCTGCCGTACACCGTGAGCCACCTGGCCCAGGTGGCCGCCCGCGCGTCGCTGCGCGCCCACGACGAGCTGATGGCCCGGGTGGACCAGACGATCGCCGAGCGCGAGCGGGTCCGCGCCGCCCTGCTGGCGCACGGCGTGCCGGTCGCGCCGAGCGAGGCCAATTTCGTCTGGGCGCCGCTGCAAGAGCGCACCGCCGCCTTCGCCGCCGCCTGCGCGGCGGAAAATGTACATGTCCGCGCCTACCCCGGCGACGGCGTGCGGGTGACGATCGGCCTCCCCGAGGCCGGCGACGCGTTTTTGAAGCTGATTGGAGCACTATGACCGATGACTCCGGGAACACCGCGACGAGGGCGCGGGTCGACTTCTACTTCGACCCGGTCTGCCCGTTCGCCTGGATCACCTCCCGGTGGATCTTGGAGGTCGAGCGGATCCGCGACATCGACCTGCGCTTCCGGGTGATGAGCCTTTCGGTGCTCAACGAGCACCGGGAGCTCGAGCCGTGGTACCGCGACCTGTGCGACCGGGCCTGGGGGCCGGTGCGCGTGTGCATCGCCGCCGCCCGCCACCACGGCGAGGAGGTGCTGCGCGACCTCTACACGGCCATGGGCACGCGCATCCACAACCAGGACAACGGCGACCTCACCGCGGTGATCGCCGAGGCGCTGGCCGAGGTCGGGCTGCCCGCCGGGCTGGCCGAGGCCGCCACGTCCGAGGAGTACGACGAGGCCCTGCGCAAGAGCCACCTCGAAGGCATGGAACCCGTCGGCGACGAGGTCGGCACCCCGACCATCCACATCGACGGCACCGCCTACTTCGGGCCCGTGCTGACCGCGATCCCCCGGGGCGAGCAGGCCGGCCGTCTGTTCGACGCGGCCAGAGAGCTGGCCTCCTATCCCAAGTTCTTCGAGCTCAAGCGTTCGCGGACGGGCGGGTTCGACTTCACCTAGACCCCGGCACCTCCACGGACCCCGAAGGGGCAGGCCCGACGCCTGCCCCTTCTGCGTTTCCCCGCCCTGGCAGGAAAGGCCACGCCATGCCCAGTTCCGAGATGCTCTATGTCTTTCAGCCCTCCGCGCAGCCCGCCGAGCTGGACGAATGGCTCGCGCTGCTGGCCGCGCGCGGCGGCGGCCCGTCGCTGCTCCGGCTCGGCCCCACCCCGGTGATCGCGGCGGCCGAGACGGCCGAGATCACGGCCCCGGCCGGGCTGCCGCGCCCGGTCGCCACGGTACGCGCCGGTGGCGGCGTGCGCCTGTCCAGGCGCGAGATCCGGCCGGAAGGCACCGTCGTGTCCATCGGCCCGGCGCGGATCGGGGACGGCAGGCTGGCGGTCTTCGCCGGCCCGTGCGCCGTGGAGAGCCGCGAGCAGATGGACGCCGTGGTCGGAGCCGTCGCCGCCGGCAACGGCGTGGTCGGCCTGCGCGGCGGCGCGTTCAAGCCCCGCACCTCGCCGTACGCCTTCCACGGCCTGAAGTGGTCGGGCCTGGACCTCCTCCAGGAGGCCAGGGAGAAGACCGGCCTGCCCATCCTCACCGAGGTCGTGGACACCCGCCACGTCGAGCGCGTCGCCGAGATCGCCGACGCGTTCCAGATCGGCGCGCGCAACATGCAGAACTTCGAGCTGCTGCGCGAGGTGGGCGAGACGGGGCGGCCCGTGGTGCTCAAGCGGGGGTTCGGCTGCACGGTGGACGAGACGCTGTCCGCCGCGGAGTACATCCTCGCGGCCGGCAACGACCAGGTGATCCTGTGCGAGCGCGGGATCAGGACCTTCGAGCACGCCACCCGCTTCACCCTGGACATCTCCGCAGTCGCCCTGCTCAAGCAGCGCTCCCACCTGCCGGTCATGGTGGACCCCAGCCACTCCACCGGCCGGCCCAACCTGGTCGCGCCGGTCTCGCTGGCCGCCGTGGCGGCGGGCGCGGACGCGCTGCTCATCGACGTGCACGCGCAGCCGGAGCAGGCGCTCTGCGACGGCGCGCAGGCGCTGCGGCCGTCCGGTTTCCATGAGCTGATGGGCCGGCTGGAGATGCTGGTGCTCGGCCTGGGCCGGGACGTCAGCGTGGTGATGGACGTGGACGTCCGCGACGCGACGGTCGCGGGCATCGCCTGAAGTCCGTACCCCCGGATGCGCCCTGGAGGCCATCGTGACCGGTACGACCACCGTCGCCCCCACGCACTGCCCTTACTGCGCCCTGCAATGCGGAATGGGGATCGCCACCACAGCGGGCGGGCCGCCGAGCATCGAGGCCAGGCGCTTCCCGGTCAACGACGGCGCCCTGTGCGTGAAGGGCTGGACGTCCGCCGACCTGTTACGTTCGCCCGCGCGGCTCACCACGCCGCTGGTCCGTGGCCGCACCGGGCTGCGACCGGCGAGCTGGGACGCGGCGCTGGACCTGATCGCCGCCGAGCTGACCCGGCTGCGCGCCGAGCACGGCCCGGACGGCGTGGCCGTCTTCGGCGGCGGCGGGCTGACCAACGAGGTCTGCTACCTGCTCGGGAAGTACGCCAGGGTCGCGCTCGGCACGTCGCAGATCGACTACAACGGCCGGTTCTGCATGTCGTCGGCCGCCGCCGCGGCGAACCGGGCGTACGGCATGGACCGGGGACTGCCCTTCCCGGTCGCCGACCTGCGCGCGGCCGACACCATCGTGCTGGCCGGGGCCAATCCGGCCGAGACCATGCCGCCGTTCATGCGGCACCTGGCGCCCTGCGCCGACTCGGGCGGGCTGATCGTCATCGACCCGCGCGCCACCCCGACCGCCGAACGGGCCGCCCTGCACCTGCGGCCCGCCCCCGGCACGGACCTGGCGCTGGCGCTGGGCATCCTGCACTGCGTCGTCGAGGACGGCCACCTCGACCAGGACTACCTGGCCGAACGCACCACCGGGTTCGCCGACGCCTGGCGCGCGGCGGCGGCCTGGTGGCCGGAGCGGGTGGAGCGGGTCACCGGTGTGGCGGTGGCCGACCAGCGCGCGGTGGCCGGACGGCTGGCCGGGGCCCGCAACGCCTACATCCTGACCGGGCGCGGGGCCGAGCAGCATGCCAAGGGCACCGACACGGTCAGCGCCTGGATCAACCTGGCGCTCGCCCTCGGCCTGCCCGGCCGGGCCGGTTCCGGCCACGGCTGCCTAACCGGGCAGGGCAACGGCCAGGGCGGCCGGGAGCACGGACAGAAGGCCGACCAACTGCCCGGGTACCGCTCGATCCGCGACCCCGCGGCCCGCGAGCACGTCGCCCGCGTCTGGGGGGTCGATCCCGGCACGCTGCCCGGTCCCGGCCGGTCGGCCTACGAGCTGCTGGACGCCCTCGGCACCGCGGACGGGCCACGGGCGCTGCTGGTGTTCGGCAGCAACGTCGCGGTGTCGGCCCCCCGCTCGACGCGGGTGCGCGACCGGCTCGCGGCGCTGGACCTGCTGGTCGTCGCCGACATCGTGCGCTCGGAGACGGCGGCCCTGGCCGACGTCGTGCTGCCGGTGACCCAGTGGGCCGAGGAGGGGGGCACCATGACGAACCTGGAGGGCCGGGTACTGCTGCGCCGCCGCGCCGTCGCGCCGCCCCCGGGCGTGCGCTCGGACCTCGCGGTGCTGCACGGCCTGGCCACCCGCCTGGGGCAGCCCGCCGAGCGCTTCCCCACCGACCCCGAGACCGTCTTCGCCGAGCTGCGCGAGGCCGCCCGCGGCGGCGTCGCCGACTACCACGGCGTCACCTACGACCGACTGCGGGCCGGGGAGCAGTTGCACTGGCCGGTACCGAACACCGACCACCCCGGGACGCCGCGGCCGTTCCTGGACCGCTTCGCCCACCCGGACGGGCGGGCCAGGTTCGTCCCGGTGACCCACCGGCCGCCGGCCGAGCCCACCGACGCGGACTATCCGCTGACCGCCACCACGGGCCGGGTGCTGGCGCACTACCAGTCCGGCGCGCAGACCAGGAACATCGACGCGCTGGTGGCGGCGGAGCCGGAGATGTTCGTCGAGGTCCACCCGGACACCGCCCGGCGGCACGGGCTGGACGAGGGCGACCCCGCGGTGGTCGTCTCGCGGCGCGGCCGGGTGCGTGCCACGGTACGGCACACGCCCACGGCCCGGGTGGACACGGTGTTCCTGCCGTTCCACTTTCCCGGCGACCACCGGGCCAACCTGGTGACCAACCCGGCCCTGGACCCGGTGAGCCGGATGCCGGAGTTCAAAGTCTGCGCCGTGCGGCTGGAAGCCGCACCGGCCGATGGCCCGCCCGATGAGGGGAGGGCGGCGTGAGCCCGCGCGCGGTGGTGATCGTCGGCGCGGGCATGGCCGGGATGCGGCTGGCCGACGAGATCAGGCGGCGCGACCCGGACGGCGAGCGGGTCCAAGTGACCGTGCTCGGGGCCGAACCCGGCCCCGCCTACAACCGGGTGCTGCTGCCCGGCGTGCTGGCCGGCACGATGAGCGCCGCGTCGGTGACGCTGTACCCGCAGGGCTGGGCCGAGGACCACCACATCGACCTGCGCGAAGGCGTCGAGGCCCGCGCGATCGACACCGCCGCGCGCACGGTCGGCACCGCGTGCGGCGCGAAGATCCCGTTCGACGCGCTGGTGCTGGCCACCGGCGCGGAGCCGCGCATCCCGCCCACCGAGGGCCTGTCCGGCGAGGACGGCACGCCCGCCCGGGGCGTGGTGGCGTTCCGCACGCTGGCCGACTGCCTGCGGATCTCCGCCGACGCCCGGCCCGGCGTGCCGATCACCGTCATCGGCGGCGGCCTGCTCGGCCTGGAGGCGGCCCGTTCGCTGGCCGTCCGGGGCTGCGCGGTCACCGTGGTCCACCCGGTGGGTCACCTGATGGAACGCCAGCTCGACACCGAGGCCGGAGCCGTCCTCGCCAAGGCGCTGACCCGGCACGGGGTCAGGTTCCGGATCGGCCGGACCGCCGCCCGCTACCTGCCCGGCGACGGGCTCAAACTCGACGACGGCAGCCACGTCCCCGCCGAACTGGTGGTCGTGGCGGCCGGGGTGCGGGCGCGGACCGGCCTGGCCGAGGCCGCCGGGCTGCCGATGGCGGGCGGTGTCGTCGTGGACGACACGCTGCGCACCGCCCACCCCGCCGTGTACGCGATCGGCGACGTCGCCCGGCACCCCGGCGCGACGCCCGGGCTGGTGGAGCCCGCCTGGGAGCAGGCCGACGTACTGGCCGGCCTGCTGACCGGCACGGACCCGCAGGCCAGGTACCGGGGCACGACCGTGGTGACCCGGCTGAAGGCCCGCGGCGTGGACCTGACCGCGATGGGCGAGACGACCACCGATCCCGACGACGAGATCGACGAGGCGCTGCGGCTGTCCGACCCGGCCCGCGGCCGGTACGCCAAGCTCGTGCTGCGCGACGACCGGGTGCGCGCCGCGATCATGCTCGGGCTGCCCGACGCCGCCGCGTCCGCCGCCTACTACTACACCAACGACGTGCCGGTTCCCGAAGACCGGCTGGCCGTGCTGCTGGGCCGGGCGCTGCCGCCCGCCGCCCCGGCACAGGATCCGGCGACGCTCGCGGACACCGCGACGGTCTGCCGGTGCAACCACGTCACCAAGGCCCAGCTCACCGCCGCCTGGCGGACGGGCGCGGCCGACGCGGCCGAGCTGTCCGCCAGGACCAGGGCCGGGACGGGCTGCGGCACCTGCGTGCCACTGCTACGCGGCATCGCCGGCTGGCTGGCCGGCCGGGAACAGGAGGCTTCATGAATCGGCACGGCGGTCGGTGGATCGACCACTGGGAGCCCGACGACCCGGCGTTCTGGCGGCGTACCGGCAGGCCGATCGCGGTCCGCAACCTGGCGCTGTCGATCCTCGCGGAGAACCTCGGGTTCTCGGTGTGGATCCTGATGAGCGTCGTGGTGACCTACCTCGGCCAGGCCGGGTTCCGCTTCGACGTCACGCAGACCTTCTGGCTGCTGATCGTGCCGAACCTGGTCGGGGCGGCGCTGCGCGTCCCCTACACGTTCGCGGTGCCCCGGTTCGGCGGGCGCGGCTTCACGGCCCTCAGCGCGCTGGTGCTGCTGGTGCCCACCGGGATGCTCGCGGTCGCGGTCAGCGACCCGCGCACGCCGTACTGGTTCTTCCTGCTGACCGCGGCCCTGATGGGTCTCGGCGGCGGGAACTTCTCCGCCTCCATGGCCAACATCTCCTTCTTCTTCCCCGAGAGCAGGAAGGGGGTGGCGCTCGGGATCAACGCCGCCGCGGGCAACCTGGGGGTGGCCGTCGCCCAACTCGTCGTGCCGGTGGTCATCCACCTGGGCACCGGCCTCCAGCTCGCGTACGCGGCCCTGATGTGGATGCCGCTGCTGATCGTCGCCGCGGCGGCGGCCTGGCTGCGGATGGACAGCCTCACCTCGGCCAAACCGGACGGGGTCTCCTACAGGCTGGCCATGCGCGCCCGGCAGACCTGGGTGATGTCCTTCCTCTACATCGGCACCTTCGGATCCTTCATCGGCTTCTCGTTCACCTTCCCGCTGCTGGTCCAGCAGGAGTTCGCGGGCCGGGCG
>NZ_POUA01000540.1 GCF_003236385.1 Spongiactinospora gelatinilytica
TCGCTGGTCCCGGCGGCGGGCGGGTAGGGGCTGCGACGGGCGGGTTCGCCGTCGAGCGGGCGGCGCGGCGCCGGTGTGCCCGCAGCCTCCCGTACGGTCTGCGCACCGTGGGCGGCGCCGGTTTCGGGGGCCCGATAAGGCGGCTCGTGACCGTGCCCGGGTCCTCCGTCCGAGCCGGACTCCTCGTGGCGTGGCACATGACGATCGCGTTGATCAGGGGAACCGCCGGAGCGGGCGCCCTCCGCGTCGTGGCTCCGCAAGCCCGGGACCTGGAAGGTGGATCGGGTGTCACTCACAGGGAAAAGCTCTGCTATCTGTCGGAGTCAGTGAGCAGTCGGGCACGCCGTCAAGGCGTTGGGCGAGGACATCGGTGCTCGCCTCACCGACCCGACCACCCTAACGGGCTCCTTGATCATATGTAGCGGTTGCCGCCGAATCCCCTACGGGAACCCAGGGAATCGTTACGAATCCGCCCGATCACGCGGACCGGAGACCCCCTGGGTTCACTGGCACGGGTCGGTCTTGGCGTTGACGACGCTGCCCTTCAGGTCATCCGGAATCTTGATGGGGGCCTTCACACCCTCCCAGTCGGCGCCCACGATGAGCTGTACGACCGGCGCCCCGCCGTCACCGGCGCCCGCGCCCGTGGCCGGGGAGGCGGTCGCCGTGGAACCGGATCCGGGGGTCGCGGCCGCCGGGGTGTACGGCTCCACCTGTACCGGCTTGATCTTCCCGGCCTGCGGCGAGACCTTGGAGAGCAGCTTGGCGGCGATCGGCGAGGCGTAGTCGGCGCCGTTCGCGGCCTTCTTGCCGTACAGGACCTGGGTCTTGGGCACGTCCACGCCGCTCGTCCTGGCGTTGCCGACCTCGACGACCTTGAAGCCCTGGGCGGCCAGCGCGTCGGCGACCTCCTTGGCCCTGCCCTGCACCGTGGTGCCGTTCAGCACCTGGACCTTGATCTGCGCCGGCTTGATCACCGGCTTGGCGGGGGCGGTGCTCTTCTCGCCGGATGTGGGGGTGGGCTTGGGCGACGGCTTGACCTCGATGTCGCTCTTGATGGCGGCGAACAGTTGGTTGGCGGCGGGCTGCTTCCAGATGACGCGGTTGTCGTCGTCGGGGTGCGGCCCCCAGGGCACGGTGATGAACTGCACGCCGTTCGACGTGAGCTTCCGGGCGCTCTGCGCGATCTGGACCAGCGTGTCCGGGTTGTTGGCCAGCTCGGGGTTCATCTTGACGGACTCCGTCGCGGCCTTGATGAAGGCCCACAACTGGCCGGGGTCGGTGATCAGGTCGCTGCTGGTGGCCTTCTTGACCACCTGGGACAGGAAGACCTGCTGGCGCTTGATCCGCTGAATGTCGCTGCCGTCGCCGTAGCCGCGCAGCCGTACGTAGCCGAGGGCCGCCTCGCCCTTCAGGTTGTGCCAGCCGGCCTTCAGCTCCAGCTTCGCCTTGCGGTCGTTGACCGGTTGCTTCAGGCACACCCGGATGCCGCCGAGGGCGTCGACGATGTTCTTGAAGCCGGTGAAGTCGATCTCGACGAAGTGGTCGATGCGGACGCCGGTCAGCGATTCGAGAGTCCTGATCGTGCAGGTGATGCCGCCCTCGTTGTAGGCGGCGTTGATCATCTCGACCCTGGGCGGGAGCGCCGAGCTGTTGGGCCCAGGGCAGGACGGGATCTGCACCACCGAGTCGCGCGGGAAGCTGATCAGGGTGGCCTTGTCCCGGTCGGGGGAGATGTGCATGAGGATCATGGTGTCGGTGCGCTTGCCCGCGTTGAGCATGTACTTGCCGTACTTGAGGTTGTCGCCTTCGCGGGTGTCGGAACCGACGAGCAGGACGTTGAGCGCGCCCGTGCTGTTGGGCGGGCGCTTGTCGCCGAGCGCGGTGTTGACGTCTTCGGTCTCGATGCCGTCGGACAGCGACCGGTAGAGCGTGTAGCCGGTGAGCGTGCCGGCCACCAGCAGGCCGGTCAGGGCGATGCTGCCCCAGGCCAGCAGGCGCATCTTGCCCCCGCCGCCGTCGCCGTCCTTGCGCCGGCGGCCGGTGTCCCCGTCGTCGTCGTTCGGCGGCTCGCCCCGCGCGGCCCTGTCGTGCGCCTGCTCCGGGTGGCCGGTGCGCCCACGGTCGCGTTCGGGGTGTTCTGCCTGGTCGGCGGGCGCGGCCCGGCGGGAACGCCTGGCTCCCTGCTCAGCGTAGGCGGCCTGCTCATAGCCGGTCTGCTCGGGGCCGGGATCGGCGTAGGCGGACCTGCCGCGCCGCGGGCCGGGTGCCGCGGTACGGCCCCGCTCGGCGTACGCGTCATGCTCCGTGCCAGGGTCGGTGAATCCGGCACGACCGGCGCGCCCCTGGTCGGGGTAGGCGTCCGGGTCGGGGTATCCGGACCGGCCGGGGCCCCCGCGCCCGTGTCCGTGGTCCTGGCCCGCGCGGCGGTCGAAGGCGAGTGGCCCTTCGTCTCTGCGGCGGCGGGGAGCGGTGCGATCGGGGTCCGGCGGGTCCGCCTGGCCCGCGTGGCGGCGGCGCTGGTAGCCCGCCGGGTCGTCCGGCGGCTCGCCCGCGGGCATACCCCGGGCGGCGCGGCGCGCGGCGCGGCGGCCCCCCGGTTCCTGAGGATCGACCCGATGCTCGGTCACGGGGCCTCCTTCGCCGGCGCCTTCGGCGGCCGCGTGACGGGCCGCCTGATCGCTCGCTCGCTCAAGGTCCCCTTCCCTGGTCGTGCGAGGCTCGCAGCCGCGAGCACCCCGGGTTCACCTGCTCGTCGCGAAAAAGGGTAGGTCAATCATCCGGTGCCGGAGGCCATGATCGAGCGAATCGGTCCATGACCATTTCCGGCTACGCCGTGGTGATCTGGTTGCTCAGCATACTCAGATTCGGACATTTCGTGGAATGTTTGGGGACAACTACTGCGATAGGGTGTCTGCCTGCGTGTCCTCCCGGCGTACGCAGATCACCGCCGCCAGCGTGGCCAATGGTACGGCGGGCAGCACGTACCGGTAGTCGAACTCCGCCACCGCCGCAGGGGTGACCAAAAGCACCCACGCGACCGTCCATGGAAGGGTCCATACCGCGCGTTTCCACGAACGCGGCGGGAAGCCGGAGATCGCGCCCCTGACCGTGCCGAGCCGCCGGGCCCGCCGTACGAGCCTGACCAGGACCGCGCCCGGCGGGATCAGCAGCACCGCGAGCAGCCCGATCCCCGGCAGATGGACGACGTCCTGGTAGGCCCGCAGCACCCCGGCGAACGGCTCGACGATCCGCGTGCCGATCTCGCCCTCCTCGTAGACCTTGGCGGCCTCGGCCCCGACCCGCGCGGGATAGCGGCCGGGCGGCGGCGGGGGCCGCTCCGGGAACTCGTAGTACGCGTACACCTCGGCGTCCGGATAGACCGGCCGGTCCCACGCGAACGTCCGGGTCAGCTCCGACAGCACCGATCCGACGTACGCAAGCGGCTGGCTCCTGATCGCCAGCAGCGCGAACCGCCCGGCCAGCGAGTCGTTGGCGGCCGAGAACGTGATGCCGGGCCGTCGCACGAGCGGGGAGTCGACGGACCAGATGTACTCCTGGGACGGCGGGCGCATGGACGGCGGCAGCGGGTCGCAGAGCTGCGCCAGGTCCGGCGGCGGGCGCATCACCGAGCAGTCCGCGAACGACATCGTGCGGGCGTAGAGGAACACGCCGTTCGCCCCGACCAGCCCGGCCCGCTGGTGGCTCGCGTAGAACCAGCCGCCATAGATGAAGATCGGGATCAGGGCCGCCGCCGCCATCACCCCGGCCCGTACGGCTG
>NZ_POUA01000541.1 GCF_003236385.1 Spongiactinospora gelatinilytica
CAATGGGCCCACCCGCGAACCCCACCACGACAGCGCCCGCTCGTCGAACACGGCTCTTGAGCTGCCCGCGTCCAGCCGTTCAGCGACATCCGCCCCAGACCCGATCGACCAGGGCAGAAGTAACCATCCCCGGCCACCACCCCGTGGAACAGCCGACCGCCGCACCACCCCTGGTCTGCTATCGCACCCCGCATGGGCAGGGGGCCATGCGGGGCCCTGGAAACCAGGAGGTCAGTCGCGGCGGAGCTGGCGGTAGGTGACGCGGTGCGGGCGGGCGGCGTCGGCGCCCAGGCGGTCGATCTTGTTCTTCTCGTAGTCGGCGAAGTTGCCCTCGAACCAGAACCAGTTCGAGCCCTCTTCCCAAGCCAGGATGTGCGTCGCGATGCGGTCGAGGAACCACCGGTCGTGCGAGGTGATCACCGCACAGCCCGGGAAGTCGAGCAGCGCGTTCTCCAGGCTGGAAAGGGTCTCGGTGTCAAGGTCGTTCGTCGGCTCGTCCAGCAGCAGCACGTTGCCGCCCTGCTTGAGGGTCAGCGCCAGGTTGAGCCGGTTGCGCTCGCCACCGGACAGCACCCCGGCCGGCTTCTGCTGGTCCGGTCCCTTGAACCCGAAGGCCGCGATGTACGCCCTGGACGGCATCTCCACATGCCCGACCTTGATGTGGTCGAGACCGTCGGAGACGACCTCCCAGACGTTCTTAACCGGGTCGATGCCCGCCCTGCTCTGGTCGACGTACGAGATCTGCACCGTGTCACCTACGGTGATCGAGCCATCGCTCGGCGTGTCGTTCCCGGTGATCATGCGGAACAGGGTGGTCTTGCCGACGCCGTTCGGGCCGATCACACCAACGATGCCGTTACGCGGCAGGCTGAACGAAAGATCCTCGATGAGCAGCCGCTCGCCGAAGCCCTTGGTGAGCTTCTGCGCCTGGATCACCGTCGTGCCGAGGCGCGGCCCCGGCGGGATCTGGATCTCCTCGAAATCGAGCTTGCGGTACTTGTCGGCCTCGGCCGCCATCTCCTCATACCGCTGCAGACGAGCCTTGCTCTTGGTCTGGCGAGCCTTGGGGTTGGAGCGGACCCACTCCAGCTCATCCTCCAGGCGCTTCTTCCGCTTGATGTCCTTCTGGCCCTCGACCCGCAGCCGGGCCGCCTTCTTCTCCAGGTAGGTGGAGTAGTTGCCCTCGTACGGGTGGCAGCGCCCCCGGTCAAGCTCCAAGATCCATGTCGCGACGTTGTCCAGGAAGTAGCGGTCGTGGGTCACGGCCAGCACGGTGCCCGCGTACTTCTCCAGGTGCTGCTCCAGCCACTGCACGCTCTCGGCGTCGAGGTGGTTGGTCGGCTCGTCGAGCAGAAGCAGGTCGGGAGCCTCCAGCAACAGCTTGCACAGTGCGACACGCCTGCGCTCACCACCGGAGAGCTTGGACACCTCGGCGTCGGGTGGCGGACAGCGCAAGGCGTCCATCGCCTGTTCGAGCTGGCTGTCGAGATCCCACGCGTTGCGGTGGTCGAGCTGCTCCTGCAGCTTGCCCATCTCCGCCAGCAGCGCGTCGCTGTAGTCGGTCTCCATCTCCTTGGCGATCTCGTTGTAACGGTCGAGAACCGCCTTGGTCTCGGCGACGCCTTCCTCGACATTGCCGAGCACCGTCTTCGACTCGTTGAGCGACGGCTCCTGCTGCAACAGTCCGACCGTGAAACCGGGCATCAACCGGGCCTCGCCGTTGGACGGCTGTTCGAGGCCCGCCATCATCTTCAGCAGCGTCGACTTGCCCGTGCCGTTCGGACCCAGCACACCGATCTTCGCGCCTGGCAGGAACTGCAGCGTGACGTCATCGAGGACAACCTTGTCGCCGTGCGCCTTGCGCACGCGCTGCAACGTGTAGATGTACTCAGGCATGCCACCCAGCTTAGTGGCGGATGGCAAACGGAAAACTCCTCAGAGTTCGCCTTGCGGGGGCCAGGTCAAGAGGCCTCGCCCCGTACGGCGTCGCCGTCGCCGTCAGCGGCGTCGGCACAGGGGCCCTGCTCCGCGTGCTCGGCCGCCGCCTCGCCGACCAACTCGCCCACCAGTTCCCCGCTCAGATCCCCCGCGGGGTCGTCCATCACGTCGCCGGGCAGCTCGCCGATCGGGGCCGCGGCCGGCGCGGAGGAAGCGACCAGCGGCGCGGCGGGCAGGCAGGTGCGGTTGCGGCCCAGCTCTTTGGCCCGGTAAAGGGCCAGGTCGGCGGCGGCCAGCAGGTCGAGCAGATCGTCGCCGTGGACGTTGCTGATCGCCACACCGACCGACACGGTCACCGTGATCACCTCATGGTCTGTCGGCACGGCCATGCAACCGATCCGCAGCCGCAGCCGCTCGGCGACGCGCCGCGCCTCCGCCGTGTCGGCTCCGGGCAGCAGGACCACGAACTCCTCACCGCCGAACCGCCCAACGACGTCGTACTCGCGCAACTGCCCGCGCAGCACGGCCGCCACCTCGATCAGCACCTGGTCGCCCACCAGGTGGCCGTACTGGTCGTTGACCCGCTTGAAGTGGTCGATGTCGATGATGAGCAGCCCCAGCGTGTCGCCGGTACGGCGGGCGCGGACGATCTCCGTGTCGGCCTCCCGCTGCCAGGTGGCGGCGTTGAGCAATCCGGTCTTGGGGTCGGTACGGGCCGCCGCCTGCAACTGGGCGTGCAGCAGGCTGCGCTGGAGCAGCACCACCGGCGGAAGCGTCAGCGCGAGCAACGCCACGTTGAGCCCGCAGGCCAGGCCGACCAGCACGCCAAGGCACAGCTCCACGCCGTCGAGCAGCAGGCTCTCCCTGTTCCACAGCACCGCGCGCCACCCCATGTCGGGATCGGCGAGGTGGGCGGCAATCGCGATCAACGCCGTGTTGATCACGGTGAACAGCAGCGCGGACACCACGGCCATTCCCAGCGCCGCCGGCGCGGCCGCGCGCAACTCCGACAACTCCTCGACGTTGCCGTGGAACACGAGCGACGCCGTCAGCCCCGCCAGGCCGATCGCCGCGCTGCTGCACACCCGCCGGTAGATCACCGTCTGGCGGACTCGCGTCTGCAGCAGAATCTGCAGCGGGATGGGCGCGAGCAACGCGTAGAACGGCGGGAGGAGCAGAGCGACCGGTAACCACCATGCCGACAGAAGGTCCCGGGACACGCCCGCGGGCATGCCGAGCCGCCTGCTGGCCTCGATGCAGACGGCCCCACAGGCCATCAACGCGGCGAAGGTCGCCACATCGACCCATCGGATGATGGTCTCGGACCCGAAGAAGGCGGTCCCGGCCACATGCAGGACTACGATCCCGCACAGGTAGACGACCAGCGGCCATCGCTGCCCGAGCAGAGGCCATCGGTCGGCCAACGCCGAGACACCGCCGTCACGAGCCTTTGCCGAGACATGACGTGTCGTCGCCACGTCATTCCCCCTTCCCTGACTCACGATGTGTAACACACTAATTGCGGAGTGTGCGATGCGCGAGGCAAACAGACACGTTCGTCGGGCACTTCTCTGGAAGGGGGCCGCTGACGAGCGGAAAAGCGGTCAATCAAATCTCGGCACAGCCGCCACTTTCAAACCAGACGCCGCTCCCGAAGCCGAAGTACCGCCCCCGATCGGGCCCTCTGACGCCAAGGCGAGGCACACTCGGCGGCCGTAGGTAGACGTGGAGAGCATGCACGTCCACGCGGCCCAGGCAAGGCCCCCTCACCCACCACGCCCGGAGCCAAAGCGGGACCACACCCGCTTCCCAACTCCCAGCACTCGCCCCCCATC
>NZ_POUA01000542.1 GCF_003236385.1 Spongiactinospora gelatinilytica
GTCCGAGTCGGCGCCCGCCCCCTCGCCCCAGGACGGAGGCGTCACGCAGGGCGACTGAGCACGGCTCCGGCCCTTCCCAAGTCAAGGCACAGGCTGTCCGGAACTCCCCCCTACGATAGGGTATTTCACTCTTGTAAGATCGGCGGGGGGTGTGTAGGGAATAACGCTACGCTACGACGGCCTGCTCAGGTAAACCATGTCCTGGTGGAACGCGTCGCCATTGACGGTCAATGGTGGGGTTGATCCTATGGACGGGTTGGTCCACAGGACAGGACGATCCACCATGCCTTGACTCAGCTTGCGGGAGCCTTGATGCGCACGTACCGGCGACTTCTCACGTGGGTGCTCACGCTCGCGTGCGCCGCGGGCGCCCTGATCGCGCTCGCGGACATCGACACCCCGCTGCGCTTCGTCTTGACCCCCCTTTACCTGCTCGTGGTCCCCGCAGTGGCGGCAATCGGCCTTCTGCGGGATCGCGATGGCATCTCGGCACTAACCTTTGGTACGGGCGCGAGCCTCTTGGTCAATGTGCTGCTCGCGCAGGGGATGCTCTTTTGGGATGCGTGGTCCCCCCGGGCGGCCGTGGCGACGATCGCCGCACTCGGGGGGTTCCTGTACGTGCTGCGCGTCCTGCATCGGGGCGATACGGGGATGCGCCGGAATATGAGCTCGGCGGAGGGGATGGGGTCACCTTGAGCATGTCCATAACGATCGTCCGGCCCACGGACCTGGGTCCCGCCGAGACCGAGCGGTGGCGCGCGCTCCAGCAGGCCGATCCGGCCCTGGACAACGCGTTCCTGTCGGTGGAGTTCGCCCTGGCCATGGGCCGGCTCCGCGATTACGTCCGGGTCGCCGTCATCGAGGACGGCGGGCGGATCGCCGGGTTCTTCCCCTACGAGCGGCACGGCTTCGGCGTCGGCAAGCCGCTCGGCGGGTTCCTGACCACCTGTCACGGCCTGATCTCGGTGCCCGAGCTGAAGCTCGGCGCCCGCGAGTTGCTGCGGGCCTGCCGGCTGAACGTGCTGGAGTTCGACCACATGGTGGCGGGCCAGCCGACCTTCGCCCCCCACGAGACCGACGTACGACCGGCCCCCGTAATGGATCTCACAGCGGGCTTCGACGCCTACGCCGAGCAGGTGCGCGCCAACTCGCCGAAGAACTACAAGACCGTGCGCTACAAGCACCGCAAGCTCGGCCGCGAGCACGGGGACGTGCGGCTGGAGTGGGCCTCGCCCGACCCGGCCCTGCTGCGCACGCTGCTTGCGTGGAAGTCGCGCCAGTACCGCAGCACCGGCCGCGTGGACCGGTTCGCCCAGCCGTGGATCGTCCGGCTGACCGAGGAGATGCACGCCGCCGCCACCCCGGGCTTCGCCGGGGTGCTGACCATGCTCTACGCGGGAGACGTGCCCGTGGCGGGCCACTTCGGGCTGCGCACGGCCACCTCGCTGGTCGGCTGGTTCCCCGCCTACGACCCTGAGTACGCGCGTTACTCCCCCGGCATCGTGCATCACCTGCTGATGGCCGAGCACGCCGCCGGGGCCGGGCTGCACCAGGTCGACATGGGCAAGGGCGGCCGGGAGTACAAGGACTGGTTGAAGAGCGGGGTCCTGCTGGTGGCGGAGGGCCGGATCGCCCGGCCGTCCGCCACGGCCATGGTCCATTGGATCGGCAGGACCCCGGTCAGCAAGGCCAGAACCATCGTGACCGACAGACCGGAGCTGTACCGGCTGGCGGATCGCGTGCTCAAGGCCGCGGGCCGGCTGCGCACGGGCGGCCGTCCACCGGCGAGGTCACAAAAACCCGTGAAACCCTAGGGAGCGCGCAAATCGCTCCCTGATCAGGCACGACAATCAGCACAACAGCCCACCGCAAGGCCGCTCCGCTGCATCACCGCACCGAAACAGCACTGCACCGCCCCCTCAGTCACCAGCGCCGCAGGATATTTGATGATCCATAACTGGAATCGCATATTTTCACTGGCCGGCTCGCGCACGAGGCCCGGGTCCGTCTGGCGGTCTGCGCCGGCGACCGATCGCCCGGAAGGAAATCCCTCACGATGAGTCCCGATACCACCAAGCACAACGGCCATGCCCACGTGACGCCCCTGCGGCCGCCACCGCCGCTGGAGCGTTTCACTCCGGTGACGCCGCACATCGCGATCACTCCCACCGTGAGCGTGGTGGTACCCGCACTGAACGAAGCGGAAAACCTCCCGCACGTGTTCGCCACGCTACCGAACTGGATCAACGAGGTCGTCCTGGTGGACGGCAACTCCGTGGACGAGACGGTCGCCGTCGCCCGGCGGCTGCGGCCCAACATCCGGATCGTCACCCAGCAGGGCAAGGGCAAGGGCGACGCCCTGGCCGCGGGCTTCGCCGCCTGCACGGGCGACATCATCGTGATGATCGACGCCGACGGCTCCACCGACGGCCGGGAGATCGTCCGATTCGTCGGGGCGCTCGTCACCGGGGCCGACTTCGTCAAGGGGTCGCGCAACCTCAACGGCGGCGGCAGCGATGACCTCACCCATGGCAGGCACCTCGGCAACAAGGCGCTGACCCGGCTGGTCAACCTGCTGTATCGGGCCCGCTTCAGCGATCTCTGTTACGGCTACAACGCGTTCTGGGCCCGTCACCTCGACGCGCTCGCCGTGGACTGCGACGGCTTCGAGGTGGAGACGCTGATGAACATCCGCGCCCACCGGGCCGGGCTGCGGGTCGTGGAGGTACCGAGCCACGAGCGGGTCCGGCTGCACGGCACGAGCAACCTGAAGGTCACCAGGGACGGCATCCGCGTGCTTCGCACCATTCTGCGCGAGTGGCGCCGCCGGCCCCTGCCCGCTCCCGAACCCACCACCACCCGCGCGGCCGACCAGGGCGCCGCGTAGCCCCCATGAAGACCAGTGTCGTCATCTGCGTATACACGGAGGAGCGATGGGACGACATCCGTGAGGCGGTCGAGTCCGTCCGGGCCCAGCGGCGCGCGCCGCACGAGCTGATCCTGGTCGTGGACCACAATCCGGATCTGCGGCTCAAACTGAAGCACGAGTACCCGGACGCGATCGTCGTGGCGAACGCGCACGACCAGGGGCTTTCGGGCGGCAAGAACACCGGTGCCGAGATCGCCACCGGCGACATCGTCGCCTACCTGGACGACGACGCCGTCGCGGACCCGGGCTGGCTGGAGGCTTTGGAGGAGGGCTTCCAGCAACCGGGCACGGTCGGCGTGGGCGGGCGCACGTCACCACTGTGGGCGACCGGGCGGCGCCCGCGGTGGTTCCCGCACGAGTTCGACTGGACGGTCGGGTGCTCCTATGCCGGGATGCCCGTCCGCCGGGCCCGGGTGCGCAACGTGATGGGCGGCAACGCCGCCTTCCGCAGGGACGCGGTGACCGATGCCGGAGGGTTCCGCTCCGGCATCGGCCGCAGCGTGCAGGGGCGCAAGAGCCGCCCACTGGGCTGCGAGGAGACGGAGTTCTGCATCCGGCTGACACAGCGCAGCCCGGAGGCGGTGATCTGGTACGAGCCCGCCGCGCTGATCGGTCACAAGGTCTCCGCGCAGCGGTCCCGGTTCGCCTACCTTCGGACGCGGTGCTACGCCGAGGGCCTGTCCAAGGCGCTGGTGGCGGCCAGCGTCGGCGCCGGTGACGGGTTGTCCAGCGAACGCTCCTACGCGACCAGGACCCTGCCGCTCGGCGTGCTGCGCGGCCTCGGCGCAGCGCTGCGCGGCGATCTCGGGGGGCTGGGCCGGGCGGGCGCGAT
>NZ_POUA01000543.1 GCF_003236385.1 Spongiactinospora gelatinilytica
GGGCGGCGGCGGGGGATCGGACGTTCTCCCCGGTCAGGCACACGGTGGTCAACGTGGCGGGCTCGCTGCTGACGCTCGCGCTGGAGCAGGAGGCGCGGCGACCGGCCGCCGAACGGCGGGTGCGGGCCGCGGTGCTGCGGCTGCTGCTGGCCGGCGAGGTGGACGGCGCCCGCGCCGCCCTGGCCGCACTCGGCGATCCGCTGCCCGAACCTTCGGTCGTGGTGCTCGCCACCCGCGGCGACCGCGACGGGGTGATCGAGGCGGCCGGAGGGACGTTCGCCGCCGCGCTCGGCGAGGAGACCATCGTGCTGGCCCCGGCGGACGGGCAGGAGGCGCTGGTACGCGCGCTCGGGCCGTACGGGCCGGTCGGCGTGGGCGAGCCGGTCGGCCTCGACCGCCTGGCGGCCGGTGCGGAACAGGCCCGCCGCGCCCTGGCCGCCGCCCACCGGATCTGCGCCCCGGTCATGCGCTATGCGGCGCTGCCCGGCCAGGGCCTGCTCGCGGTGCTCGACCCCGGCGCGGCCCAGGCGTTCGCGACCGCGCTGCTCGCCCCGATGCTGGAGTACGGCACGCGCGCCGACCTGCTGGAATCGCTGCGCGCCTACCTGGAGGCCAACGGCCATTGGGACGCCGCCGCGCAACGCCTCGGCATTCATCGGCACACGCTGCGCTACCGGATGCGCAAGGTCGCCGAACTGCTCGGCCGCGACATCGACGACCCCGCCACGCGCGCCGAACTGTGGGTGGCCTGCTCGATCATCGGCTGAGCCCGGGTCTCAATCGGACTTGCGGACGAGGAAGCAGCAGATGGTGGCGGTGGTCACGGCGTCGAAGGTGCGCGAGTCGCGGAAGTGCCCCGCGCGCTCAAGGCTGATCGCGCCGTGCGCGGCCGCCCACAGCGCGTCGGCGATCTTACGCGGCTGGGTCGGGATGATGTACCCGGCCGAGATGCAGTCGGCGATCACCCGGTCGATGATGTTGAGCGCGGCCCTGGCCAGGGTGCGCGCCCGCTCGCTCGGCTCGAAACCCGGGATGGCCTTTTCGAACATCAGGCTGTAGTAGGCGGGCTCGGACAGGCACGCCTCGCGGTAGACCGGGGCCAGCGCGGTGAGGTAGTCGTACGGGTCCTTGCGCGGCGGGACGGCCTCCAGCCTGCGCCGGAACCGCTCGAAGCCCTCCAGGTAAAGGGCCTCGGCGAGGCCTTCCTTGCTGCCGAACATGGTGTAGATGACCGTGGTGGAGCAGCCCGCCTCGGTCGCGATGCGCCGCATGGAAAGGCTGTCGGGCCCGTGGGTCAGCAACAGCTCCCCGGCGACGTCGAGCAACCGGGTGCGCAACTCGTCGTGGGAGGTGCGCTCGCCCAAGAGGTAGGCGCCCTGGAGCCCACGAGGCGCCGACGAGGTCATGAGCTTCAGCCCTTCCACTCCGGGGCCCGCACGCGACCCACACATGACTTAACCCCGGCCGCGCAGGTTCAAACCGTCCTGCACGAAGTCATCCGGATTTATGGCCTATTTCGTTACAGGCAAGCGGTCGGCCGATGTGCATTATCCGTCATGGCGTGAAAAAGCGAACCGATTGTGCGCACTGGAGTAAAGCTCTGGGCGGTTGGGTGGCATAGCGTTCAGGTATGGACGTGCGCCCCTTCTGGCTCGCCGGCCGTGCCGCCACCGGCGAGGCCGAGCTGACCGTGACCAATCCCCACGACGGCAACGTCGTCGCGATCTGCTCCGTGCCGACCGAGGAGCAGGTCGAACAGGCCATCGCCGCCGCCGAGGCGGTGCGCGCGCAGGCCGCGGCACTGCCCGTGCACGTGCGCGCCGACGCGCTCGCCCACGTCTCGCGGCGGCTCGCCGAGCGCGCCGACGAGCTGGCCACGCTGATCAGCAGGGAGAACGGCAAGCCCATGATGTGGGCGCGGGGCGAGGTCGCCCGCGCCGTGTCGACCTTCAGGTTCGCCGCCGAGGAGACCCGCAGGTTCAGTGGCGACGTCCAGCGGCTCGACACCGAGCCGGGCGGCACCGGCCGGATGGCCTACGTCACCCGGGTGCCGCGCGGGCCGGTGCTCGCCATCACGCCGTTCAACTTCCCGCTCAACCTCGTCGCGCACAAGGTCGCCCCGGCCATCGCGGTCGGCGCCCCGGTCGTGGTCAAGCCCGCACCCGCGACCCCCGTCTCCTCACTGGTGCTCGGCGACATCCTGGCCGAGACCGCGCTGCCCGAAGGCATGTTCTCGGTGCTGCCGGTGCCCAACGAGCGGGCCGCCGGGCTGGTCGACGACCCGCGCCTGCCGGTGGTGTCCTTCACCGGCTCGGGGCCGGTCGGCTACGCGCTGCTGGACCAGGTGCCCCGCAAGCACGTCACCCTCGAACTCGGCGGCAACGCGGCGGCCGTCGTGCTCGCCGACGCCGACCTGGACTGGGCGGCCTCGCGGATCGCGGTGTTCGGCAACTACCAGGCCGGACAGAGCTGCATCGCGGTGCAGCGGGTGATCGTGGAGGACGCCGCCTACGACCGCTTCGTGGAGCGGCTGCTGCCCGCCGTCCAGGCGCTCGTCACCGGCGACCCGGGCGATGAGAAGACCCAGGTCGGGCCGCTGGTGTCGGAGGCCGCCGCGGAGCGGGTGGAGCAGTGGATCGCCGAGGCCGTGGCCGCGGGCGGGCGGCTGCTGGCCGGTGGCACCCGCGCGGGCGCCACGATCGCCCCCACCGTGCTGACCGACGTCCCCGCCGACGCCAAGGTCAACCGCGAGGAGGTCTTCGGGCCGGTGATGGTGCTGTCCCGGGTGGCGGGCGTGGACGAGGCGTTCGCCGCGGTCAACGACTCGGCGTACGGCCTGCAGGCGGGCGTCTTCACCCGGTCGCTGGACGTCGCCTTCCGGGCCAACCGGGAGCTGGAGGTCGGCGGGGTGATCATCGGTGACGTGCCGTCCTACCGGGCCGACCAGATGCCCTACGGCGGAGTCAAGCAGTCGGGGATCGGGCGCGAGGGGCTGCGCTCGGCCATGGAGGACTTCACCTACGAGAAGACCATGGTGCTGACCGGCCTGAGCCTGTGAGGTGACGGCGGGGGCGCCGCGTCAGGCGCGCTGCGCCCTCGCGTACAGGTCTTTGGCGGCGGCGCCGAGGTAGGGGCCGTACATCACGGTCTCGTCGTCGGTGTACTTGAAACTGCTCACCGAGGTCAGCGTGCCGCGCCCGGTGCGCGGGTCGAAGCCGGACAGCCACGGGCCGCCGCTGGCCCCGGCCGTCATGTCGCACGGCAGGCCCTGGTCGTGGGTCTGGCCGTGCGGGTCGGGCCGGGGCCGCCCGGCGCAGTAGACCAGCCGCCGCCCGTCGTACGGCGGGTCGGCGGGGAAGCCGAAGACGTGCGCGGCGCCGCCGCGCCGGGCGTTGAAGGCGATCTCCTGGACGCCCGTGACATCGGCGACGTGCCTGCCCCCGCGGCGGTTGAGCGCCACCATGCCGACGTCGTGGCTGTCGTCGGCGCGCTGGGACCACTGGCGCGGCACGAACATCCGGCGGGCCGTGAACGAGCCGTACGGCCCGCCGCCGTCCCGGTAGCCCGGCACGAAGATCCAGTTGTCCGCCCACTCGCCCGTGCCGTCCTTGAGACAGTGGCCGGCGGTCACCACGAGGTCACGGCTGGCGCTGCGCACGGTGCTCGCCGAGCAGACGAAGTCGCTGCCCGCCATCGTCAGGAACACCCTGCCGGTCGTGCGCCCCACCGACCCGGCTCCGCCCCTGCCGCTCCACAC
>NZ_POUA01000544.1 GCF_003236385.1 Spongiactinospora gelatinilytica
GGTGGGAGGCCGCGGAGGCGCGCGCACTGGACGGCGGGCGGTTCGCGGCGGCGGCCTGGCTACGGGAGGCGGCGGGCCGACCGGCGGCCGAGGCGGCGGCGCGGCGGTGCGCCGCGGTGGCCGGGGAGATGAGCGAGTTCGGCGGACGGTTGTCGGTGGCGTTCGCCGAGGCGGCGGGCGCGGTCTCGCTGAAGGCGCTGGCCGATGACGCCGCTGGGCGGCTGCTCGCCTGGGGCGCCGCCGTACGGGCCGGACTGATCCATCCGACGCCTCAGATCGCTCACCTGCTGGACGACCTCGCCCCCGCGCTCTCGCCGTACCCGCGGCTGGCCAGGCTCGGCGCGGCGTTCGCCAGGACCGCGCACGCCGGGGCCTACCTGGTCCCCGGCCTTTCCGGCCGGATGCGCGACGCAGCCAGGGCCGAGGCCGCCCAACAGGCCGCCGCCGCGGAGGCGGGCCGGTTCCTGGCGGAGAGCCCGACGCAGACGATCAAGTACGCGCTGGCCACCGAGGTGTGGAAGACTCTGCTCCAGGACGACGAACCGCTCGGCGCGCTGCTCGCCTTGGCCGCGCGCAACGACTGCGCCAAGGCACGGCGGGCCGCCGCGGAGCTTGAGCGGCTGCGCACCGGCGACACCGTGGACCGGATGATCGATGACACCGCCAAGACCCGCCGCGCGAACCGGCCGGGTGGCCGCATCCACTCGGGAGCCCGCGCCAAGCTGGTGGACAAGATCGGCAAGGGCCTCGACCTGGTGGACGCCTGGGTGACGGCGACCCGCGAGGTGACGGCGCTGCACGCGGCCGACGCCGAGGTGTCCTGGGTCCTCAAGCCACTGGACGACCTGCGCGGCGTGGTCACCGAGCACCGCGCGGAGGCCGAGGCGGAGCTGGCCGCGCTGGCCGGCGTACCCGATCCGCTGACGGCCGCCGCCGCGCGCGGTACGGCGGCCCTGGTCGCCGACACGATCCGGCTGCTGGACGGCGGTCCGGTGCCCGGCGCCGAGCCCGCCGCCGCCCACCTGCTCAACGGCGACCTGCTGCTCTGCGCGTCGCTGCCGCTGGAGCCCGGTACGCTCGCCCCCCGCACCCCGCCGCCGCCCGCCACTCCTCGTCGGTGGGCGGGTGCGCGCACCGACGAGGAGTGGCGGGCCGCGTTCCACGCTCGCGCCCGGCTCGGCGACCACGAGGGCACCGCCTCGCTGCTGGCCGTACTCGGCGTACGGAACCGCCGGCTGGCCGAGGAACTGCGCCAGCACCGCGACAAGCTGGTGGACGAGGCCAGGCACGACCGCAGCGACCGGATCGAGGCCATCTCCGACCTGCTCGCCCGGTGGCGGGACGACGGCGTGCTGCCCGCGGCGGCGGCGGCCCGGTTCGCCGCGATGGTCGCGGCGCTGGGCGACGACGGCAGGGAAGACTTCGGCGCGATCGCCAAGGCGCTCGCCGACGTGGAGCGGGAGGCGCGGACGATCCGCGCCGCCGAGATCGCCAGCACGCTCGACCGGCTCACCGAACTCGCCGAGCGGCACGCCACGGTGGCCGCGGGGGCGGGGCGGATCAGCGCGTTCGCCGAGGCGGGCGACCTCACCACGGCCCGCGAACTGCTGGCGCGGGCCTGCGAGGGACGGCCGCCGCCGGAGCCGCCGGACGCGATCGACCACCTGGAGCGCTTCTTCCCGCGTTTCCCGCAGGCCTTTGAGCACGCGTACGGGCGCAAGCGCGGCGCGGAGGCCGCGATGTGGCCGCGGCTGCTCGCCGACGCGATGCGCGCCGGTACGGCTCCCGCCGACCCGGCGCTCGCGTCCCTGCTCGAACGCTGCGGCCTCGCCCCCGCCGAGCTGCCCCCCGACCGGCGCGAGGAGTCGGCCCAGGGCCTGCTCGGGTGGCACGCCCTGGCCAAGGGGCCGAAGGCGGCGGGCGACCTCACCGCGCAGGTGGCGGCCGCACTCCGGGTGATCGGCCTGACGGGCGAGCCGACCGGGCGGGGACCGAACCACCGGCGTGCCCCCGACGACCCCGCCGCAAAAGGGACAGAAGCATGGGGCCCGGACCTCCGTCGCGTTGCCGTCGGCGGACGTCGGGGACCGGATGAGCCCGCCGCGCACTGGGCAGCAGCGCGGCCGGAGTATCCCGGCCGACACCCACCCCTCCGGCGCGATCGGCCTGGTGGGCGAGCCGGGTGGAGACCAGGACCACGGCTGGATGAGCCCGGCCGGTGGCACGGGGCGGCGGTTGCGGGTGTTGCTGGTCTGGCGGGTTCAGCCGCAGCAGGTCGCCGACCTGGTGAAGGGCCAGCCGGGTGACCAGACCGTGCTGGTGTTGTGCTTCGGCGTGCTGTCGCCCGAGCAGCGGCATCGGATGGCCGCCGCCTGCCGTACCGGGCAGGGGCCGGTGGCCGGAGTGGTCGATGACGCGGCGGTGGGCTACCTGGCCTGCCTGCCCGGGCCGAGCTGGGCCGCCGCGGTGGGCCTGCTCGCGCCGTTCGGTTCGGCGAACCCGTACGCCGCCGCGGGCCACGCGCCCCCCGAGATGTTCTACGGCCGCGCGGCGCAGCTCGCCGCGGTGACCGGCGGCACCGGCCCCTGCCTGGTGCATGGCGGGCGGCGGCTCGGCAAGTCCGCCCTGCTCCGCCAGGCCGGACGGCAGGCCCGCCGGACGGCCCCGGACACCATGGTCGTCTCGGCCTCCATCCGGCAGGTCGGCGCGGTGCTGCCCGCCGCCGCGCTGTGGCCCGCGCTCGCCGCGGCCCTCGACGACGCCGGGCTGCCGCACGCGCACGACCGGACACCGGCCGGGGTCCGCCGCCTGATCGGCGAGTGGATCGGGGGAGACCCGGCCAGGCGGATGCTGATGCTGCTGGACGACGCCGAGGGGTTCCTGGCGGCCGACGCGCGGCAGGCGTCGGCGAACGTGGCCGCGCTCGCCGACCTGATGGAGGAGACCGGCCACCGCGTCCGGGTGGTCTTCGCCGGACCGGGACATCCGGGCCGGTTCCAGGGCGAGGCGGTCACGGTCGGCCCGCTCGACCCGCAGGACGCCTTCGACCTGCTCACCCGCCCGCTGGCGGCGCTGGGGCTGCGGCTCGGCCCCGAGGCGGCGGCCCGGGTGGTCACCGAGGCCAACAACGCCCCCGCGCTGATCCGGCTGTTCGCCGACGCGCTGCTGTGCCGGGCGCGGCGGGCCCCGGTGGCGCGTACGACGCTGCCGTACGCGGTCACCCGGGAGGACGTGACGGCGGTGTGGCTGGACCTTCGGGCCGCGCCGGGGTACCGCGACCGGCTGGAGCGGGCGCTCGGCCTCGCCGGGCGGTGCAAGGTGATCGTCTACGCGATGGCGTTCCACGCGCTGGACGCGGGGCCCGACGCCGTCCTCACCACGGACGAGCTGCGCGCCGCGTGCGAGGAGTGGTGGCCGGAGGGCTTCGCCGGGGCGGGCGGCGACTTCCCGGCGCTGCTGGAGGAGTGCGTGGGGCTGGGCATGCTGGCCGCCGACGGCGGCGGGTTCCGGCTGCGCACGCCGTACATCCTGACCCTGCTGGGCGGCGCGGGCCAGATCGAGGCGGTGCTCGAAGGGGGTTTCGGGGCCCCTGCGGGCTTCGACCCGGAGTCCGTCCGGGCGCCCGGCCCCGACGGCCGGGACCGCTCGCCGCTGACCGGCGGCCAGGTGGCCCGGCTGCTGCGCCCAGGCGGCGGGTTGCGCCTGGTCACGGGC
>NZ_POUA01000545.1 GCF_003236385.1 Spongiactinospora gelatinilytica
CCACCGAACCCATCTGGCCCTGACCCACCCCCGCGCCAATGCCGTACGAACCCGCGCAACCGTCCTGTATCCTTTCTTCGACGCGCCGCTAGCTCAGTTGGTCAGAGCAGCTGACTCTTAATCAGCGGGTCCGGGGTTCGAGTCCCTGGCGGCGCACCTTTCACATAACGGCTGACCTGGGCGTTCTCGCTGCCGGCGGGAGCGCCCGCAGTCGTTTCCGGGCCTGGGTGTGCTCGTTTGGTGCTCATGTGTCGTGATCCTGTCACTTCCATGATCACCAAAAGTCAGCTGGTCCACTGAGTACATCGATCGCGGTGTGCTCGGCCACAGAGACTCGGAAGATGCCCGAGGTTCACCGGTGCATCCTGGTGGGCGCGTGGTGTGGCGACATGGCACGGCCTCGCTCAAGCAGGCCACTGATCTCTAGCGTGTCAAGGTGGTCCGGTTCGGACGCTGGCCTGCGGTACTTCCAGATGCCGTAGGTCAGCGGTGTTTGTTGGGGTGGTTGATGACCGTTGGGAGCGGTTCGGGGACCATGTCCGCTCCTGTTGATCTCCGCGTTGCCCGGGAGCATCGGGAGCAGGGGCGTGTTCCTGAATGCCGGATGGCCGGTGGTTTCACCGCGGCCCGCGCGGTCGGCTGGCCTGAATGGGGTGTCGTGTTCGCGGTGGCTTGTCCGTCCTGGACGATGGCCGTCACAGCGATCATGCTCACCGTGCCCGGGGCCGAGGCGGTCCGCTGGGCCTTCGGCCTGCAACTGCGCCGGCCGGAGACGTTCACCCCCGTTGGCCGATCATCTTCGCTGACAAGGTGCATGACGTGGTCGGCTTTACCTGGGTTCGCCGGAGCGTGTGCTGGTCGTAATGCGTCGACGAGGAAACGCGGTTGCAGGCGCTGGATCGCTCCCGGTTGGTGCTGCCGATGGTGCCGGGGGTGCCCGAGCGGGCCATTAATGGCTGGGCACTGCCAGGCGCGGGCTGGCCACCATTCCTTGCGGGTGAGCACCGTGGTGAGCCGATCCGGCTGGCCGATCCCGCCCGCGCTGGAGCCGCCGCCCGCGCGCTGGCCGCCGCGCTGCTGGTCCTCACCACGGCCACCGGCACCTTCGCCGATACCGATGCATCGCGCGAAATGACCTGACCTGCGATCTGATATGTGACCGATGCGGGGCGGCGCCCTTTTCCAGGCCGGAGCCGGGAACCGCTGAGGCGATAGGAGGCCATCTGCCCCTCTTAGGGGTGCCACTCTGGCGACCTCGCGTAACCAACTGTCGCCTATTTGGCTGTGGTTGAGCTCGTGGTCGTCACGGGGAGTGGTCGTCGCCTGGGGCGTAGCGGCTCCAGGGGCTGCCGGCGGCAGTGGCACCCGGCCTTGCGCAGGTCGTCGGAGTACCGGCCGAGTTCCTCCCGCGCGGACGCCGCGGCGTCATCAGAGGACGCGACCTGGAAGGCCCTTCCATCACCGCCGCTGTTGCCCGCCGCCCTCAACGACGAACCCGCCGTGGCGCTCGCCGAACTCCCGACGCCCCGCCTTGCGCAGCACCGTCCGGATGACCTCGGTGCCTCGGTCCCGCGCCGTCCACAGCGGGCGACCGCCCGCGCCGTACCCGAACTCCGGCTTGTCATCGCTCATGGTCAACACCATGAGCAAGCGAGACCCTGGCCATAGAGATCCGTATCTCCAGGTCAGATACTACTTCGTTGGAGATTTCTTCGTTGCTACCGGGACCCCAGGAACTCAAGGTTGAAACGTCAGATTGATTGGACCGCCCCGTGTATCGCAGGAGTGCATCAGGCTTTGCCTCTACCGAGCAGGCTGGGATAACGGGTCGGCGTCGGGCCCATCGATGGAGCAAGGATCGGCTTGTTCTCAGTCCTCCTGGTCACTGCCGTCGCTGGAGCACAGCGGCAAAACAGTCACACGGCCAACGGAGTGTCATGCCGCAGCTACGGTGAGGGTTTGTTTTTCGGAGCTTCCTGGAGCTTGCGAGTGCAGGTGCAACAGTCATGCTCGGAGATATGACATCAGTCAGCGCTCATTATTCACCTGAGAAGTCGATCGCTCAGCCGCCGAGGAGGGCTCTTTGCGCTTTCAAAATTCACTTGTAGCCATCTTGGCCATGATGCTGGCAGCCGCTGGCGCTGTCCCCAGTGCTCATGCCGATGCTATGGCGGCATCCCAAAGCGACGCTCTCGTGGTCGGGAACGTTGAGGTCCCCAACCCCACGGCCCTTACGAAGTTACAGCCTGCAAGGGTGTACGCATTCCATGCCGCCCGCAGGGCCGGTAAGGTGACGTCCCTCGCGTCAGGGCAGGCAGACGACGCTGGCAGCTTTTCCCTGCACCTTCCGCCAAGCAGGGCGAAAGCGGATACGGTAGCCGCGAATGGCGGCTGGGCGAACTTTATGGCGGTCGCGATCAAGGGCGACTCTTTTGATGTGCAGTTCTTCGTCCGGAAGTACATCAATGGAGATGGGTCGACTCGGCCTCTCGTGAGCATTCTACGGGGGCGCCGGTCAACTTCGCGCTGATGAATAAGCGGTTGCTGAAATAGTACTACCGCGAATGCTGGCCCTGCTCCACCGAGCGGGGCCGGTACTTCATTTTTATGCCATTGAGATGATGACAAAGATTCCCTGAATCGCGAGGAACCCCGCTCCTGTGCGCAAGAGCAGCCATTCTCGTCGTAATATATTCATGCTGTGCTCCAATTCGTAACCTGACGTGTTCGTTCGCTCCTCGGTAGAGGAAAGATCGAGCAATGAGATGGAGCCAGGTCGAGGATGTCGATTCAACATCGCGGCAGCTAGAAGCACAGCGGACACGGCCCCGCACGCTTGTCCGATAGCACCCGATGTCGCAGACCATAGTGCGATTGTGGCAACAGATCGGCCATATAGGACCAGGGCAACCGGCCCGGCCAAGAGAAGTCCGGCAGTAGCGCTCACATAGATCGACCGCCGACGGACTTGAGTCAGATCTTGGCAGGATGGATCGGGCATGAAAAAAAGCTAGCCGGTCGCGGAGGAATCGTCGAGGTGATGGCCCATGCCTTCGTCACTTCCTCGCCCAACGGGTACCCAACGAACCTATCGCTGACCTGCGGTGATACCGGACTACCAGTGGTGTACTAACGCGATCGCATGTACCGGGTGACAGCAGCCTTAGCGACCCCCCGCCCCTCTCCCATGAACCACAGGCGCGCCGCGCACGGGCTCGCGGTCACCACGGAGGGATGACGGCGGGATAGAGATGCCCGGCGGCACGGGGCCGCGGACCGCCCGTTGTGGCTATGTAGTGGCCCCCGTGAGCTGCGGTATCGCCTATCGGCACGACGATGGCTCCCAGTGCGACGCTGGGAGCCGTCGCCGTGTAGATGCGAAAAGTCCCGCAAGCCGCAAATACCCTAAGAAATTACTCCATAGCTCACAGTAGCCACACGGATAGCTACCGACCTAACTCAATGCGTGATACCTAAAGGTGGCAGCTACGGAAACGAAGCGCTCACCGCCGAAGGGAGCACCCTCCTTGCCTACCATCCGACAATGGCGCACCACCGGCCTGGCCATCCTGGCCGTGATCACCGCGCTGCCGGCCCTGGCCGCCTCCCCCGTCAGCGCCGAGCCCGCCCCTGCCGAGCCCCGGACCTCGGCCTCCAGCACCGCGAGCGCGGCTTCGTCACCATCCGACC
>NZ_POUA01000546.1 GCF_003236385.1 Spongiactinospora gelatinilytica
GGTGTGCTGGGGCTGGGAGGGAAGGCGGAGCCGAGGATCGGCAGGCGGAGGCTTCCGAAGGTCATCATCGGAGGACGTCGCGGATTCGGGCGCTCGCCTCGATGAGGATGGCGCGGCACTGCTCGACCGTGGCCTCTGACAGGGGTGCGTTGGAGGCGTCCTGCCGTACGTGGGCGACGAAGTCGGCGAGTGCGTCGCCCAGCTCGCCGTCGAGGTCGGCTTGCCGGCCCGGGTCCTGAACTCCGCCGAAGGAGGTCCACACGTCGCTCCAGATGCCGCGCCACTCGCTGGTCCAGCGCTCGCTCTCGTCGCGGAGGTTGCGCGCCTGCCTGCGCCACTGCTCGCTGTGCTCTTTGGCCAGCCGCTGCCACTCCCGCTGCTGTTCGTGCTGCAGGCGCTTCCACTCGGCCTTCTGCCGGGCCGCCCGGCCGCGGCCGTCGTCCATCCCCGCGGTGGTCTCCTTGCGCACGTCGCGCGCCATCTGCGTGAGCTCCTCGCGCAGCGACTTGACCGTGTCGCGGACGTCTTCCTTGACCTCTCTGGCGATGTCGCGCACGGAGCGGGAGATCTCCACCTCCAGGTCGGCGATCTCGTCCATCCGGGCGGCGAGTTCGGCTCTGCCCTTGTCGGTCAGCGAGAAGACCTTCTTGCCCTCGATGACCTCGTGGGTGACCAGGCCCTCGTCCTCCAGCCGGGCGAGACGCGGGTAGATCGTGCCGGGGGAGGGGGAGTAGACGCCGAGGAAGCGATCCTGCAGCAGCCGGATCACCTCATAGCCGTGGCGCGGGCTCTCCTCCAGGAGCTTCAGCAGGTAGAGCCGGAGCCTGCCGTGGCCGAAGACGGGACTCATCGTGCGTCCGCCTCGCCTTCCTTGTTCTTGGTGGTACGGGGATCAGTGGTGGCGTCATGCAGATCATCGAGATCGTCGACGTCGTCGAGGAGGTCGCCGGTCAGGAAGTCTCCCCGGATGAAGTCGTCGGCGTCGGACTTGTCGCGCGCCAGCAGGGCGACGTCTCCGGAGACCGTGATCGCCGACAGCGACGCCATGCCGCCGCCGAGCCTGCCCCGCAACGACTTGGGCATCGGCATCGGCAGCGGGAAGTCGCTCTGGCTCTCACGGAGCTCGGGAAAGCCGCTGTCCAGGCGGCCGGAGGTGGTCCGCAGGGCCACGTCGGTGTCGGCGTCGCGCGGGAGGCGTACGACGATCGGGGCCGAGATGCTGTTCAGTGTGACGTGGCCGGTCGGCGCGAGGTCGAGGTCGGCGGTGATCCGGCCGCTGACGGTCTTGGCCCGCAGCCGGCGCGGACGCCCGTCGGCGACGGTCAGCTCTCCGGAGACGCTGGTGAACGACAGGTCGCCGGTGAGGGTGCGGCTCTCCACATCGCCGGAGACCGTCTCCGCGTGGACGTCGCCGCTCACTCCGTCGAGCACGATCTCACCCGAGACGCTCTTCACGCTGGTGCGGTGCTCGAAGCCCGCCACCAGCGCCGAGGCCGAGACGACGCCGGCCTGTACCGGGCAGTCGCGCGGCACGGTGATCGTCAGCTGGGCGACCCGCTTGTTCGGCCGCAGCCAGCCGAGCAGGCCGTCCCAGGTGAGGTCCTTGTAGGCGATGGTGAGCGTGCCGTCGTCGTCGTGGGTGACGGTCAACGGCGGATCACCCACCTGGCTCACGTCCAGGCTGGGCGGGCCCTCGCTGGCCAGCACCGACAGCCGACCGGCCACGATCCATACGTTAACCTTGCTGACCGGGCCGAAGGTCAGTTGCTCCGGCCCATCGATGGTCCACCTTGGCATGGCCCGCTGCACCCTTCTCGCGTCACATCCCTTGTAAGAGACACGATATGTCGCGTCTGCCAAAAGTCAAGATGTATCGCGTCTTCGGTCGAAGTGGCCGCCGGTCGCCGGCCGTGTGACGGGCTACTCGTCCTCGTCGTCGTCCAGCCGTGCCAGCCAGGTCGCCAGGCGCTCGACCGGGATCTCGAAGTCGGGATTGAGGTCGACGAACTCCCGTAGCCGCTCGGCCAGCCAGGTCACGCTGACCTCTTCTTCTCCGCGGCGCTCCACGAGCTCCTCGATGCCCCGATCGGTGAAGTACATCGCCCTCCTTGCCGTTCGTGCCGTGTGCCCGATCAGGGGGTGACGGCCCGCTAATCAGCACCAAAAGTAGCAGTTGACGGCTCTGTCGATATAAATGGGTTTGCCTGGTGTGAACGGGGAATCGGATCGTACCAAATCTAGGACTCAACGTTATCGAGCGCATACTCTGGGTAATGCAAGTAGAGGTGTTCATTCCATGATCTAGGAGGTTCGACATGCGCCCCATCGCCCGAATGTTCACCATGGCCGCCCTCGCCGGCGGCCTGCTCGCCGCCGGCTCGGCCGCCTCGGTCGCCTCCGCGGCCATCAATCCCTCTGACCTGCTCAACTGCGCGCTGACCGGTGCCACAGACCTGTCGACCGTCGCGACCGATCCCGCCGCCCTCACCGGTGCACCGGCGGAGGCGCCACTGGTGAGTTGCCTGAACCCCGCTCCCTGAGCCGAATCAACGAGAACGGGCCGCCGGGTGGCGACACCCGGCGGCCTTTCCTGCCATGAATTCCGACTGCTTTCGTAGAAGAAAATTCAGCTATTTACTCAAGGTTTCGGGCGGCACTTGACCGGATACCTAGCGTGACAGCCCCTTCCCGTTACGTAGTACAAGGAGTCGCGTGAACATTCGAGCAGTGATCGTCGGTGCCGCGGCCACGGCGACCCTCGCCGTCGCCGCGATCGCCCCCGCTCCCGCCGCCCACGCCCAGCCCCGGGTGAGCGACCCGGTCGGCTGGTTGATCTTCGACGTTCTCGTCGAGCAGCCCACCATCTACGTCATCCCGCCGCCGAAGTAGGGGTCCGTGGTGCCCTCCCTCCGCCCGGTGCCGAGCGCACCGAATTCACAGGAAACGCCGACGAGCCGGCTGGGCTATTTCATGTTCCTCAGCCGATGGATTCAGGCCCCGCTCTACCTTGGTCTCATCGTCGCGCAGGTGGTCTACGTCTGGCGCTTCATGGTGGAGCTCAAACACCTGATCGTGCTGGGTTTCGGCGGCAAGGCCGCGGAGACCACCATCATGCTGATCGTCCTCGCTCTGGTCGACGTCGTGATGATCTCCAATCTGCTCATCATGGTGATCATCGGCGGCTACGAGACCTTCGTCTCCCGGCTGCGCATCGAGGGACACCCGGACCAGCCCCAGTGGCTGTCCCACGTCAACGCCAATGTGCTCAAGGTCAAGCTGGCCATGGCGATCATCGGCATCTCTTCCATCCACCTGTTGCAGATATTCATCAACGCCGGCCGTCCGGCCGTCACCGATAGGGAACTTCTATGGAAGACGCTCATCCACCTGACATTCATTCTTTCGGCGGTCGCGCTGGCCCTGATCGACAGGTTCATGCAGGGCGGACGGCCCCAGCACGCGGGCAACCGCGCCATGGGCAACGTCACGGAGCAGCCGAGCACCGCTCAGGACCGGCGCATCGCGTGATCCGGCTGGGGACGGCCTGGGGGTTCGCTCTCGCGGGCGTACTGGCCCTGGCGGCGCCGGCGTCGGCCGGCACGTACCAGGCTCAGGCCCCGCAGCCCCGGGTCCTCCGCCTCACGC
>NZ_POUA01000547.1 GCF_003236385.1 Spongiactinospora gelatinilytica
TTCCAGTGCCCGCGGCGCAGCAGCAGGACCCCGGCGACGACCCCGCCCGGCTCACCATGGCGGTCAGCGTCGCGCTCGGCGCGGGCTGGGCCATCGCCTTCGCCGCCGCCGGGGTCCTGCTGCTGCGCCGCGGGCACTGGAAGAACCCGATGGCGCTCGTCTGCCTGGGGATCGGCCTGGCCTCGGCGGGCGCGGCCCTGCTGTTCGGGCACCCGGGCGTGAGCCAGCTCTACTTCCTGCGCGGCGGCTGGCCGTACCTGGCGGTGCTCGCGGCGGCCGGGCTGCGCGCGGCGCTCGCGCGCGTCCCCGCCCGGGTACGGCCGGCGCTGTTCGCCGTCTGCCCGGCCGGCGGCGCGGCCCTCGCCGTGGAGACCAGGAGCGCCGCCGGCACCGCGCTGACCCTGGACAGCGCCCTCGTGCCGGTCGCGATCCTGGCCGGGGCCGCCGCGCTGACCGCGCTGGCCGTGCTGTGCTCCACCGGCGGCGTGGCGGCGGTGCTGCTGGTGCTCGCCGGACTGTGCGCCGGACCGCAGGTCACCGGGCAGTTGCACGCCTACTCCGGCGGGCCGCACGCGATTCCCGAGGTGCCCGAGGTGCCGCGCGGCGGAATGGAGGCGGCCCGCTGGCTGCGGGCCAACACCGGCCCGCACGAGGTCGTCGCCACCAACGTCCACTGCCGGGGCGTGCGGGTGCGCCACTGCGACAACCGGCACTTCTGGGCCTCGGCCTACAGCGAGCGCCGGATGCTCGTCGAAGGCTGGGGCTACACCCCGACCAACCTCGGCCGGGTGGTCGACTACCTGGCCGACCGCTACACCACGTTCATCTTCTGGGACCAGGCCAGGCTCGCGGCCAACGACGCGGTGTTCCGGCAGCCGTCCAGGGAGGCGGTGCGCCGCCTGCTCACCGGCCACGGCGTGCGCTGGTTGTTGGTGGACGAACGTGACCCCCTGCTCAGCGACGACGTCGGCCGGTACACCGCGCTGCGCTTCCGCGCGGGCGACTGCGCGGTCTACCAGATCACCCCTTGGGCGGCGAACCCCGACATCTTCTCCCCGGTCGTGTAAAGGCCGCGTCATCAGTACACCGCCCCCGGCGCGGCGCCGGGCGGCCCGCCCGTGACCGCCGCCGAGACTGACCGGGAAACCGTCAGGGACGACACCCGGAGGTGCCCGGTGGGGGAGAACGCCGTCGAGGACGCCGTCGCCACACGCCTACCGGGCGTGCACAGTACCGACGAACCGGTCAAACCGCCCACGGTGGACATCGTGGTCCCGGTGCTGAACGAGGAACGCGCGCTGCCCGGCTGCGTCGAGACGCTGCACGCCTTCCTGCGCGACTCGTTCCCGCTGACCTGGCGGATCACCATCGCCGACAACGGCAGCACCGACGCCACCTGGGACATCGCCCGCGACCTCGCCGCCCGGCTGCCCGACGTCCATGCGACCAGGATCGAGGTGCGGGGGCGCGGCGCGGCCCTGCGGCACGCCTGGAGCCGCAGTCCCGCCGAGATCGTCGCCTACATGGACGTCGATCTGTCCACCCACCTGGACGCCCTGCTGCCGATGGTGGCCCCGCTGGTCAGCGGGCACTCCGAGATCGGCATCGGCTCCCGGCTGGCCAGGTCCTCGCGGGTGCGCCGCACCGCCCGGCGGGAACTGATCTCACGCTGCTACAACCTGGCGCTGCGGCTCAGCTTCGGCGCGGGGTTCCGCGACGCGCAGTGCGGCTTCAAGGCGGTACGCGCCGACGTGGTGCGCCCGCTGCTCCAGCGCGTCCAGGACGACGCCTGGTTCTTCGACACCGAACTCCTGCTGCTCGCCGAGCACAACGGGCTGCGCGTCCACGAGACGCCGGTGGACTGGTTCGAGGACGTGGACTCGCGGGTCAACGTGGTCGGCACGGCCTGGCAGGACATCCGCGGCATGGTCCGCGTCGCCCGGCGCATGTCGGCCGGCCACGGCAGGGTGGACCTGCCGCCGCGCCGCGAACTCGCGCCCGTCCACCCCGACGCGGTGGTCGCCCCGGCGACCAACCCGCTGCTGGCCAAGCTGGTGTCGTTCGCGCTGATCGGCGTGGTGTCCACGATCGCGCACACCTCGCTGTACGCGGCGCTGCGCACGGTCTGGTCGCCGGAGTGGGCCAACCTGGCCGCGCTCGCCGTGACCGCGGCGGCCAACACCGAGGCCAACCGGCGCTGGACGTTCGGCAGGCGCGGCGGCGCGCGGGCCCGCGTGCACTCCCGCGCCGGACTGCTGTTCGTGGTCAACTACCTGTTCACCACCACGGTGGTGGTGACGGCCGTGCACGCCCTACCGGGGCACGGGCGGGCCCTGGAGGTGGCCGCGCTGTTGCTCGCCTACGTGGCGATGACCATCGTGCGCTTCGCCGTACTCGACCGCTGGGTCTTCCGGGACCGGCCCGCCGCGCTCACGGGGTGACCGTCACCAGCCGGGTGAACTCGGCCGGGAGGTCCATGCCGTCCCATACGCCGTCGAAGCGCAGCGCCGAACCCACCGGCACCATGCGGTCCACGCCCCGCCCGGTCAGCTTCCCGGCCAGCTCGCGCAACTCGGCCGCGTCGAAGCCGAGGTGGGTCATCGTCTGGTCGGCCCGGCGCACCACCGGCAGCAGCCCGTCCAGGGAGTCGAGCCTGGCGTGCGCGAACACCCCGGCGCCCAGCCAGTGGCGGGGGAGCGCGGCGGGATCGCGCAACTCCACGGCGGTCACCTCGTTGCCGTGGAAGGACAGCCTGGCGGCCACGCCGTCGGCGGCCAGGCCGTAGGCGGCGACGCGTTTGCGCACCGCCATCGCCGGGTCCACCGGCCAGCGGTCGCGGGCCAGCGTCGCCAGGCGTTCGCCCAGGTCGCGAGCGGGACCGGCGTGGTCGCCGGGGCCGATCCAGAAGATCGTGCGCGGTGAGGCGCAGGCGGCCTGCCCGAACCAGTAGGCGTCGTTGGCGAAGCCCTCGGCGGCCCGCTCGCGCGCGCCCGGCGGCGCGTCCTGCCACCAGGCGGTGCGGATCACCGCGAACGACGAGCGGTCCGGGAAGGTCACGTCGCGGGCGTGCGGGGCCAGTGGGTGCCGCCGGATCTCGCGTACCGAGGCATCGCCGCCCCAGATCACCCGCAGGTCACAGGCCGCCGACAGCAGCCCGGTCACCTCCGCCGAACGGTCGTAGCCGATCACCCGCTGGGAGTGGGCCACCGCCGGATGGGCGTCGGCGAGCGCGTCGAGCAGCACCTCGATCATGGCCAGCGCCGGGCCGCCCGCCCGGGGCGACAGCCGTACCACGTTGCGGTTGCCGGTCAGCGCGGACAGCGCCCAGGAGTAGACGAACAGCGTGTCCACGTTGGCGGGCGGGATGTGGAAGACCAGCCCGCGCGGGACCCGCAGCCGCGCGGGGTCGTCCGGCCGCAGCGCCTCCAGCGTGCGGGTGACGGCCGAGCGGCGCAGGAAGTAGCCGAGCGCGGTCAGCTCGGGGTGGCGGCGGGCCGGCGCCGGGGCGACCAGGCGGCGCGAGACGGACTCCAGGAACGCCCTGATCCGCTCGTCGCCCACCACCAGCGGCCCGCCCGGCGGCTCGGCGGTCAGCTCGGCGACCAGCTCGG
>NZ_POUA01000548.1 GCF_003236385.1 Spongiactinospora gelatinilytica
CCCCTGCCCCTCGGACTCCGACAGGCCACGCCGCCACGCCCCCCAACGGCCCTCGCTCCGCTCACCCGTCCCTTCCCTACCAGGCCACCGCACCGCGCCCAATCGCCTTCGCTCCGCTCAGCCGTCCCTTCCCTGCTGGGGCACCGCGCCGGGCCCAATGCCCGCCTCCAGCGGGCTCGCGTTCCGCGCATCCAATCGCCTTCGCCTTGCTCAGCCGTGCTGTGCGGGAAGCGGTGGCCAGGAACAAGTCCGGCGGGACGAAGGTAAAGACTCGCCGCGGCGAGCCGGGCTGGCACATCCCCGACCCGGACAACCTGCGGGCGCTGCACACCGAGGGCGCCGCCCGCGTCAGGCACCGCCTACAACTGCGCTCACGTGAACAGCGGTCGTACCTATAGAACGCGAGCCTACATCACCGTCCGTGTGGGTGCCGCATGGTCGGTTCCTGCGTCGCGACAAGCGGTACCGCCGGCTGTTGGTGTGGGTAGGAAATAGCGGGTCTCTCGCAGAAAGGGGCCGACGGAGAGGCGGCAGCCATGATGGTGACCGCTTGTCCATCGGCCTCTTGGCCTGGCTGGCTGCAACGGCTCATCTAGAGCTTTCTCAATCGGGCGATCGGAAATTGGCCTCGCTCGTCTATTTCGTGCCTGTCAGTCCAGGAGACCTGCTTCCGAACTCGCGCGAGTAGTTCACTGCGCTCCCGAGGGCCGCCTAGGCCGACGCGTTCGGCTTCAAACAGAGATCCGTCGACCTCGACCTCTATCTGGCTCGCATCCAAGATCCGAGACGGCGAGAAACCGGCCTCCTCGATACGCAGGTCCCCAAGCACCACATAATCCCCGCGCTCCTTCACGTACGGGAGGATCACCGTGTTCGGTGCGGACTCATCGTCGCAGGCCAGGTTCAGGGTCAGACAGCTCTGCGGGCGGAACCTGTACAGGATGATGTACCCCTTGGACGCTCGATAGAGGATGACATTGAGGAACCCAAGGATCTCGATCGCCGCGCCGGTGAGAGCTGTCTTAGACACTTCGCGGACCCCGATCTCCACGTCGCCTGGACAAGCCGGTCAGAAAACCACTTCTGCCGCTGGACAGGGTCTTCGCATATTTGTCGCGCAGATCTTCGAAGCCGCCCCACATCAGAGCGGCGACGAACCTGTTTGTCCGCGCACCTATACACGAACGTACCCTTGACATACGCTTCTGCATTCAGCCTAACTAGGCGCACGGCGCCCGATCTAGCGCTGATCCGGCACGCTGGCCTCCACGCGCACCTTCCGGAAACCCCGAGACCCGTGCCGGGCGGCCGGGCGGCGGGGAAGGGGACGTCGGGCCGGGGAGCAGCAATCAACTCCCGGTCGGCAAGATGGTTACCGGGGCCCGGCCCTTCGTTCTTGGCGAGTTGGTGCCGCGTGCGCAGCCTTCGCCATGCCATCGTCCATACCGCCCGCAGCAGGCCCAGATGAAGCTCTCCACCAGCTTTCCGGACGGCCCCGAAGGCCTTGCGTGCCCGCCTGACGAGTTCTCGCAGGCTGGGCTCGTCGGCCCACACCCGGTACCGCCCATCAGTTCCACGAACTCCGCCGGCGTGGTCGCCGTCAGCGGGTCGGGCTGGAGGCGAAGCGGGGCGCAGAACTCGCGTGACAACGGGAGCGGTGCGCTGCCGCTCCCGCACGGCTACCCGCTGCGGGCCTGCTGGTCGATCATGGTGATCAGGGTCGAGACGAGCTCCTCAGCCGTGATGTGCCATTTGTCCGCGGATAGGTGGCCGCTGACCTCCATATCCGTGATCCCATGCGCGCTGGTCAGTAGCAGCGCGGCGAACCGACGGGCGTCCCGTGCCCCGATCAGATCGCCAACGATGGCCAAGAACTCGTCCATGGCGCGGTCGGCCGCCCGGGTCGCCGCTTGGATCGCGGCCGGGTCGCCCGCCGGGGAGGCGAACATCAGCCGGTACAGGGCCGTCCGCAGTATGGCATCGGCGATCATCTTGTGAGCTGCCGCACCCCCCAATGCGCGGATGGCGTGCGGTCGATGGCGGGCGGTAGGTTCGGATCTCACCGGCCCACGCCCCGTCGGCGTGCCAACGATTCCTCCGAAAGGCGCGTCTCACCTTTATGGGAGTACTGTCTCGCGCTACCGCTGCAGCCGTCGCCCTTCTCGTCGCCATGGGGTCGGCCGCCGCTGCCGATGCTGTGGCACCGGCCGGTCAGTGGAGTGTCGTACATAACGACCGCCGCGACTCCTACGACGCGGTGACGGTGACGCCTGGTGGGGCGGTCTGGGTCGCCGGGACGAGGCGCCCGGGTGGCGTCGAGTCGTTCCTGTTGAGGGGTGGCCGGTCCGCCTTCAAGCGGGTCACCGGGCCGGGGTTCCGGATGAAGCGGCTGGCGTCGGCGTCCGACACCAGGGTCTGGGCGTTCGGCGCGTCGCGGTACGCCCGGTGGGACGGCAAGCGGTGGCAGGTCAAGCGATGGCCCCACGGCCTGGTGGATCGGGCGTACTCCATCGGCGAGAACCTTTGGGTCATCGAGAACTCCAACGCGTTCCCGTCGGCCGGTAAGGCCGGCTGGAAGGCGCGGTCCACGCTGCGGCGGTTGACCGGGTCGGTGTGGCGCAAGGTCCGCACGCCGATCGTGGTCAAAGGACTCGACGGCGCGTGGGCGGCGGGCTCGGTATGGGGCAAGGCGGCTCTGGCCCGCTGGACCGGCAAGACCTGGCGCGCGGTCGCGCTTCCCGCGATCCCGTCCGCACATGCGGGCCAGGTCTCGGAGTTGACGGATGTCGCGGTCGACGGTGAGACCGGCCGGGTGATGGCCGTCGGCTGGGCCGCCTGGCCGTGCGGCGGCGCGAAACGGTCCTTTTGCGGTGAGACCTTGCTGCTGTCCGGCTATCTGGGCAGCTTCCGCTTCGAGGTCCGTGGTGAGCCGGGCATCCAGCCGCGCGCCCAGGCGGAGCCCGACGGCAGAGGCGGGGCCTGGGTCGTCTACGACGCCAAGGGTGGAGGCAGCGGGTTCTTGCACATCGGCCCCGACAGCGTCGAGCCGGGTGCTTTTCCGGCTCCACCGAACCAGCGCGCGTCCGTCCGTGACCTCGCCATCCAGTTGGAGAGCGGCGGTTCCGTCTGGGCGGTCGGCGCGGCATCTTCGGGTGGCAACGGCACGATCTGGGCCCACCGCCGCTGAGCTGAGCCGGGCGGGCCGAACGTACCCTGCTTCGCGCGTACCGTCGTCATGCCCGCATGAACTAGCCCACCGCCGTATTGCTGGAAGGGCTGCCAGCGGCGGGGGCGGGCCTGCCGGGAATGCCCCGCTCAGGCCCACCGACGGTTCATCAGGTGCCGAGACTCCCGGGCGCATCTGCCGCTGACCGCCGCCTCTTGGCCGGTGCTGGAACGGCGAGGTGCCACGGCGCATGCGATATGCCGGGCACCGGAGCGGGACCAGCGATGGTGGTCGGGGGAGTGGGGCTTGCCGTACGGCGGGCAGAGCCCGGCACAGGGAAGGTCGTCCGAGCGGAGGGAAACCCTTTGGGGGCGCGGGGCGCATCGGCTTGCCGGAGGCAGGGGGATGGCGTCGATGTGCGCTCTGGGGGA
>NZ_POUA01000549.1 GCF_003236385.1 Spongiactinospora gelatinilytica
GGGTGTGGGGGTCGGTCGGGCAGGGTGAGCAGGCCCTCGGCGGCGGCGCCCGCGACCGGCGCCCAGTGGTCCGGGGCCTCCTGCCGGAACCGTTCCTGCAAGCTGAACCTCTCCAGGAAGGCGTCCGGGTCGCCGCCCAGGCTGATCAGGTCGGCCAGGGTCTCCAGGCCCGGCGCGCCCACCAGCGCCCCCTCGCGTACCTCCGAAAGCAGTGCCTCCAGCACCGAAGGCCCGGCGACCTCGGCCAGGGCGCGTACCCGGTGCCGCCGGAAGTGAGCGGTCACGGCCTGGTCCAGCACCTCTTCCAGGGCGTCGGCGCTGGCCTCGGTGACCTGACCGCCGCACGCCGCCTCGACGCGGGCGCGCAGGTCGTCGAACTCACCGGCGAGCCCGTTGAGCGCGCTCAGGTCGTGCTGGGCCGGGCGGCGCTGGTCGGCGTACGCCTGCCGTACCCGCTCGGCCGAACCGGCCGCCGCGGCGAACGACGCGCGCAACCGTTCCAGACCCGCGCGCAACTCGTCGAACGCGGTCCCATCGAACGCGGTCCCATCGAACGCGGTCCCATCGAACGCGGCCTCGGCGGCAGCAGGCGCGACCGGCGAACGGGGTTCCGGCTCCGCCGCCACGGCGGGAGCCGCGCCATTGCCCACCGCCGCCGCCTTCGCGGGCGGGGCGACGGCCTTCACCGCGACCGCCGCCGCCTTGGCCGCCGCTTCCGCTTGCGCCTCCGCTTCCGCAGCCGCGCTCGCCTCGGCCGCGGCGATGGCGCGGAGTTCGGTCAGCGAGATCGGTACCTCGGGCAGCCTGGCCTGGCCCTCTCGCAACTGGTCCCACGCCGTGCGGAGCACGTCGGCGGCCTGCGGGGCCATCCGCTCGGTGGAAGAGAGCAGCAGGGCGAGCGCCAGCCCGGACAGCGCGTGGTCGTGCCGGAAGATGTCGATCAGCACCAGGTCGATGAAGTTGCCGGTGAGTCCGTCCAGGCTCGTCAGCGCCTCGGCGATCTGCGGCGCCTCGGCCAGCGCCCCGGCCGCCGTGCTCGCGTGCAGGAGGTTGACGCAGGTCTCTGCTGAGAGTCCATCGGAGTTGTCGAAGCCACGGCTAAAGCGGGTACTCAGTGCACAGATAAGTGAAGAGCCCCTTTTCTTGTCACTTCCGCGCAGTGCCCGGGTAAGACTGGTCGCGGCCATTTTGCTGATCGAGCGCATGTCGCGCAGCCGGACATGGGCGAGGATCTGCTTTCTGTCCGTTTGAGTGTATCCGTGATCAGCGGAGAGTAAGTCGTCGGGGGTGATCCTCCCCACCGCCTCGGCGAGCACTATGCCGACATCGGCGAAGGCAGGAAGGGCGCCGACGGCTCCCAGTGGCACGGGATCGCGCGCGCCGCCCTTGTCTTCCTTCCCCAAAGTGTATCGAACCATCAGATACCTCCGCCTAGCACAATGCCACCCACATCGTAAGGGCAGAAGGTCGTGAATCCTTCTTAAAGCAGGAAGAGGCACTGTACTTGGGAAGTCTTATCCAATAGAAGGCGGCCCTCACGATGTCAGAATAAAAGCGGGGCCGTATTTGGCAATACAAGCGTACTTAGGTATAAAGTGCGGTCACGTTTCGATGATACGGTCCGCCCGTAACCTGCATACCGTGTCACACAGCAGCGCGCTCCCACCCGCCTCACCGCTTTCTGGCAAGCCCGCAGAACTGATAAACCTCATCCGGAACCCCGAACGGCGACTCCTCGGGACGCCACCGGGAGCATGAGACGACCGCGGGTGGCAGCAGTTCCAGCCCGTCGAAGAACGCGGCGAGCCGGTCCTTCCCGCGCAGGCACATTTCGGCCACTCCCGCCTCGTTGCCGATCCGGACGGCCTCGCGCCGCCGCCGCGTTGACCTCGTCGGTGGGGTGGGCGATGGCGAGATGGCCGCCCGAGGGCACCGCGCCGGGATCACGTACGTCGGCGTGGAGGTAGTCGGTCCGGCCCTCGGGGGTGCCGACGAGGAGGGCGCGGGCGTGGCTGAGTACGAGGGGGTCGTCGTCCACGTACACGATCCGGGACTCGGGGGCGACGCGCTGCGCGATCTCATGCGTGTTGCCGGCGGTGGGCAGGCCGGTGCCCAGGTCCAGGAACTGCCGGATGCCCGCCTCGCCCGCCAGGTAGCGGACGGCCAGGCCGAGGAACATCCGGTCGGCGCGGGCCGACTCGGCGATGTCCGGGATCACCTGGCGGATCCGCTCGCCGACCGCCCGGTCGGGGGCGTGGTTGTCCTTGCCGCCCAGCCAGTAGTTCCAGACGCGGGCGGTGTGCGGGACGGTCGGGTCGAGTCCGGGGGGGGCGGGGTCGCTGGCGCCGGCCATGGCGGTCGGTCCTTCCGAGGATGGGGGGTCCATGATCGCCAACAGCCTTTCATGAGAATAGGAGCTTGGTGACCACGACAAAGGGGATGTCCGGAAATCGGGAAAGTGTGGAACTTCGCCGGAGTGGCCCGGGTTCCGCGCGCGATACGTAACATCTCCGATGTGCGCGCCCGACCGGCGAACTACATTCCCCGCGTCGAGCCCCTAAGTGAGGTCACATGCGCAAGCCGACCGTAGCGCTCATGTCATTGGTCCTCGTCGCGGCCCCGGTGACGGGCCCGGTAACCGGCGCGGCCGCCGCCGCGAGGGCCCCCGCGCAGATCCCCGAAGTCGTCTACCAACGGGCCGCCTTCCCCGCGGGCACCCAGGAGGGCACCTCCGCCGCCGGCGGCGCGCTGCGCTTCGGCAAGGCCGTGGGCACCGTCACCTACACCGACGCGCTGGGCGCCAAGACCTGGGAGTACGCCCGCTGGACCGGTTCCGGCCGGGCCGTCGGGTTCGCCGCCACCGAACTCGTCGCCTCCTGGACCGCCGACACCCCGGCGGGCACCTGGATCCAGGTGGACATGCGCGGCACCACCCCCGACACCAAGTGGTACGTCCTCGGCCGCTGGGCGTACGGCGACGCGGACATCCAGCGCACGTCCGTACGCGGCCAGGGCGACGCCGACGGCAGCGTGGCGGTGGACACCTTCGTCGCCGCCAAGGGCAGGCCGATCGACTCCTACCAGTTGCGCGTCACCCTCTACCGCAAGCCGGGCCAGTCCCGGGGGCCGGTCGTGACCGCGCTCGGCGCGATGGCGTCCGCCGTACCGGACCGCGCGAGCGTGCCGGTCAGCCCGGGCGGCGGCGCGTGGGGCGTCGAACTCGACGTACCGCGCCGGTCGCAGAACGTCCACGAGGGGCACTACCCCGAATGGGACGGCGGCGGCGAGGCGTGGTGCAGCCCCACGTCCACGACCATGGTCCTCGGCCGCTGGGACAAGTGGCCCAGCAAGCGGGACACCTCCTGGGTCGATCCCACCGACCCCGACCCCGAGGTCGACTATGCCGCCAGGCACACCTACGACTACACCTACCAGGGCGCGTATCGCGATCGGCACCCGGTGGCGCAAAGGCCGGGGACACTGGCTGGTGGCCCGGCGCTCGATCAGTGACCCCATGGAGATCGCCTACTACCTGTGTTTCGGGCCGCGCCGCGCCACCCT
>NZ_POUA01000054.1 GCF_003236385.1 Spongiactinospora gelatinilytica
TTTTTTTTTTCACGCAGAAGACGCCATACGAGTTGAGCGCTAGTCTCGTGGGCTCGGAGATGTGTATAAGAGCCAGGGGGAGGGCGGGGCGGCGGGGTAAGAAATGGACATGGCTGTCCCCTCGGTGATAGATACACGGCTGTAGCTATCGCTCAAAATAGCTACACGCGTGTAGCTAAAGCAAGGGGTGAAGGTGAGCGGACGAACCCGGCGTCCCCGCGAGAAGCTGATCGACGCCATCCACACGGCGGTGCTGGAGGAGGTGGCCGACGTCGGCATCGGCCGTCTGACCATGGACGGCATCGCCAAACGGGCGGCGACGGCCCGCACGACGCTGTACCGCCGCTGGTCCGACCCCGTCGAGGTACTGCTCGACGCGCTTTACCACATGCACCCGATCGAGGAGCCCACCCCCGGGTCCGACGACCTGCGCGGAGACCTCGTACGCGCCCTCAAGCTCATGGTCGCCTGGGCGCTCAGCCCGGCGGGCCGCGCGGTCGCGGCCATCCTCACCGACCCCAAGGGGGTCGCGCAGCTCTCCCAGCCGCTGTTCGAGCAGGTCTTCGCCCCGCGCGGCGGCACGTTCACCAAGACCGTGCTATGCCACTACGCCGACCGCGGCCACTTCCCCGCCGCCCTGCTCACCCCGGTCGTGCTCGACATCGGCGAGGCCCTGGTGGTCAAGCGCCTGATCGACACGAGCGCCCCACCCGACGAGGACTATCTCACCGCCATCGTCGACCAGGCCATCCTCCCCGCCCTCGGCCTGCGCCCCTGACCGGCGAGGGGGCCGGAAGGTGGCAAGGCGGACGAGTCGGCCTGTAGGCCGGGTTCTGTGCCCGCCCGGGGGCGGGCGGCGGCCATCCATCTAGGGCCGTCGTTGCCGACGGCCTCAAGCGATCTACCCGCGCGGCTCGGGCGGGCCGCCCTCGAACGTCGCGCGCGGAGGCGGCCCTTTCGGGCCGTCCCCTTCTTGACCTTGCTCCGGGTGGGGTTTACCGAGCCGCCCACGTCACCGTGGGCGCTGGTGGTCTCTTACACCACCCTTTCACCCTTACCTCCCGGCGAACCGGGAGGCGGTCTGCTTTCTGTGGCACTTTCCCGCGGGTCGCCCCGGGTCGGTGTTACCGATCACCCTGCCCTGTGGAGCCCGGACCTTCCTCGGCGGGCCCCCATGGAAAGGGGCCCGACGCGGCCGCCCGGCCGGCTCGTCCGCCGTGTCCTTCAGCTTATCGGTTGTTTCAGGACAGGTGCGCGGTGTCGTTGAGGGACTTCACCACGGCGGGGCCGTCCGCGTAGTACTCGATCACCGACAGGCAGGCCAGGTCGAGGTGCATGCGGTAGAGGGCGGCCGGCGGGGCGGCGAGGGCGAGGCGCAGGAAGGTCTTGATCGGGGTGACGTGCGAGACGGCGAGGATGGTCTTGCCCGCGTGGTCGGCGAGCAGGCGTTCCAAGGTGTCCTGGACGCGATGGGAGACGGACTCGAAGCTCTCCCCGCCGGGCGGCGCGATGGCCGGGTCGGCCAGCCAGGCGGTGAGGGCGTCCGGCCAGTTGCGCCGGACCTCGGTGAACGTGCTGCCCTCCCAATCGCCGAAGTCGGCCTCGCGCAGCCCGTCGTCCACGATGACCGGCGCGCCGGCGCGCGCGGCGACGATGGCGGCGGTGCCGCGGGCCCTGGCCAGCGGCGAGGTCACGATCACGTCGATCTCGTACGGCTTGCCGGCCAGGCGTACCGCCGCCGCCTCGGCCTGGGCGACCCCTCCGGGGGTCAGTTCGGGGTCGCCGACGCCGGAGAAGCGGCGCTCGGCCGACAGCGGGGTCTCGCCGTGCCGCAACAGCAGCAGCGTGGTCGCGGCGGTGACCGGCCCCCGCCAGCCGGTGCCCTTCGCCTCACCGGCAGGGACCGCGGCCAGCGGGTCGGTGCCGTCCGCGGGGAAGAGACCGCCGTCAGGCGCGGCCGGTTGGCTGGGGCCCTCGGTGGGGAGGAGGCCGTCGTCGGGTGCGGACTCGGCAGGGGCCGCCGACGCGCTCCAGGTCAGGCCCTCGGCGGCGGCGTCCATGGCCTCGTTGGCGAGGCGGTCGGCGTGGGTGTTGCGCTCGCGCGGGATCCAGGTCCAGGTGACCCGGAGCCGGCGGGCGAGCCCCGCCGCCTCGATGGCGAGGGGCCGCAGCCCTTCGTGCTTGACCTTCCAGCGCCCGGCCATCTGCTCGATGACCAGCTTGGAGTCCATTCGCACCTCGACCGCCACGCCCTCGCCGCCGTGCGCGAGCGCGATGCCGAGCCCGGCGATCAGGCCGCGGTACTCGGCGACGTTGTTGGTCGCGACGCCGATCGCCTCGGCGGTCTCGGCCACGATCCGGCCGCCGCCGGTCTTCAGCACGGCCCCGTAGCCGGCCGGTCCGGGGTTGCCCCGCGATCCGCCGTCGGCCTCGATGACGAAGGGACCGGCGGTCACAGCCCGGACTCTGCGGTGCGGACGAGGATACGGCGGCACTCCTCGCAGCGGACGACCTCGTCGGGGGCGGCGGACCTGATCCGGTTGAGGTCGGCGATGGACAGGGAGACCTTGCAGCCCTGGCACCTGCCGCCGTGCAGCATCGCCGCGCCCACGCCGTACTGGCCGCGCAACTTCTCGTACAGGGCGAGCAGGTCGGCGGGGATCTCGCCGACGATGGCCGCGCGCTTGCCGGCGTTCTCGGCGTGCTCCTTGTCGATCTCGGCGAAGGCGGCGTCGCGGCGCTCCTCGGCGGCGGCGCGGGTGGCGGCGGCCTCGTCGCGTTCGGCACCGAGGGTGGCGACCTTGGCGTCGGAGCCCTCGCGGCGCTCCATGATCTCAAGAACGACCTCTTCGAGATCACCCTGCCTGCGCTGCAGCGAGGCGATCTCCGACTGCAGACCGGCCAGTTCCTTGGGCGAGCCCACCTGCCCCGAGTCCAGGCGGGTCTGGTCGCGCTCGGCCCGGCTGCGCACCGCGTCGACGTCGCGCTCGGCCTTGGCCTGGTCGCGGGCGAGGTCGCTCGCCTCGGTCTCGGCGGTGATCACCTGGGTGGTGAGGCGGGCCTGCCGGGCCGCGGCCTCGTCGATCTCGGCCAGCTCCGGCAGGGTGCGGCGGCGATGAGCCAGCCGGTCGAGGATGGAGTCGAGCTCCGCGAGCTGGAGCAGTCGCTTCTGGGCTTCCGGGGCTGCTTTCACTTCGTATCCTCGCACTGTGCTGTTGTGGTCCAGGCGTCCGTGACCGTGGCGGAAACGCGCGTCTCAACAGTAATCCCCCGAGCGCCCAACCGGGACGCGAGACGGGCGGCGGCATCGGCCAGCCACGGCCATTCGGTGGCCCAGTGGGCCGCGTCCAGCAGCGCGGGCCCGCCCTCCTCGACGAACTCCCCGGCCGGGTGATGCCGCAGGTCGGCGGTGAGGAAGGCGTCGACTCCGGCGGCGTGGGCGGCACTGAGCAGGGAGTCACCGGCCCCGCCGCTCACCGCGACCTTGTGCAGGATCCGATCGGGGTCTCCGGCGACGCGTACGCCCCAGGCGGTGCGGGGCAGTCCGCGCGCGGCACGTTCGGCGAACGCGGCGAGGGTCATCGGAGCGGGCAGGCTGCCGATCCGGCCGAGCCCCCGGCGCGGGTCGCCCGGCGCGGGCGCCAGCGGGACGAGATCGCCGGTGAGGCCGACCGCGCGGGCCAGGGCGTCGGAGACGCCGGGGTCGGCGACGTCGGCGTTGGTGTGGGCGGTGTAGAGCGCGACGCCGTTGCCGATCAGCGTGTGCACGAGGCGGCCCTTGGCCGTGGTGGCCGCGACGCTGGTGGTGCCGCGCAGGTAGAGCGGGTGGTGGACGACGATGAGGTCGGCCCGCCAGTCCAGCGCCTCGGCGGCGACGACGGCGACCGGGTCGACGGCGAAAAGGATCTTCCGTACGGCCGCCTCCGGATCACCGCAGACCAGCCCCACGGCGTCCCACGACTCGGCCCAGCCGGGCTCGTACATCGACTCGATCTCCGCGATCACGGGGGCAAGCGTTCCTCCTGGCACGTTGCGCACCCTACCGGGCGTTCATACTGGAAGCGCATCCTGACACGGGAGGGCGGGGCATGCCCACGGTCGCGATCGTCGGCGCGGGTTTCGGCGGATTGTGCATGGCCATCCGGCTGCGGGCGGCGGGGATCTCGTCGTTCACCTCTACGAGAAGGCGGGTCGGGTGGGCGGCACCTGGCGGGACAACACCTATCCGGGCGCGGGCTGTGACATCCCGTCCCACCTGTACTCCTACTCGTTCGAGAAGTACCACTCGTGGACTCGCCGATATCCCGGCCAGCCCGAAATCCTCGCCCATCTAGAGCACTGCGCCGACAAATACGACGCCAGACGACATATCCGCTTCAACACGGAGGTCGTCGCCGCACGCCACAGCGGCGGCCGGTGGCATGTCACCACCCGCCACGGCGAGACCGAGCGCACCGACGCCTACGACGTGCTGGTGATGAGCGTCGGCCAGCTCAACCGCCCCCGCCTGCCCGACATCCCCGGCATGCCCGGCTTCGCGGGAACGAGCTTCCACTCCGCCCGCTGGGACCACGGCCATGACCTCACCGGCCGCGACGTCGCCGTCATCGGCACCGGTTCCTCCGCCGCGCAGTTCATCCCGCACGTCGCCGCGCTCGCCGCCCGCCTCGACGTCTTCCAGCGCACCCCCAACTGGGTGACCCCCAAGCCGGACGCGGCCTTCCCCGCACCCGCCCGGCACGCCCTGCGCCACCTGCCCTTCCTGCGCCGCGCCTACCGCGAATGGATCTACCGCAAGGCCGAGACCGCGCTCTATCCCGCGCTGCGCGAGGACGGCTGGAGCGCCGGCCGGGTGCGCGATCTGGCGCTGTCCCACCTCGCCCGCCAGGTGCCCGATCCGCAGTTGCGCGCCAAGCTGACCCCCGGCCACCGGATCGGCTGCCGCAGGATCGTCATCGACAGCGCCTTCTACCCCGCGCTGACCCGCGGCAACGTCGAGGTGGTGACCGACCCGATCAGCCGCGTCACCCGGCAGGGCGTGCGGACCGCGCAGGGCCCGCCGCGCCGCCACGACACGATCATCTACGCCACCGGATTCCACAGCACCGAATTCCTGGCCCCCGCCCGGGTCACCGGCCGTGACGGCGCCTCGCTGGCCGAGCGCTGGCGGGACGGCGCGGAGGCGTACCTCGGCATCGCGCTCCCCGGCTTTCCCGACTTCTTCCTGCTCTATGGGCCCAACACCAACCTCGGCCACAACTCGATCATCTTCATGATCGAGTGCCAGGTACGGTACGTGCTGGCCTGCCTGCCGTACATTCGCAGGCACGGGCACATGAAGGTGCGGCGGGAGGCGATGGACGCCTGGCGAACCCGGCTGGACCGGGCGATGGCCGAGATGGTCTGGCAGGGCGGCTGCCTGAGCTGGTACCGCACGGCCTCGGGCCGGGTGACCAACAACTGGCCGGGCACCGCGTCGCTGTACCGGCGGCTGACCCGCGCGCCGCGGCCGGGGGTGTACCTCCTCGGGCCCGCCCAGGGGTAACGTCGTCCCAGCGGCCGGAGATCATCCGGAGATCACGGCGAGGGAGGCACTGGACGCGATGCTGGCGGACATGCTGGCCGATCTGAAAGAGCTCGTGCTGTGCGAATCCTTCTCGGCCGACCTGGCGGCGGTCGCGCGCAGCGCCGACGCGGTCGCCGCCCAGGGCACCCGGATGCTCGGGAGCCGGCCGGAGACCATCGTCATCGACGGGGTCACGCACCTGAGGTGGACGTTCGGCGTCCCCCGGGTGCTGGTGCTCGGCCATCACGACACCGTGTGGCCGATCGGCACCCTGGCCACGCACCCCTGGTCGGTCACCGACGGTGTGGCCCGCGGGCCCGGCGTTTTCGACATGAAGTCGGGGCTGGTGCAGGCGTTCCACGCGCTGGCCGCGCTGCCGTCGCTGGACGGCGTGACGATGCTGGTCACCGGCGATGAGGAGCTGGGCTCGCCGACCTCGCGCCCGCTGATCGAGGACTGCGCCCGGGGCCTGGCCGCCGCGTTCGTGCTGGAGGCCAGCGCGGACGGCGGCGCGCTGAAGACCGCGCGCAAGGGGGTCTCCCGGTATGAGCTGGTGGTGCACGGCAAGGCCGCGCACGCGGGCCTGGAGCCCGAGCTGGGCGTCAACGCGGGCATCGAGCTGGCCCACCAGGTGATCGCCATCGCCGGCCTGGCGGAGGGCGCCACGACCGTCACGCCGACCCTGCTCAGCGCGGGCACCAGCCCGAACACCGTGCCCGCCGCCGCCCGCATCAGGGTCGATGTGCGGGTGCCCGACCAGGCCGCCCAGGACCGGGTGGACGAGCGGATGCGCGCCCTTTCGCCCAGGCTGCCCGGGGCCAGGCTGGAACTGATCGGCGGCCCCAACCGGCCGCCGCTGGAACCGGCGTCCTCGGCCGCGCTGTTCGAGCTGGCCTGCGAGATCGCCACCGACCTGGGCATCGGGCCGCTGACCGGCACGGCGGTGGGCGGCGGCTCCGACGGCAACTTCACCGCGGGGATCGGCTGCCCGACGCTGGACGGCCTGGGGGCGGTGGGCGGCGGCGCGCACGCCGACCACGAGCACGTGGTGGTGGCCGAGATGCCCGGCCGCAGCGCGCTGGTCAGCGAGCTGATCAAGGCCGTGCTGGCCGGGCGGCCAGGTAGTCGTCCCTGATCCGCCGCCTGGACAGCTTACCGGTGGGCGTGCGCGGCAGTTCGGTGACGAACTCGATCAGCTTGGGCCGCTTGAACCGGGTGATCCGCGGCTCGCAGTGCGCGAGCAGGGCCGCGGCCAGCTCCGGGCCGGGCCCCGCGGCCGGTATGGGCTGCACCAGGGCGACCACGTTGTGGCCCCACTCCTCGTCGGGCACGCCGATCACCGCCACGTCGGCGACGGCGGGGTGGGTGATCAGGGCCGCCTCGACCTCGGCCGGGTAGATGTTCACCCCGCCGGAGATGATCAGGTCGGCGCGGCGGTCGCACAGGAACAGGTAGCCGTCGTGGTCGAAGTAGCCGATGTCGCCGGGGGTGTACCAGTCGCCGCGCTTTCTGGCCGCGGTGCCGGCCGGGTCGTCACGGTACTCGAACCGGTTGCCCGAGGAGCGGACGTAGACCAGGCCGGGCTCGCCGGGCGGGAGTTCGCGGCCGTCGTCGTCGAGGATCACGGCCTCGAAGGTCGGCGAGGGCCTGCCCACCGTGCCGGGCCTGGCCAGCCACTCGCCGGGCTTGACGGCGAAGGGGATGGCCGACTCGGTGGAGCCGTAGTACTCGTAGACCACCGGCCCCCACCAGCTCATGATCGCCTGCTTCACCGGCACCGGGCAGGCCGCTCCGGTGTGCATCACCTGCGCCAGTGACGACACGTCGTACTTCGCGCGGACCGCCTCGGGCAGGCGCAGCAGCCGATGGAACATCGTGGGCACCATCAGCGTGTTGGTGACGCCGTGCTCCTCGATCAGGCCGAGCACCCGCTCGGGGTCGAAGTGCGGCGCGAGGACCACGGTGTGCCCCATGTGCAGGGCGAAGAACGAGTGCGCGGAGGGCGCGGAGTGGTAGATGGGCGCGGTCACCAGGTGTACGCCGTCGCCGGGCCGCAGGTCGCACACCTCGCCGAAGAACCAGATGTGCCGCGCGACGACCTCTTCGGGTTCGCCGTCGCGCAGGACGCGCTGCACCCCCTTGGGCACTCCGGTGGTGCCCGAGGTGTACCAGAGCATCGCCCCGGCCCTCCGGTCGCCCGGCGGGCCGGACGGCATGCCGTGGGCGAGCGCCGCCGCGCCCCGCACGACCTCGGCCCCCTCGGCCGCCCCCGCGCGTACGGCGGGCTCGTACGGCTCGGCCGTGACCACGATCCGCGCGCCGCAGTCGCGCAGGATGTAGCCCAGCTCGCCGGTGGTGAGGTGCCAGTTGACCGGGACGTAGTGCACGCCCGTCTGGCAGGCGGCGAGCGGGAGGGCCAGCGCGTCCACCCCGTTGGGCAGGACCCCGGCCACCACGTCGCCGTGGCCCGCGCCACGGGCGCGCAGCCCGTGGGTGACCGCGTTGACCAGGGTCAGCAGCTCGCCGTACGTGGTGACCGTGCCGTCCTGGTCGATCACGGCACGGCGGCCGGGGTCGGCGGCGGCGATGTGATAGAAGCCTGTAAGACCGGTTATGTCGCCCATGACTCGCAGCTCCAGCGGCTCGGCGCGCGGCGTGCGCGGTGCTCGCGGTGCGGGCGGGCCGATCGCGGCCCGCCCGTGGTGCGGATGTGCGTCGCGCTCCTAGGTATACCCGAAGCCGGGGCGCGGGGCATCGGGCGAATCGCGTGGCCCGCCCTGACCGCTTAAAGGGATCTTCTCCTCTTACACCACCAAACCCTAGTTTTACTCTCGGTTAGCGGTGAATCTCCCTGACTCCGAGCAACATACCCCTAGTGTGATCACCTGATTACCGGGGGCTCGGGTGAGCAGAAGGCACAGATGGTCCATCAGGACACGACTGGCTCTCGGCGCCGGTCTCGTGATGGGACTCATCTGCGCCGCGGGGATCGCGGTGGCCCTGATCGGGGTCCGCGACCTCGCCACGGGCGACCGCACCGAGCAGATCGCCGGGGCGTCCATCAAGGTGGTCCACCTGCTGCGGGAGGGCCGGCTGACCCCGATCCTGACCCGCCTGGAGGTGCCCGCCGTACAGGTGGTGAACGCGCGCGGGCGGGTCCTGGCCGCGACCCCGGAAATGGCCGGCATGCCCAGGATGGCCGACTTCGAGCCGACCGAGGCCGAGGTGCGCGCCCAGCGGCTGCGCTGCGACATCCCCGGATACGAGGGCGAGTGCATGCTGGTGATGAGCTTCCGGGTACACCAGCCGGAGGGCGACTGGCTGGTGTACGGGGCCGACCATGACGTGCCGTGGTACGTCAGCCCGCTGTTCTCCACGATGCTCATCGGCGGGGCGCTGCTGCTCGTGCTGGTGACCACCGCGGGCACCTACCGCACGACCAGCAAGACACTGGCCCCGGTCGAGGCCATCAGATCCGAACTCGACGAGATCAGCGCCACCGACCTGGGGCGGCGGGTGCCGGTCCCGCCCTACCAGGACGAGATCCGCCGCCTCGCCGAGAGCGTGAACCGCACCCTGGACCGCCTGGAGACGCAGGTGGAAAAGCAGCGGCGGTTCGCCTCGGACGCCTCCCACGACCTGCGCAGCCCGATCACCGCGATGCGCACGCAGGCCGAGGACGCGCTGCTGCACCCGGGTGACACCGACTGGATCTCCCTGGCCCGCGCCCAGCTCGGCAGCCTGGAACGGCTGGAGGCGCTGGTCAGCGACCTGCTCATGCTGGCCAGGCTGGACGCGGGCGCGCCCTCCAGACGGGACCGGCTGGACCTGTCGGAGCTGGTGCGCGGCGAGCTGGACCGGCGCTGGCGGCGCGTTCGGGTGGTGCGCAGACTTCAGGACGGCGTGGAGGTGCTCGGCGACCGGCTGCGGCTGGCCCGGCTGCTGACCAACCTGGTGGACAACGCCGAACGGCACGCCGGCACCGAGATCTGCGTGACGGTCGGAGACCGGGACGGGCACGCCGTGCTCGAAGTCCTCGACGACGGCGCCGGTATCCCGCCCGACCAGCGGGAGGTGGTGTTCCAGCGGTTCACCCGGCTGGACGCGGCGCGCAGCAGGGACGCCGGGGGCACCGGCCTCGGGCTGCCGATCGCCAGGGAGATCGCCGAGGAGCACGGCGGATCGCTGACCGTCGAGGACAGCCCGCGCGGCGCCAGGTTCGTGGCCCGTTTCCCGTCGGCGCGGCGGTGAGCCGCCGGGCCTCACATGGCCTCCGGGTCGGCGGGGGCGAGCCGGTCCAGGTCCAGCCGATCGCGGCCGGGCGCGTCGCCGTCGGGCAGGACCTGGAGGGGTTCCAGCGCGGCGGCCCCGGTTTCGAGGTGCTCGCCCAGGTGCGGGATGTCCACCACGATGACGAGCGGGGCGTACCGCTCGATCAGCTCACGGGCGGTGCGCTGCCTGACCACCTCGATGGCGTGCTGGACGACCTGGTCCACCGGCCCGTCCGCCGGGGCGGGCCCGTCGCCGCCGGCCGGGGCGGAGGGCGCGCCGCCCGCGCCGCCGGGCGCGCGGGGCAGGTCCGGGCCTGGGGCGCCACGCGGACGGGGCAGGCGCGGACCGCGAATGTCACCCGCGCCGTCCCAGACCGGGCCGCCCGGCACCGCGGAGGTCCCGCGGGCGGGCCCCGGCCGCCCGGCCTGGCCGCCCGCGTTCTCGCCTGCCGTGTCGTCCTCGACCTCGTCCTCGTCCTGGTCCGGCTGGAAGGACTGGAGGGAGCGCAGCCGCTGTGAGGCCACCCGCCGGGCCCGCAGCAGCGTCACGCGCGACTCCGCGGCGTCGGCTTCCGGCTCGTCGTCCTCGCCCCTGCCCGGCACCACGACGAGCAGCATGGCGATGGCGACCATGGCGCCGCCCATGACGACGCTCAGCGTCACCGCCTCGCCGTACGCGAGCACCGCGAGCACCGCGACCCACAGCGGCTGGGAGGAGAGCAGGACCGCGGCCGGTACGGCGCGCACGTGGGCCTGGCCGTACGTCCTGGCCAGGAATCCCAGCGCGCAGGAGACCACGGCGAGGTGACCGAGCACCGCCCAGTCGGCCGGGCTGCCCGGAAGGGTCAGACCACCCGGCACCGAAAGCACCCCGGTCATGACGGCGATCGTCGCGAGCTGGATTACCGCGATCGCGTAACTGTCGGCCGGACGGTCGGTGGACGTCTGCCCGAGCACGAGAGTGTGCGCGGCGTACAGGGCCGCGGCGAACAGGGTCCCCGACAGCGCGAGCACCGAGACGCCCTGGCCCTCGACTCCCTGGAGCAGCGTGAAGACGCACATCGCGGCGGCCGACAGGGCCACCGCCACCCAGACCCGCCGGGACACGCGCATGCGCAGCAGGATCAGGCCGAGCACGGGCGTCATCACGACGTTGCAACCGACCGCGAAGCCGGACACCGAGGAGGGCAGGCTGTGCAACGCCACGGCCTGCGCGATCTGGCCCACTCCGAACAGCACGCCCAGCAGGACCCCCCGTGACCAGGCCGCCGCCGGCAGCCCGCGCAGGCAGCGCGGCCTGATCGCGAGCAGCACCAGGGCGGCCAGGCCGTAACGCTCGGTGAGCAGGTCGGTCACCGGCATTCTGATGATCAGATCCTTCATCAGTGGAAACGCCGACCCCCAGGCGGCACTGACGAACAACAGAAGCGAGGCTCCCAACAGGGGGCGGGGAGCTACCACTGCCATACAAGCAGGATTTCACTACCATTCGCGACCACCGTGTCACAGATCGCTCAGCGGTTTGGTCCTGTACCACTCGGAGTGGTTCACCCTCAACCGGGTTTGATACCAGGATTGCGAAATCAGCCCAAAGTAACGACGGAAGTACAGTTCCGGGAGTGTTATCGGATCCTTGGTCCAATTGCGGACGCGACCACGCGATCGAGCCCCGGTAAGGGGGATGCCGTACGCCCTCCCGCCCGGCGGTCTCTAAGATGTGGTCGTGACACACGGACCGGATGACCTGCGTCCGGTGGACCTCTTCGACGAGGGACTACCGGTGCTCGATGACCAGACCAGCGACGACACCGACATCGGCTGGGGCGGCCGCCTCGACGGCGAAGACGACACCGCACGCCTGCTGGAGGAACGCCCGCCGCACTGGGGCTGAGCGCCCGCGGCGGCGGGGGCGCCCACGATCTCTCAGGAGACGATGTCCTTGCGGCCGAACCTGCGGAAGGCGACCGCGATCAGGATCGAGGAGTAGGCCACCGCCACGGCGACGCCCCTGAGCATCCCGCTCAGGTCCGGTTCGGGCGTGAGCGCCGCCAGCCATGCGGAGTTCCAGTACGTCGGCAGGAACTCCCGCACGCCGCCGAGCGCGTCCACGGCCTGGAGGATGTTGCAGACGATCACCAGGCCGACCGCGCCGCCGACCGCGCCGAGCGGTGAGTCGGTGGTGGCCGAGAGCAGGAACGCCAGCGACGCCACCACGAGCTGGCAGACCAGTACGTATCCCACCACCAGGGCGAACCGTGGCAGCGCGACGGCCGCCGGGACGACCTCGCCGGTGCCCGGCACCTGGACGTCCGCCCAGCCGAAGACGAGGGTCCCGGTCAGCAGGGCCATCAGCGGCAGCGCGCACACGGCCGCCGCCGCGTAGCCGAGCGCGACGATCAGTTTCTGCCGCAGCAGCCGCCCCCTGGGCACCGGGGCGGCCAGCAGGTACCGCAGCGACGCCCAGTTCGCCTCCCCCGCCACGGTGTCGCCGCAGAACAGCGCGACGGCCACGACCAGCAGGAAGGTCGCCGACACCGACAGGGTGAAGACGGCGAAGTTGAGGCCGCCGGTCGTGGCGAGGTCGCTCATCCGCAGCCCGGTCCCCGCCGCGCCCTGACCCGGCCGGGGCTGCCCGGCCCCCAGTTCGAAGGCGGCGGCCAGCACCCACGGCAGCACGAGCAGCAGCCCGAACATCACCAGGGTCCGCCTGCGGCGCAACTGCCTGACGAACTCCACCGACAGCGGCAGCGTGCGCCGCGCCGAGTATCCCGGCGCGCCCGCCGTTCCGGTGCTCACGCGTTGTCTCCGATCAGGGTGAGGAACACGTCCTCAAGGCGGCGGGCCGAGCCGTTCGGCCTTGCGGCGGACTCCAGCAGCTCGCTGACCGGCCCGGCGGTGACCAGCCTGCCGCGGTGCATGACCACGACGTGGTCGCAGGTCTGCTCGACCTCGGCGAGCAGGTGGCTGGACACGATCACCGTGCGGCCCTGCTCGGCGTAGCGGATCAGGACCCGGCGCATCTCCCTGATCTGCGGCGGGTCCAGGCCGTTGGCGGGCTCGTCGAGCACCAGCAGGTCGGGCAGGCCGAGCATGGCCTGGGCGATGGCCAGGCGCTGGCGCATGCCCTGGGAGTAGGTGCGCACCGCGCGGTCGAGCGCGCCGCCGAGCCCGGCGATCTCCAGGGCCTCGGCCATGCGCGCGTCCGCTGCCGGGCGTCCGGTGGCCCGCCAGTACAGCTCCAGGTTGGCCCGCCCGGTGAGGTGCGGCAGGAACCCCGGCCCCTCCACGAAACAGCCGATCCTGGACAGCACGGGCGCGCCGGGGGTCACCTTCCTGCCGAAGATGCGGATCTCTCCGGCGTCCGGTGTGATCAGGCCCATCAGCATGCGCAACGTGGTGGTCTTGCCCGCGCCGTTCGGTCCGAGCAGGCCGAGCACCTGCCCACGGCGCACGGCGAAGCTCAGGTCCGTGACCGCCCGCTCGCCGTTGCGGTAGCTCTTGGTGAGACCGCTGATCCGCAGCGGGACGTCCTCGTCCGGGGCGTCCTCGCCCGCCGTACGGCGGCGCCGCCCGGTGAGCGCGATCAACGCCGCCACGGCCAGCGCGGCCGGCGGCAGCGCCCAGGCCCACCACACCGGCCCCGCGGGCGGGGTCTCCAGCGCCGCGCCGGGCAGCGTGAGCGTCCCGCCGCCCGCGGGCAGCGCGATCGTGTGCACCGCCGCCTCGTCCGGCATGGCGTAGCCGAGGTCGGTGGTGCCGATCGCGACCCTGAGCCGGTGGCCCGCGGCGAACCGGTGATCGATCGCGGGCAACCGGATGGCGACCTCGCCGCCGCCGTCGGGGACGGTGAACCTGACCGGGGCGACCAGGCCCTTGGGGAGGACCGGCGCGCGGGTGTCCGCGGCCACGTCCTGGAGCCCGGCGAACAGCGTCACCTCCCGCCCCGGCGCGTCGGTGCCGGACACCCGGACGGTCACCGCCGGGCTCCCGGTCACCTGAACCGGCCGGGCCAGCGGGCGGGTCTCGAAGCTCGCGCTCTGCCCCGGCACATCCGCCGCCGCGCCGAACAGCTCGGCCGCGCCGCCCGCGCCGGGCGCGCCGAAGCCGGGGATCGAGGACACCGCGGCGGGCGCTCCCCCCGGCGGGGCGGCGATCCGCTGTTCGGGGCCGGACAGCGGCAGCGTGGTCCGCGCCGAGCCGCCCAGCCCCGGATAGCCGCCCGCGGTGGCGTGCAACAGCACCGGCTGCCGGCTGCCCGGGTCGCGCCCGCCGTCCCGGGTGACCGTGAAGGCGCTGCCCGGTACGCCCAAGCCGCCGTCGCGGGCCAGGAAGTGGCCGAACCAGCTCACCGTGCGCTCGTGGATCCAGTCGATCTCACCGTCGCCGCCGTCGTGGCCGCCGTCGAACCAGGCGACCTGGACCGGCGCGCCCGTCGCGGCGACGGCCCTGGCGTTGGCGTCGGCCTGGTCGAGCGGGAAGAGGGAGTCGCGCTGACCCTGGAGCAGCAGGGTGGGGATGCGGATCATGCCGGGCACCGAGACGGGGCTGGAGCGGCGCAGCAGTTCCACCGCCTCGGGGGTGGCCCTGCCGGTCTCGGCCACCTTCCGGTACAGGTCGCAGATCTCCGGCAGGAACCGGCCGCAGGCCGCCTGCTCGGCGGTGAGCGGCGTGGCCGGGCCGGTCCGGGCGGCGCCTACCGGCCGCTGCGGGGGCCCGGCCCTGCCGAAGAAGATCCCGGCCCACATGCGCTTGAAGACGCCGTGCTCGGGCCCCTGGCCGGTGGCGTCGGGGAACAGCGCCGTGGCCAGGTCGTGCCAGGTGATCTGAGGGACGATCGCGTCCACGCGGGGGTCGTGGGCGGCGGTCATGAGGGCGATCGCGCCGCCGTAGGAGGCTCCGGCGATGCCCACGCGCGGGTCGTCCTTGGCGTCGAGCCGTACTTCGGGCCGGGCGGCCAGCCAGTCCACGAGCTGCCGGGTGTCCTTGACCTCGTAGTCGGGGGAGTTCAGGGCGATCTGCCCTGTGGTCCGGCCGAAGCCGCGGGCCGACCAGGTCAGCACGGCGTAGCCGGCGGCGGCCAGGCGCTCGGCCTCGTCGCGGACGCTCGCCTTGGTGCCGCCGAAGCCGTGCGCGAGCAGCACGGCGGGCGCCCTGCCGCCGCCGGGCGGGGTGAAGAACGTCGCGTCGATCCGCACCCGCTGGTCGCCGGCCGGGCCGTCCATTACGCCGATCGTCACGTCGGCCGTCGTCACCGAATGTGACGACGGCCAGAACGCCCATGCTCCCGCCCCCGCCACGACCATGACGGCCAGTGCCGCGATGATCCAGCGTCCCGCCCAGCGCCTCATGCGGCGAGCCTACTCAGTGACACCAGAGACCGCTGAGAGGGTTTGTCCTGATTATCGGCTCGATGCCGCAAACCTCGCTCCCGCTTATGCTCGCACCCCCGGACAGCCGTCGGCACTGGGGGTACGATGCGCAGGCAGGTGTCAGCTACCCCCCGGTGAGGCGGCCATGGCAGCCCCAGCAGGATGGCGGCGAGAAGGCAATCTGCCCGCGGAGCTCACCAGCTTCGTCGGGCGGACCCGGCTGCTGACCACCCTCAAACGCCACCTTCAAGAGTCACGCCTGGTAACCGTGACCGGCATCGGCGGTGTGGGAAAGTCCCGTACCGCGCTCCGGCTCGCCCATCAGGTGCGGGCCGACTACGCCGACGGCGTGTGGTTCGCCGACCTCGCCCGTCTCCAGGACGCCGGGATGGTCGAGCACACCATCTCCGCGGCCCTGGGCATCGCCGACCAGTCGGCGCGGCCCGACCGCCTGACCGAGTGGGTCGGCGGCCGGGACATGCTGCTGATCATCGACACCTGCGAGCACCTGATCAAGTCCTGCGCCGTGCTGGTCCTCCAGCTCCTGAAGCAGGCCCCCAACCTGAAGATCCTGGCCACCAGCCGCCAGTCGCTCCAGGTCCCCGGCGAGCACGTGCTGCCCATCCCGCCGCTCGCCGTACCGGGCGACGACCCCGGCGAGGACCCTTACGGCAACGAGTCCGTCGAGCTGTTCTCGGCGCGGGCGGCGGCCGTGGTCCCCGACTTCAGGCTCGACGAGCACAACATCGGCGCGGTGGCCGAGTTGTGCCGCAGGCTGGACGGCATCCCGCTGGCCATCGAGTTGGCGGCGGTCCGGCTGCGCGCCCTGTCGGTCCAGCAGATCCTCTCGCTGCTGACCGACCGGTTCAGCCTGCTGGCCGGGGCCAGCCGTACCGCCCTGCCCCGGCACCAGACGCTGCGCGCGGCCATCGGCTGGAGCCACGAGATCTGCGAGCCCGCCGAGCGGCTGTTGTGGGCCAGGCTGTCGATCTTCGCCGGCGACTTCGAGCTGGACGCGGCCAGGGCCGTCTGCAGCGAGCCGGGCAGCCTGCCGGAGGAGCGGATCACCGACCTGGTCACCGGGCTGGTGGAGAAGTCGATCCTGCTGATGGACCAGCACGGCAAGGGCGTGCGCTACCGGCTGATCGACACGCTGCGCGACTACGGCCAGGAGTGGCTGGACAAGCTCGGCCAGACCGACGAGATGCGCGGGCGGCACCGCGACTACTACCTCAAGCTCGCTCAGACCGGTGAGCACGCCTGGTCGGGCATGCGGCAGGTCTACTGGTTCATCCGGATGCGCCAGGAGCACGACAACGTCCGCGCCGCGCTCGATTACTGCCTGCACCACGACGAGCACAAGAAGATCACGCTGGAACTGCTCAGCGCGCTGTGGTTCATGTGGGTGGCCTGCGGGCTGGCCCGCGAGGGCCGCCTCTACCTCGAACGCGCGCTGGCCTCCAACTCCGAGCCGAGCAAGGAGCGGTGCAAGGCCCTGTGGGTGCTCTCCTACGTGTGCAGCGCCCAGGGCGACATCGACGCCGCCCAGCACTGGGCCGAGCAGTGCAGCACCGAGGCGGTGATGGTCGGCGACTCCCGCTCGGTCATCCTGGCCACCAAGATGCAGGGCACCGCCGCCTCGCTCAAGGGCGACCTGAACAAGGCCACCGCCCTGCTCGGCGTGGCCATCGAGTTCAACCGGACGGGCCAGGAGCTCAATCCCGGCCTGCTCCCGGCGATCTTGGAGCTGGCCTACGTACTGATCGCCCAGAACGAGCCCGGCGAGGCCGAGGCGCTGCTCGCCGACCTGCGCCACACCTGCGAACAGCGCGGCGAGCTTTGGCTGCGCTCCTACGCGCACTGGGCCACCTCGCTGGCCCAGCGGGCCGCGGGCCGGGCGGAGGAGGCGCTCAGCAACGTCCGCGAGGCGCTGCGGATCAAGGCGCACTTCCACGACGTGCTCGGGGCCATGATGTGCCTGGAGGCGATGGCCAGCATCGCCGCCGACTCCGGCCAGGCCGCCCGCGCGGCCCACCTGCTGGGCGCGGCGGAGACCAACTGGCCGCTGTTCGGGCTGCCGCTGCTGAGTTCGCCGTTCTTCGGCGGCGAGCACGAGCAGAGCGTCAAGGAGTGCAAGAGGCTCATCGGCGAGGCGGCCTACGAGGAGCACTTCCGCCAGGGGGCGCGGCTCAACATGGACGAGGCCATCGACTACGCGCTCGACGACGATCCGGCGACACGGCCCGGCCCCGGTCCCTGAGCGGGGCCGCCTGCTGCGGACGGCCGGTCGGAATAGGCCGGCTCACCTGAATTCGCTTTCGCCGCGGGCGAGCTCCGAGAGCGCTTTCCGGTAAGGCCACCGGTCGCGGGTTGCGGTGGCCGGGCGCGCCGGGAAAATCGCCGGCGCTTTTGTCAGGACTTCTTTTCGCCGCCCAACGGGCGGGGACAAGGCCGCCCCGGCGCGCGCCGGGGCCGTGCGGCTCGCCGCCGCAGCGGACGCGTCCGGCGATCCCGTCCGGCGACCCCTCGACAGTACCCCAAAAATCCGATCGATATAGTATGAAACCCTGACGGACCGGCGATCCGTGGCGAACCGTACGGACCTTGGCGAGAGGGGTTGCTAGAGCGGGGCAGGCGGGTCAGCGTAGAGGAGCCGAGAACATCCGGCCCGGTGAGGGTGGAAATGGTGGGGGTTTGGGATGGTTAGGAGTGACTTGGCGGACAGGACCGCCTCATCCGAAATTTCGGGCATTCTGACATAACACACAGGCGCCGCTAGATCATGACGAATCGTGATTGATCCCCTGCTGCAGAGGGTATAGCCGCTTCCATCGTTTGCGGCCTATGGTGCTTATTGCTCCTTTCGCGACAGAACGGCTGTATGGAGGTATGTGTGGATAGCGTGGTACTGCCTGACTTGTGCGTACCGTTTCCGTCGCGTATCAATCCGTTCGAGGCCGAGGCGGCCGAGCACACCACCGCATGGGCCGCCCGGCTGGGCCTCATCGCCGGCGGGGCGGAGGCCGACCGGTTCGCCGGCGAGTCCTACGCGCGCCTGGTGGCCCGGCTGTATCCAGAGGCGTCACTGCCGGACCTGGCGCTCGCGGCCGACCTCAACAGCTGGTTCCATGTGTTCGATGACCAGTTCGAGCTGGCGGAGGTGGGCAGGGACCCCCGGCTGGCCCGGCGGCTGGCCGAGCGGGCCGAGGCGCTGCTGCGCGGCGAGCCGCCCGGGCCCTCGGCGGGGCCGGTGCTGCTGGGCCTGGCGGACCTCGGCGCGCGGATGCGGGTCAGGGCCGATGAGGCGTGGTGGCAGCGGTTCTCCGCCGACCTGCGGCAGTGCCTGGACGCGGCGATGTGGGAGGTGGACAACCGGGCGACGGGAAAGGTGCCGGACCCGGAGACCTACGTGGAACGCAAGCTGGACATCGCCTACGTCCCGCCGTCCTTCGACCTCATCGAACTGGTCGAGCACTTCGAGGTGCCGATGGCCATCCGCCACTCCCCCGAGTACACCGCACTGCGGCACGAGGCCGGGCACGTGGTGGTCTGCACCAACGACGTGATCGGCCTGCGCAGGGAACTGCTCCAGGGCGAGTTCCACAACCTGGTCATCGTGTTGTGGAAGGCCAACGGCGGGTCGTTGCAGGACGCCGTGGACCAGGTGGAACAGACGGTCCGCGACCGGATCGGACGCTTCCTCGCAGCCAAGGACGCCCTGGAGCGCCGGCTCGACGCGCTGCGCGCGAGCGAGCAGGTGCGCGTGGCCACCCGGCGGTGCGTGACCGGGCTGGAGGACTGGATGCGCGGCTACCTGGACTGGGCGCGCGAGACGCGGAGGTTCACCGACGCGGTGCTGCCCGGCGAGGTGGGCAGCTTCCACCACGAGCTCATCGACTGAACCAGCGCAGGAACTCCTCGTTGCCGAACATCCGCGCGGTGTCGGCCGCGGACGGCGTGCCCCGGCCGGGGTCGGCCCCCGCGTCCAGGAGCGCCCGCACCACCTCGGGCTCCTTCTTGAACACCGCGCCGGCCAGCGGCGTCTGGCCCCGGTCGTTGGCCCGGTCGGGGTCGGCGCCGCGCTCGGCCAGCGCGCGGACCGTGCTCGCGTGGCCGTGGTAGGCGGCCAGCATCAGCAGGGTGTCGCCCTTTTCGTTGGTGAGGTCGGCCGGCAGCCCGGCGTCGACGTAGGCGGCCAGGGTGTCGGTGTCGCCCGCCCTGGCCAGGTCGAACATCCGGGTGGCGAACTCCCGGACCTCTTCGCTCGGCTGCTCTGACTCCATGCTCGCCATTGTGCACCGGTAATGTGCGCACGGCGGAATCAGCGGTGCGCGGCGTAGGTTTGAGTGGGACAGGACTCACGAAAGGGTGGGGGAACGTGTTCGACCCGACGGATCTCTATCGGCTCGGCGATGACGTGCCGGAGCTGACCGATCCGGTGCTGCTCTACCACCTCGACGGGTTCGTCGACGCCGGAGGGGCGGGCAGGCTCGCGTTCGGCCACCTGCTCGACGAGCTGGAGCACCGCATCGTGGCGACATTCGACGTGGACCGGCTGCTCGACTACCGGTCACGCCGCCCGATCATGACCTTCGACACCGACAAATGGGTCGAGGCGGAGACGCTGCGGCTCGCCGTGCATCTCGCGCACGACACCACCGGCACACCGTTCCTGGTGATGACCGGCCCGGAGCCGGACCGCGAGTGGGAGCTGTTCGCCACGGCGGTCGGGCAGCTCGCCGCCCGGCTGGGCGTCGGCAAGATGATCACCGCGCACGGCATCCCGATGGCAATCCCGCACACCCGGCCGCTCGGGCTGACCGCGCACGCCAGCCGCCCGGAGCTGATCGGGCCGCAGAGCACGTCGTTCGGGCGGGTCCAGGTGCCGGGGAGCATGGCGGCGCTGCTGGAGTTCCGGCTGGGCGCGCAGGGGCGCGACATGGTGGGCTACGCCGTACATGTGCCGCACTACCTGGCGCAGGCCGAGTTCCCGCAGGCCGCGCTGGCCGCGCTGGAGGCCGTCACCAGGAGCACCGGCCTGGTGTTCCCGCTCGACGGCCTGCGCTCGGCGGCGGAGAAGACCACCGCCGAGATCGAGGAGCAGATCCAGGGCTCGGCCGAGCTGTCCACCGCGATCACCGGGCTGGAGCAGCAGTACGACGCCTTCGCCGCCGGTTCGGCGGGACAGAACCTGATGGCCGAGAGCACCCCCATGCCGACGGGTGATGAGCTGGCCGCGCAGTTCGAGCGGTTCCTTGCGGAGCGCGATGAGACGGAGAGCTGATCGCCGAGGTCAGCCCCATGATCCCCTAGAGTGGGAGGATGGGTTTCGAGGAGCTGCGCGCCGGTCTGATCGGCTACGGCACGGGGGGTGAGTTCTTCCACGCACCGCTGGTCGCCGCCACCCCGGGGATGCGCCTGGCCGCGGTGGTGACCCGCGACCCGGCCCGCGCCGCGCGGGTGCGCGCGGCGCACCCCGGCACCCGTGTGGTGGAGGCCGCCGAGCGGCTGTGGGAGCAGTGCGACGTGGTGATCGTCGCCTCGCCCAACCGCACGCACGTGCCGCTCGCGACGCAGGCGCTCACGGCGGGCCTGCCGGTGGTGGTGGACAAGCCGATCGCGGGCACGGCCCGCGACGCCGAAGGGCTGGTACGACTGGCCGCCGAGCGCGGCCTGATGCTCACCGTCTTCCAGAACCGCCGCTGGGACGGCGACTTCCGCACCCTGCTCGCCCTGGTGCGATCGGGCGAGCTCGGCGAGGTGCGGCGGCTGGAGTCGCGCTTCGAGCGGTGGCGGCCGGTGCCCAAGGGCGGCTGGCGCGAGGCGGGCGGCCCCGCCGAGTACGGCGGGCTGCTCTACGACCTCGGCAGCCACCTGGTGGACCAGGCGCTGCGGCTGCTCGGGCCGGCCGTCGAGGTCTACGCCGAGTCCGACGTGCGCCGCGCGGGCGTGGCGGGCGACGACGACACGTTCATCGCGATCACCCACGCGGGCGGCGCGCGTTCCCACCTGTGGGTCAGCGCCGTCGCCCCGCACCTGGGCCCCCGGCTGCGGGTGCTCGGCTCGCGGGCCGCCTATGTGAAAGAGGGCCTGGACGTGCAGGAGGAGCGGCTGCGCGCGGGGGCCCGGCCGGACGAACCGGGGTTCGGCGACGAGCCGCCCGAGCGGTGGGGCGTGGTCCGCGCGGGCGGCGACAGCCGCAGGGTGCCGACCCTGCCTGGGGCCTATCTCGACTTCTACCGGGGCGTGGTGGCGAGCCTGCGGGAGGGGGCGCCCCCTCCGGTCGATCCCTCCGGCGCGGTGGCCGCGCTGACCGTGCTGGAGGCCGCCAGAGAGTCGGCGGCCGGGCGCACGGTGGTCCGGCTCGGCTGACCCGCTGGGCTCACAGCGGGTCGCGCAGCCGGGCGCGCAGGGCGCGGGTGTCCTCGCCGGTCCAACCGTTGGCCGACAGCCAGCCGAGCGGCCCGCCGAAACGGGCGTCGAGCCCCGCGAGGAACCGCTCGATGTACGGCGCCCGGGGCAGGTGGTGATCGACCGGGCGCTTGTCCAGGTCCGCCCGGTACGTCTCGCTGGTCCGCAACCGGGCGATGACGCGGTGGATGCGGTCGGCGGTGGCCACGTAGTCCTCGACGATCGCCTCCCGGGTGGCCCCGGCGACGCTGAGCGCCAGCGCGCACACCACTCCGGTGCGGTCCTTTCCGGCCGCGCAGTGGACGAGCGCGGCTCCGTCTGCGCGGGCCAGCACGCGCAGCGCGGCGATCACGGAGTCGGGACGGTCGCGCAGGTAGGCGTGGTAGAAGCCGGCGACGCGCAGTACGGCGGGGTCGGTCTCCTCGCGTCCGGCCGTCGAGGGCAGCACGCGGTCGGTGTCCACGGTGTCGGCCTCGACGTCCGTGTGGACGCCGCGTTCGGAGAACAGCGTGTGGTGGTGGATCGTCACCTCGGACACCTCGGTCAGCGGCCCGGGGCCCTCCAGCGTCACCTCCGCGTTCGAGCGCAGGTCCACGACCTGCCGCAGCTTCAGCTCACCGACCAGGAACCCCATGTCGCCGGCGGTCAGACCTTGCAGATTGTCGGAGCGGAGGACCCTTCCGCCGCGAATGGCCCCGCCGTCGGATGTCGGTAATCCACCGAGGTCGCGCACGTTGGCGGCACCTTCGAGGTCGATCCAGCGCGTCACTGTGTCCATCCCCCCATAGGCTCTATAGCTATTACTGTCATATATCGCCGCTTACGGGTTAGGACAGGAGGTGTCGCCCTTCGGCGGTGTACGCCGTGCGAGGGCATCGAGGAGATCGGCGCGACGGGAGGGCCGGTGGACCCCCAGGCCAGGTACCGGCGAGTGCGACAAACACGTGCGCCACGCGCGGAGTTCGACCCCGCGCTCGACGGCGAGGTGCGGTGGCTGCTGCAGACCGGCCCGCTGGCGTTACGCGCCGCCAGGGCGCACCGGTCCAGGGACGGCGCCCCGGCCCCGCACCCTGGGGAGGGCCGCCCGAACGGGTTACGCCGGACCGCCCAGGCGCGCGGCAAGCGCAAGGCCGACCCTTTCCCGCTGTTCGCGCTGATCGGGTTTCTCATCCTGGTCGCCGGGCTGACCGACTTCCGCGGCCTGCTGGTCGCGCTCGCCGTCGCCGGGATGGTGGCGGCGATCCGCTGGGCCGCCGGGGAGTCGGGCGGCCGGAGCGAGCGGCGGCGGGCGGCGCTCGCCGTCGAGCACGGCGACCGGTACGTACTACCGGAGGACCTGGACCGGGACTGCGCCGACCTGCTGCGCCGCGCCCAGGAGGCGGCCGACTCGGTGCTCGCCTCCGAGATCAACCGGGCGGGTTTGATCGACACCATCGACAACGCGGTGACCCTCCCGGAGGAGACCTGGCAGATCGCCCGCAGGCTGGCCCGGATCTCCGCGGTGGCGGCCGAGCACCGCAGGATCGTGCCGAGAGATCTGCCCTATGAGGTGTCGCAGGCGTTCACGCCGTACGACGACGCGCTGGCGGCGGCGCTGTCCGCGCTGACGACCCGGGTCCGCGCGCTGGAGGACTACGCGCTCCAGGTCTACCGGGCCGACCAGGTCTACCGCGCCTTCCAGCAGCTTGAGGTACTGACCGAGCGCACTCCCGACTACCAGGACCTGCTCGCCGAGACGGTGCCGGGAGCGGATGCGGCGCCGCGCGTGGAGCGGCTGGCCGACCAGGCGGCGGAGGTGCGCGAGACGTTCCGGCGGAGCGTCGCGGAGGTCAGGAGGACGGGGGCGGGCCTGATCGGCGGCGGCCTCAGCGAGGATCCGGGGACCTGAGGCGCTGAGGTACTCGCGCACCCGCTTCATCGCCGCCTGGTCGCCGAGCGTGGCGAAGATGTCGTACGCCTCGCGCAGCGGGGCCTCGGCATCGTCCGTTACGGCGGCCGGCGGGAGGTGACGATGACCGCGCAGCCGGGCTCGGCGGGCAGCAGCGGCAGCACCTGATCGGCGTCGTCGGCGTTGTCCAGGCCGATGAGGATGCGCCGGCCCCTGGTCCAGGTGAGCCAGAGCTGGCGAAGCTCGTCGGTCCCGCCGGGGTCGGTGGCCAGGCGGACGCCCAGAGCGCGCAGGAACCCGGTGAGCACCTCCTTGGGATCGATGGGGGCGTCCACGCCGCGCAGGTCGGCGTACAGGCGGCCGTCGGGGAACCAGTCGCCGATCTCGTTGCCGAACATGGCGGTCAGGGCCGACTTGCCGACGCCCGCCCTGCCGTACACCGAGACGACGAGCGCGGAGGTCGCGTCGGGGCGGGCGGTGTGCCCGCGGCCGTCGAACCGCTCGGCGAACACGCCGCGCAGCTCCGCCAGCGCCTCCTCCTGCCGGTGAAGTGGGCGCTGGCCGGCGGCCACTGGTCGGGGGGCCGCCAGGAGGGGCCGATCTCCGGCTCCCGCGTCTTCTCCCCGCCGCCGGGCAGCCTGGCGTTGCCCCAGGCCAGCAGGCCGACCAGCAGGCCGGCCACGACGGTGACGCCGACCCTGGCCAGGATCGGTAACTCGAACACGTCGGGCGAGGTGGCCAGGATGCTGGCACCGGCCGCCGCCACCCCGGCCGCCGCGGGGGCGGCGACCCGCATGCCGCGGCGAGGGCGCGGACGCGCCCGCCTGCCGGTCCACCGTGTCGCCGCGGGCATCGGCCCAACCTCCGAAGGGAGAGATCGGCTCGGTGATTCGATTCAACCAGATGCCCGGGTGCCGGGGGCGTTCGCGGGGCGGGGAGTTCGACCGGTGCCAGTGGTGGTTCAGCGGTGGACGCGGGCGACGCAGGTGGCCGTCGCGGTCCTCGCCGGATCGCTCTCGGACCGTGCGGTGAGCGTGATCTTGCCGATCCGGTCGCCGCCCGCCCGCCTGGCATGGACCGGGACGAGCACCGTCTCCCCGAAGCGGGCCGTGGCCAGCTCGTTGGGCAGCGTGACCGACCAGCCCTTGCCGTGCGCCTTGGCCGACAGCCGGTAGACGTCGGAGCGCAGGTAGGACCCGACGTCCTCGGGGTGTTCGCCGCCCGGCGCGGTGGCCCTGCCGGTGTTGCGGAGCGGGAAGGCGCATCTGGCCCAGGAGCCGCCGGCCGGGACCCCGGCGGTGGACGACAGCCGTACGCCGCGCCGCTGCTCGCCCGCGCCGTCCAGGGAGCGGATCGCCACGGTGTAGGAGAGCACGCCGCGCCGGTCGCGGTGGACGTCCAGCACGTAGAAGTGCAGCCGGTTGGCCTCGTCCACGTACTCGAACTCGCTGCCCGACCCGGTCCCCGCGTGGAACAGCGCGTCGGAGAGCTGGCGGTAGTCGCCCACGGTGATCGGTACGGCGGTGCCGTCCGGCAGCACGTAGTCGGTCATCCCGATGTCCTGCGGATTGGCGTCGATCACCCACTCGAACGGCTTGAACGGCCGGACCTCCTCGTTCCGGGTCTTGGCGAGCAGCACGCCGGAATCAGGGGTGAAGGAGTCGGCGCCCATCCGGTCCACGACCTCGATGGTGTAGTTGTCGTAGCCGCCGCCGTCGCAGAACGGGTCCTTGGCGGGGTCGCAGGCCGGGCTCTTGTCGCCGGTGCCGAAGGCGACGTTGACCCCCGAAAGGCCCCTCCGCCCCGGCTGGACGACGCGGGCGGTGACCCTGGCCACCACGAGCCCGGACTCGTCCAGCGCCTCACGGGACAGGCGCAGCACGTTGTTCTCGTCCACCAGGCCCAGCTTGATCTTGTTGCGCAGCATGTGCTGGGCGCCCATCGAGCCGCCGCCGGTGGGCGGGATGCTCCACCTGCTGTGCGGCCCGCCGGGGCCGTTGAAGGAGCCGCGGCTGAGCATCTCCCAGATGCCGGTGTAGGCGCGGCGCGGCGGCACGCCGTAGGGGTTGTTGTAGTTGTCGCCGATGCCCAGGATGTGGCTCAGCTCGTGGGCGAAGACGCCCTGCCCGGAGCTTTCCGCCTGGGTGGAGGAACCGGCCTCGGCGTTGGGCCACATCGACGACGCCGACGCCCAGGAGGTCCAGTCGACGTAGCGGGTGTTCGCCCAGTTGGGGAGGGCCGGGTCGGGGGACCCGAAGTCGTCGGTGACCTGCTCCTTGGCCGGGAACTTCATCATCCCGAACTCCTGCCAGGTGGCCGACTCGTCCTGCCCGGCGCTGAGGAAGAAGACGAAGTCGAATCCGGCGGGCACCTGCTGCCCGACGTCGGCGATCCAGGCGGCGCGGCCGTCGGCGCGCAGGTTGCGGTCGCACCTGTCGCCGGCCGGGCAGGCGCCGTTCCCCTGGAACTCCATCCCGTACTCGTGGTCCTTGCCCGGCATCTGGTAGGGGCCGAAGGCGGTGAGGTCCACGCCGTAGCGCCCGCCGGAGTCCTCCATCCAGTACTCGTGGATGGTGTGCCCGCGGTTGGTCTGGTTCGGGGTGTTCAGGAAGTCCTGGTAGAACCGGGCGACCTGGTCGCGGGGGATGTCGTGGGCCTCTGCGCTCGGGTTCTCGAAGACCGTGGAGCCCCGCGGCTGGGTCACCACGAACGGCTGGTCGGGGTAGTCCAGCAGGACGAGCGCGCCCTTGAAGGTGCGGACCGAACCCTTGACCGTGGGGTCGGCCCAGTTGGTGCCGGGCGGTCTGCGGTAGTCGGCCCACGTCATGTGGTCGGGGTTCTTCCAGTTCTGGGGGTCGATCGGGGCCGGGTCCCCGGCCGCGACCCGTATCCGCGCGCCCGGCCCGTCGCTCTGCCACGGCTGGGCCTGCGGCCAGTGGTCGTACCGCCAGGGGTGCTCGGGCTGCGGGGGTGGCTCGGCGGCGGCGGGCACGGTCGCGCCCGTCACCGCCAGCGGGACGAGCAGGGCCGTCGCGATCAACGACCTGACGAACCTCCGGCTGCTCACAGCATCACCCCTCCGCGCTACGGCGTGCGCCACGACACACTCAGCGAAGGACGCTACAGACGGGCTTGACGTAGATCACCGAACAGTTGTAGGGAAGGTTCGCGGTCATTTTTCCGACAGTTGACAAAAATGGCTGATCGGAGGTGTCATGGCCGGCGATCTCCAGAGCCTCGTGGACGATCTCGCGTCCCGGCTGCGCCGGCCGCTGCTCCTTGAGGACCGCCTGCAACGGGTGGTCGCCTACAGCGAGCAGGACGGGCCGATCGACGACATCAGGCGTGACTCCATCCTGCGCAGGCACACCGCGCCGGAGGTCCGCGAGTGGCTGCGCGGGGCGGGCATCCACGAGTCGGCCGGGCCGCTGCGCACCCCGGCCGCCCCCGGGCTGGGCCTGTTACCCCGGGTGTGCCTGCCGGCCAGGCACGGCGGGCGGCTGCTCGGGTTCCTGTGGTTCATCGACGCCGGGCCGTGCATGACCGACACGGAGGTGGAGCTCGCCGCGCGGGCCACGCCCGCGGTCGCGCTGGCGTTGTTCCGGGAGAGCATGGCCAGCGGGCTGGCCTCACGGCGGGAGCTGGAGGCGGTGACCGAACTGCTGGCGGGCGCGGCGGGGGCGGCGGCCAGGAC
>NZ_POUA01000550.1 GCF_003236385.1 Spongiactinospora gelatinilytica
CCTCGGGAGGGGATGGCGTCGAGGACCGCGCGTGCCTCGGGGCTGAGGCTGTCCAGGGGGATGATCGTGCCCTTGGGCTCTGGGGCGAGGTCGGCTCCGATCGCGCCGATGAGGTCGAGCACCTCTGCGGCGTTCGTGACGCACTGGGCCTTGCCCTGCCGCAGCAGTGCGTGGCATCCGGCCGAACTCTCGGAGGTGACCGGCCCCGGCACCGCGCCGACGTGGCGGTGCAGGGCGAGGGCGTGGTTGACGGTGTTCAGTGCGCCACTGCGCAGGGCGGCCTCCGCGACTACGGTGCCCCTGGACAGCGCCGCGATGAGCCGGTTGCGGATCAGGAAGCGGCTTCGCGTCGGGTGGGCCCCCGGCGGAGACTCGCTGATCAGGACGCCCCGCTCGCGTATGACGGCGAACAGGTCATGATGGCCGGACGGATAGCAGTAGTCGGTGCCGCAGGCGAGAACCGCGACCGTGGGCGCCTCCGTGGTCAGGGCGCCCCGGTGCGCCGCGCTGTCCACCCCGTACGCCCCACCGGATATCACCGTCCAGCCTTCCTGGCCCAGCTCGGCGCCCATGGCGGACGCGACGTGGACACCGTACGGCGTCGCGGCGCGCGCCCCCACGATGGCGACCGAACGCAGACAGGAGAAGCGCAGGTCGGCCGCGCCTTCCACCCACAGCCCCGTCGGGCGGCCAACCTCGAGATCGTCGAGCTGGGACGGCCACTCGATGTCACCAGGGACCACCAGCCGGGCTCCCCGTTCGTGGCCCGCTAGCACGTCGCGTACCGGATCAGCCGCCAGCAACCGCGTCCGCCACCCTGTCACCTTCGCCTGCACGTCGCGCAAAGTGCGGCCACGATCGTGCGCCAGCCGGCCGCCGATCTCGGTGGTCAGCGCGCCTTCGCGGATCTGGGCCAGCGCCTCCACCGGCCCGCACACCTCGATGAGCCGGCCGAGCAGCGGATCTCCGGACTCACCCGCGCGCATCAGCGCCGCTCTGGCCAGCCTGGTCTCGTCCGCGAGGGGTACGGCACCGGACGGCTCGGTCATTGGCCGACCCCCAGCCACAGCGCGAGGGCCGCACTGGTCTCCTCGGCTCCCGGATGCTCCTTGCCCGCCAGGTCGGCGAGCGTCCATGCCACCCGGGTCACCCGGTCGAGCCCGCGAGCGCTCAGGGAACCGTTGTCGATGCACGCGGTGAGGGGCCGCATCGCCTCCTCAGGGGGCCGTAGATCACCGTGCAGGGCACTTGCGGGAATCTCGGAGTTGGTACGCCAGGGCGTGCCGCCCAGCCGCTTGGCGGCACGCTCGCGGGCCTGCAGGACCCGTTCGCGCACGACGCCGCTGGGTTCGGCGAACCGGCGGTCGGCCATCAGCTCCCGCCGAGTGGAGCGGGCCACGGAGACCTTCACGTCGATCCGGTCGAGCAGCGGCCCGGAAAGACGCGCGAGGTAACGCCGTTTCACCGTGGGTGTGCACTGGCAGGGCTCAGACGGGCTCGCCGGCTGGGCGCACGGGCACGGATTGGCCGCGAGAACCAGCATGAACCGGGCGGGGAAGGTGGTCGTGCCGGCGGCGCGCGAGACCGTGACCGTGCCGGACTCCAGCGGCTGGCGCAGGGAGTCGAGGACGGATGTCGCGAACTCGGGTGCCTCGTCGAGGAACAGCACGCCACGGTGGGCCATCGAGACCGCGCCCGGACGCGGCACGGAGGTGCCGCCCCCGACGACGGCGGCGACGGTCGCGGTGTGGTGCGGACTGACGAACGGCGGGCCGGCGAGCAGTGGTTGCCCGGCCGGCAGTGCCCCGGCGATGGAGTGGATGGCGGTGACCTCAAGGGCCTGCTCGTACTCCAGCGGCGGAAGCAGCGTGGGCAGCCGCTCGGCCAGCATCGTCTTGCCCGTGCCCGGCGGGCCGAGCATCCAGAGGTTGTGACCGCCGGCGGCGCACACCTCAAGCGCCTTTCGCCCCATCGGCTGGCCCGCGACGTCTTTCAGATCGGGCGCGGGACGCTGGGACGCCTGCGACGGCTCCGCGCTCTGCGGGGAGGCGGGATCGTCGCACTGCGGCGGGCGGGCCGGGTCTCCCTCCCGCAGCCACTCCACGAGCTGACGCAGGTGCTGCACGGGGATCACCTGCACACCTGGGACGAGGCCGGCCTCGGCGGCGTTGCCCGCGGGAACGACCACGCTGGCGGCCCCCGCCTCGGCCGCCGCGACGATGGAAGGGAGAATCCCTCTGACCACGCGGACCCGCCCGTCGAGCCCCAGCTCTCCGAGGAAGAACGGCTCGGCGATCCGCTCGCCCGGCACCACGCCGGCCGCACCGAGCAGGCTCATCGCGATGGCGAGGTCGAACTGGCTGCCTCGTTTGGGGAGGCTCGCCGGGAACAGGCTGACGGTGACGCGGGTCTCGGGCCAGCCGTACCGGCTGTTGATGACTGCGGACCGGACACGGTCGCGGGCCTCGCTGAGCGCGGTGTCGAGCAGGCCGATCAGATGGATGCCGGGAAGGCCGTTGGAGATGTCGGCCTCGATCTCGATGATGTGGCCGGTGACGCCGATCAGGGCGACGCACCGGGTGCGGGCGACCGCCATTCAGGACACCCCCCGCTCGTGGTGGATGGAGTAGGCCCGTCCGAACCGCTCCAGAGCGACGACGTCAACGCGCACCGTGTCGAACCGCTCGCTCTGGCCCGCCAGCCATCGGCCCGCGAGTAGCCGCAGGCGTAGCAACTTGAGCGGATCGACCGCCTCCAGCGCGGTGCCGTGGGTGCGGCCGGACCGGGTCTTGACCTCCACCACGACCAACGCCCGGCCATCCCGCGCGACGATGTCTATCTCTCCTTCCCTGCAGCGCCAGTTGCGTGCCAGGACCTCCCAGCCACGCGCCTGCAGGAAATCTGCGGCGATCTGCTCGCCGTGCTTGCCCAACTCATCCTTGGCCGCCATGACAACCACCTCCGGCCCCGAGCATCTCTCGCCCAGGCCGGCCGGAGAGGCACTGAACCACGTTCTGTGGATAACCCGGCACACTGCGTCACCATGCCCTGTGGACAACTGCTCCTTGGGAGCGCGGGCATGTACGACGACCGCTAAATTCACGGCATTCGTCCCACTAGGGCACGCACAGTTCACCGAACAGGTCGCCGCTTTTTGGGTGGGACCGCCGGCATGAGGCGCCCCTCGCCTTTCGGAGCCTGTGAGATCGCACCTTCCAGGCATAAGGGCGCCCGACATCATGGGTCGGGCAGGTGGGGGCCAGCCAGGTGGAGATTCCGGGGCGAGTGGCTCGAGATCTGTGGCCTGGAGCGAGCGGCCTGCACGACGGGGTGGAAATCTTCAGGTGGACGGTGTCCCCGAACTACGCGCTGGATGTCATGAGGAGCGAGCGTCACGGCAGGCAGGGAGCCTCGCGTGGAGGGCGGATTGAGGCGGGCGTTCGACCTCATGGGGGCGGCCTGCACCCCCGGCGGGAAACCCAATGTGAGCGACCAACCGACGCGGGCGTTCGGTGTCATGGCCGGGCGGCCCTGGATGGTGGGGTGGGAAGCCTCGGG
>NZ_POUA01000551.1 GCF_003236385.1 Spongiactinospora gelatinilytica
CGGCCGGGGTGGGGGAGCCGGCCGAGGCGTACGCCGGGACGACCGACCACCAGGGGCGGGCGCGGCGCCAGTGTCCGGCGATGCCCGCCACGACGGCGTTGGCACGGGGGTCGCTGGAGCCCGCCGAGACCAGCACGACGGCCGTGTCCGGGTCGCCGAGGGGGACGCCCGCCTCGGTGAGGCGGTGTTCCAGGGCGGTGACCAGCAGCGGGTGCGGGCCGAGCGTGGTGGCCCGGTGGACGCGCAGGCCGGGGTCGCGGGCCGTGGCGGTGGTCAGGGCGGCCGGGATGTCGACCCGGCTGTGGTACGCCTCGGTGAGCAGCAGGGGCAGCACGACGGCCTCGGGCAGGCCGCGGAGGGCCTGGCCGAGGGTCGGCGGGGCGTGGTCGAGGTAGGCCGAGCGCACCGGCAGGCCGGGACGGTCCCGCCGTACGAGGTCGAGCAGCTCCTCCACGGTCTCGGCGGCGCGTGGATCTCGCGAGCCGTGCGCGACCGCGACCAGCGGAACCCTGCGCGCGCCGGTGCCCGGCCCGGCCGGAGACCTCGGGAACTCGGCGAACTCGGCGAGTCCCGGCCCGGCCAGGGGCCGGGTCAAAGGTGGATGCCGCATTCGGTCTTGCCCATCCCGGACCACCGGCCGCTGCGCGGGTCCGCCCCGTCCAGGACCTGGCGGGTGCAGGGCGCGCAGCCGATGGACGGGTAGTTGTCGTAGTGCAGCGGGTTGATCAGCACGCCGTTGTCGGCGATGTAGTTGTCGACGTCTTCCTGCGACCAGGCGGCGATCGGGTTGACCTTGACCATCTGGCGCTTGGCGTCCCACTCGACGACCTTGGTGTCGACGCGGGTCGTGGCCTCGTCGCGGCGGATGCCGGAGATCCAGGCGTGGTACGGCTCCAGCGCGCGGTTCAGCGGCTCCACCTTGCGCAGGAAGCAGCACAGGTCGGGGTTGCGGCCGAACAGCCGGGGCCCGAGGTCGCGCTCCTGCTCCTCCACCGTGCGCGAGGGCTGGATGTTGATCAGGTTGACGTCGTACACCTGCTGTACGGCGTCGCGCGTGCCGATGGTCTCGGCGAAGTGGTACCCGGTGTCGATGAAGAGCACGTCGATACCCGGCTTCACCCGGCTGACCAGGTCGATCAGCAGCGCGTCGCTCATCGAGGAGGTCAGGCACAGCCGGTCGCCGAAGGTCGCCGCCGCCCACCGGATGATCTCCCGGGCGGGCGCGCCCTCCAGGAACTCGGCGGCCGATTCGACGATGTCCTGCAGGTCGAGGGTGTTGCGCTGCTCACGTAGGCCGATCTCTATCTCCACCACACTCATTGGCTGCTCACCACTCCGATCCCGAGGAACTTCAGCTTGAACGCCCGTACGCAGGACCTGCAGAACCAGCCCCCATCGCCCTCGTACGGCTCCAGGTCCTCCTCACCGCAGTAGGGGCAGTGGAAGGGGACGGCGCGCTCGGTCATTTGAGGTCCGCCTCCTCCGCGCGCTGGACCCATTCGGCGAAGGTCTCGCCTTCCTTCTTCTGGGAGTCGAAGTTGCGTACCACGCGCTCGACGTAGTCGGGCAGCTCGGCGGCGGTGGCCTTCAGGCCGCGCACCTTGCGGCCGAAGCCGGGGTTGACCCCGATCGACCCGCCCAGGTGGATCTGGTAGCCCTCCACCTGGTTGCCGTCGCCGTCCACCACCAACTGTCCCTTGAGGCCGATGTCGGCGACCTGGATGCGGGCGCAGGAGTTGGGGCAGCCGTTGACGTTGATGGTCAGCGGGTCGGTGAAGTCGGGCAGCCGCGCCTCCAGCTCGTCGATCAGGCGCGACGCACTGGCCTTGGTCTCGATGATGGCCAGCTTGCAGTACTCGATGCCGGTGCAGGCCATCGTCTGGCGGCGGAACGTGGAGGGGTTGACCTGGAGGTCGGCGGCCTCCAGGTCGGCCACCATGGACTTCACCTGGTCGGGCGCGACGTCGAGGATGACCATCTTCTGCTCGACGGTGGCGGCGACCCTGCGCGAGCCGTGCCGTTCGGCGATGTCGGCGATCAGGTGGAGCTGGTCGCCGCTGACCCGGCCCACGCGGGGCGCGAAGCCGACGTAGAAGTTGCCGTCGTGCTGGGGGAAGACGCCGACGTGGTCACGGCGTCCGCCGCGCGGCAGCTCGGGCGAGGGGCCGTCGGGAAGGCTGTAGCCGAGGTACTCCTTCTCCAGGATCTCCCGGAACTTCTCCGCGCCCCAGTCGTGGACCAGGAACTTGATCCGGGCGCGGTGCCGCAGCCTGCGGTAGCCGTAGTCGCGGAAGACGCTCGCGACCCCGGCCCACACCTCGTGAACCTGCTCGGGCCGGACGAACGCGCCGAGCCGCTTGCCCAGCATCGGGTTGGTGGACAGGCCGCCGCCCACCCACACGTCGAAGCCCTTGGTGCCATCGGCCAGCTCGACGCCCACGAACGCGATGTCGTTGATCTCGTGGACCGTGCAGTGCGCCGCGCAGCCGCTGATCGCCGTCTTGAACTTGCGCGGCAGGTTGGAGAACGCCGGGTCGCCGATGTAGCGGTCGAGGATGTCGCGGATCTGGGCGCGGCCGTCGATGGTCTCCTCGGCGTCGATGCCGGCCACCGGACAGCCGATGATCACCCTGGGGGTGTCGCCGCACGCCTCGGTGGTCGACAGCCCGACCGCCTCCAGGCGCTCCCAGATGTCCGGGACGGACTCGATCTCGATCCAGTGGAACTGGACGTTCTGCCGGTCGGTGATGTCGGCGGTGCCACGGGCGTAGTCGTTGGAGATGTCGGCGATCACCCGGAGCTGCTCCAGGCTGAGCTGGCCGCCGTCGATGCGGACCCGCAGCATGAAGTAGCGGTCGTCAAGTTCCTCCGGCTCGAGGATGGCGGTCTTACCGCCGTCGATGCCGGGCTTGCGCTGGGTGTAGAGGCCGAACCAGCGGAACCTGCCGCGCAGGTCGGCGGGGTCGATGGAGTCGAAGCCCCGCTTGGAGTAGATGTCGATGATCCTCTGGCGGACGTTGAGCCCGTCGTCGTTCTTCTTGTTCTCTTCGTTCTTGTTGAGCGGCTCGCGAAAACCGAGGGCCCATTGGCCTTCGCCACGCGGGCGCTTGTGGTGGCGGTTCGCCGGCCTGGCCGGGGTTGTCATGGCGCGGTCCTTTGCGTCAACGATCTGGCGAACGATCTGGCGGTGGACGCGCGGTTCAGGTCTGCCGCCCGGGACTCGCCGTCGAGTGCCGGGGCCGTCTCATGGAAACGACGCCTGACCGACCACGCGCCCAGGTGTGAGAACAGAACTGGGCAGGGTCAGCGGGCGTCGATACAGATCGCGCTGCGGACACGCAGGAAGTCGACGTGGCGTCGCACGACGAGAAGCGGATCCGCTGGCATGTCCCAAACGATACCTTCCACATCACGGATGTCCAATGTTGGGTCCACACTTTGGGATGGATGTCCGGATCGGGACGCTTCGGGTATGGGCCCTGAATCGGGATATCGGGCAGGTCAGCCCTGGCGGCGCCCTGTCTCTTAT
>NZ_POUA01000552.1 GCF_003236385.1 Spongiactinospora gelatinilytica
GACTAGTCGTCGGCAGCGTCAGATGTGTGTAAGAGACAGGGAACTCGACGTCCCCGACTTCCTCAAGTGATCCTTCTCACCTGCCGCCCGGTGCGGGCGGCGAAACGGGGAGGGTGGACGATGGTGCCGCTGAGTGAATGCCAACATGACGACTGGTGGGCGGCGAGAAGTGAGCGGGACCACACGGCACGCGGAGATCGCGGCCGGGCTTGAGGCGGTAGAAGCGCGGATCGCGGGGGCGTGCCGTGCGGCGGGCAGGGACCGGGCGGAGATCTCGATGATCGCCGTGACCAAGACCTACCCCGCCTCCGATGTGCGGATTCTGGCCGAACTGGGGGTCCGCGACGTCGCCGAGAACCGCGCCCAGGAGGCGGCGGGCAAGGCCGACGAATGCGCTGACCTTCCGCTGACCTGGCATTTCGTCGGGCAGTTGCAGACCAACAAGACCCGCCTGGTGGTGGGCCACGCCGCGATCGTCCACTCGGTGGACCGCCCGCGATTGGTCACGGCGCTGAGCGCGGAGGCCGTGCGGGCGGGGCGGGAGGTCGGCTGCCTGGTACAGGTGGCCCTGGACGATGACCCCTCGCGCGGCGGCGCCAGGCCCGCCGACGTGCTCGCGGTGGCCGGCGCGGTGGCGGCGGCCGAAGGACTGTCGCTGCGCGGGGTGATGGCGGTCGCGCCGCTGGGGGAGGAGCCGGCCAAGGCGTTCGCCCGGCTGCGCGAGATCGCGGGCTCCGTACGCGCCGAGCACCCGGCCGCCACGATCATCTCTGCGGGGATGAGCGGCGACCTGGACGAGGCGATCGCGAACGGCGCGACACACCTGCGGATCGGTACGGCGTTGCTCGGTCGCCAGAAGCCCTTCGTCAGGTAATGTCCACTCAAGTGGGCCTTGACGTCCACGCTTCCAGGAGAGGTCGATAAGCGGTCAGCTCAAAAAGGGGGTACGGCTGCCGTCACGGACCCGCAAGTGCTGACGGAGGAAGACGTAGCGATGGCCGGCGCGATGCGCAAGATGGCGGTCTACCTCGGCCTCGTGGAGGATGACCGCTACGAGAGGTACGACCACTACTCCGAGGACGACTACGACGAGTACGACGAGTCGAGGCGTCCCGCGGAAGAGCGCGAGCCCGCGGTCCCCGAGCGCGACGAGGAGACCGACCCCGGCCTGCCCGCCCCCCGGCCCGCGACGGCCGTGATGGAGCGCCGGACGACCGACCTGGCCAGGATCACCACCCTGCACCCGCGCACCTACAACGAGGCGCGGACGATCGGCGAGCACTTCCGCGACGGCACGCCGGTCATCATGAACCTTACGGAGATGGTCGACAGCGACGCCAAGCGACTTGTCGATTTCGCGGCAGGTCTGGTCTTTGGGCTACATGGGAGCATCGAACGTGTTACCAACAAGGTGTTCCTGTTGTCCCCAGCCAACGTCGAGGTGACTGCCGAGGACAAGGCCCGAATCGCGGAACGCGGGTTCTTCAACCAGAGTTAGAGTTCCACTATGGACGTGACCGACCGGCCCATTGGCCCCCGGTGCGAGCGGGGATGGGGATGGCGGGGTACCGGGATGGAGGCAGGGCGACACTGTGGGGATCGTTAGTGAGATCTTGGTCGTTGTCCTGTCGATCTATCTGGTGCTCCTCATCGGCAGGATGATCTTCGAGACGGTGCAGGCGTTCGCCCGGCAGTGGCGTCCGACCGGCGCGGTATTGGTGCTGGCAGAGGCCGTATACACGGTGACCGACCCACCTCTCAAGTTCCTCCGCCGTTTCATTCCGCCCCTCCGGTTGGGTACGGTGGCCTTTGACCTAAGCTTCACAGTGCTCTTCATTGTGGTCTTGGTCTTGATCCAGATCGTGTCCGCGCTTCGTTGACGGGTACCGTCCCACCGGACAGACTCCCAAGCGCGCCAAGGAGACCGAAATGCCGCTGACGCCCGCCGATGTGCGGAACAAGCAGTTCAGTACGACCCGGCTGCGGCCGGGCTACGACGAGGAAGAGGTTGACGCCTTCCTCGACGAAGTGGAGGCCGAGCTCGACCGCCTGATCCAGGAGAACGAGGAGCTGCGCGCCAAGCTCGCCGAGTGCCTGCGTGGCAAGGTCCCCGGCGGAATGGGCGTGGGCATGACCCCCGCCCCGGTGGCGGAGCCCAAGCCGGAGATGATGGCGCCGCAGCCCGAGCCGATGAAGGCGCCCGAGCCGCCGCAGCAACAGCCGCAGCAGCAGCCGGTCCCCGTCGGCATGGGCATGCCGCCCGCCGAGGACAACATGGACACCGCGGCCCGCGTGCTGGCCCTCGCCCAGCAGACGGCCGACCAGGCCATCGCGGACGCCCGCCGGGAGGCGGACGAGACCGTGACCAGGGCCCGCCGCGAGGCCGACGAGATCCTCGGCAAGGCCAGGCGCCAGGCCGAGCAGGTCATCGGCGACGCCCGTGCCCGGGCCGAGACGCTGGAGCGCGACGCTCAGGAGCGCCACCGGCAGGCCATGGGATCGCTCGTCCAGACCCGCGACGAGCTGGAGCGCAAGGTCGAGGAGCTGCGAAGCTTCGAGCGCGAGTACCGAAGCCGGCTGAAGCTGTACCTGGAAGACCAGTTGTCCAAGCTGGACATCGCCGGTGAGGGCAGTGGCGCGTTCCCGATCGTCGGCGGGCAGATGCCGGCGAGTCCCGCGATGTCGCGCGCGCCGGGTCAGCAGTCACTGCAGGGCGGCCCCGGCTCGTTCGGCCCCGAGGGCGGACAGCACCAGGGCGCCTTCCAGACGGCGGACGGCCCGCACAACGACCGTAGGTAGGCTTCCGGGTCACGTCACTCTCCCCGACCCGTAAGCGGGAGTCACTCTGTGATCTTCGTAAGTGCTGGACTCGTACTGGCCGCGATCGTGCTGCTGATCGCGGGCGTCGTGCTGGCCGAGCCGTCCCTTGTGATGTGGTCGATCGTGGTCAGCGTGCTGTCCGCGGTCTTCCTGCTGATCGCGGTACTGCTGCGCAGACACGCCCTGTTCCCCCGCGGGGGGCCGGCGAAGGCGACGATGCCTCCGCCCGCGCCCCTTCAGGCCGGCCCCTACCAGGCCGGTCCGATGGCGTCGCCGATGATGGCGGCTCCACCGCCGCAGGCCGTCCAGCACATGGCCACGATGCCCCCTCAGCCCCGTGCCCATCATCCGATGGCCGCGGGGGCCTCCCCGGTGGCCCCCAGGCGCGCGAGCGGCATCTCGCCGGACGCGATCGTGCTGGTGATACCCGGGCGCAGGCGCTACCACGTGGCGGGCTGCCGGCAACTCGCCGGCCGTGACCACGAGGAGCTGACCTACGAGGAGGCCCGGGAGGAGGGTTTCTCACCCTGCACCACCTGCCTTCCCGACGCCGCCCTCGGCGGAGTCCAGGCACCCCCCACTCCCGAGCCCGCGTCCTCTCCCGCCGAGGGGACCATGCAGCCCGAGCCGACCACCAACCCGGTCCGCGT
>NZ_POUA01000553.1 GCF_003236385.1 Spongiactinospora gelatinilytica
GCCTGGGCCGCCACCGGAGACCGGACGCTGCGGCATCATCATCGGGTTGGGCCGGGGACCACCGGGACGCGGACCGCCCGCACCCGGACCGGGACGCGGGCCACCGGGACCCGGACGGGGACCGCCCGCCCCGGGAGCGCCGCCACGGCCGGACGGCGGACGCGGCATCGCGCCGTCGCGCGGACCCTGACCGCCGCCCTCGCGGCGCGGCTCACGGGTGCCGGGCCCACCGTCGCGCGGGCCACCGTCACGGCCCTGACGCGGCGGACGGGGCTGGCCCATGCCACTGGCGTTGGAAGAGAACGGGTTGTTGCCGGGACGCGGACCACGCGGCCCCGGACGCGGGCCGGGCTTGGGCCCGCGCTCGCCGCCCGGACGACCGCCGGGAGCGGCGGGGGCGGAAGGACCGCCCTGCTGCGGACTCGGCCGCGGCGCGGGCCTGGGGCCCGGCTTGGGACCGGACTGCGGGCCCGGACGCTGCGCGTGCCCGGACGGACGCGCGCCCTCCGGCCGCTGCTGCTGCCCCTGCTGCGGCGGGACCGCCTGCGGGGCGGGCTGCGGCTGCGGCGGGACCGGCGGTTGCTGGACCGGCGGCTGCGGCGCCGGCGGGACCTGCGGTCCCGGAGGGGCGGGCACGGGCGGACGCCCGGCGGGGCCGGGACGCGGGCCCGGCCTGGGGCCCGGCTTGGGGACTTTGCCCATCGGCGCCTGAGCGCCGTTTCCGGCACGGGGGCCACCCGGCCGGGGGGTCGCCTTCTGGGACGACCTGGATCTGTCGGACGAGCCTTTCGGCCCACCCGAGAAAGCTTCGGTGAGCTTGCGGACCACCGGCGCCTCGATGGTGGAGGACGCCGACCGCACGAACTCGCCCATCTCTTGGAGCTTGGCCATCACGACCTTGCTCTCTACGCCGAACTCCTTGGCGAGCTCGTAGACCCGGACCTTCGCCACTGCACTCCCTTACTCGGCCCGGGAGGCTGTAGCCGCCGGACCGTCGCTACCTAGACGTGTTCATCGCCGCATGCTCATCAGGCGCTCATCGCTATCTGACCCGCCCATCAACTCGGCGTCCTACATGACAGTTGGCAACCTTCACGAGGTTCCTCCAGCATCCTCTCGCTCCTCCAGGTAGGCCCGCAATCGCGTTGTGTCGAGAGCTCCTGCGGCGCGAAACGCGCGCGGGAACGCCCGGCGACGCACGGCGAGCTCCAGGCAACCGAGGGCCGGGTGCAGCGAGGCACCACGGCCCGCCAGCCGTCCTGCCGGATCGGGGACGATGACGCCCTCGACCTCCACCAGGCGGAGCAGCTCGGACTTGACCGTACGAACCCGGCAGCCCACGCAGGTTCTCAGCGGGGCCGCCTGGCCACCATATTCCAGCTTACCTCGTGGACGCATCTACGGGACCGGCGGCATCACCGAGCGCGGTGTCCGGACGGATGTCGATCCGCCACCCGGTGAGCCTTGCCGCGAGGCGGGCGTTCTGTCCCTCTTTGCCGATCGCGAGAGAGAGCTGATAGTCGGGCACGGTGACCCTGGCCACCCTGGCGTCGGCGTTTACCACCTCGACATGCGAAACGCGGGCCGGCGAGAGCGCATTCCCCACGAACTCCGCGGGCTCCTCCGACCAGTCGATGATGTCGATCTTCTCGCCGTGCAGCTCCGTCATGACGTTACGGACTCGTGACCCCATGGGCCCGATGCAGGCGCCCTTGGCGTTGACCCCCGGACGCCGCGACCGCACCGCGATCTTGGTCCGGTGCCCCGCCTCGCGGGCCACGGCGGCGATCTCCACCGTGCCGTCGGCGATCTCCGGGACCTCCAGCGCGAAGAGCTTCTTGACCAGGCCGGGGTGGGTGCGCGAGAGCGTCACCGACGGGCCCTTGTGCCCCTTCTTGACCTGCACGACGTAGCAGCGGATGCGCTCGCCGTGCACGTAGTCCTCACCGGGGACCTGCTCGTTGTGCGGCAGCACCGCCTCGATCTTGCCGAGGTCGACCAGCACGATCCGCGGGTCCTTGCCCTGCTGGATGATGCCGGCCACCAGCTCGCCCTCGCGGCTGGCGAACTCGCCGAAGTTGATCTCGTCCTCGGCGTCCCGGAGCTGTTGCAGGATGACCTGCTTGGCGGTGGTCGCCGCGATCCGGCTGAAGTTGCCCGGGGTGTCGTCGTACTCCCGCAGCACCTCACCGGCCTCGTCGACCTCGGCCGCCCAGATGGTGACGTGCCCGGACTGGCGGTCCAGCTCGGCCCTGGCCTTGGCGGCCGCGCCGTCGGTGCGGAAGTAGGCGATCAGCAGCGCATCCTCGATGGCCTTGACGACCAGGTCGAAGGAGATGTCCTTCTCTCGCTCCAGGCTGCGCAGAACGCTCATGTCGATGTCCACGAGGCTCCCCCTCGGCCGTCGTCGCCGTCGATGTCATCAATGTCGTCAGTGTCGTCGCCGTCGTCAGTGTCGTCGGCGTCGCCGGGACGGCGGAACTCGACCTGCACCCGCCCGTGGGTGAGGTCCTGGTAGTCCAGGCGGCGCGGCTCCCCGGAGACGTCGAGGTCCACGCCGCTGTCGTCGGCGGCGCGGACCCGCCCCTCGACGGTGCCGCCCTCGCGCAGCTCCACGGCGACCAGCCGCCCGGCCGCGCGCCGCCAGTGCCGCGGCTCGGTCAGCGGGCGGTCCACACCCGGTGAGGTGACCTCCAGGACGTACGGTGCGGCGCCCATGGCGTCTCCGGCGTCCAGCGCCTGGGAGATCGCCCGGCTCACATCGGCCACCTCGTCGAGGCTCACTCCGCCGTCCCGGTCGACGATGACCCGCAACACCCGTCGCTTGCCCGCCGGGGTGACCGTGACGTCCTCCAGATCGAGCCCCTCGCCGGACACCACCGGATCAAGGAACTTCACCAGGCGGTCACGGGAGGCGTCTGTTCCCATGCCGACCTCCTATTGTCACGATCTCAATCGGGCGGACCTCGCCCATGCGGTTAACCAGCCTATCCACACCCAGGCGTGGAAAAGCGCCACTCGCTGCGGCGAGCCCGCCGAAGTGCCGCGCCACGCCAGTGCGTAAACGCGGAATGCGCACGCCGCGAGCCGTACCATGCTAGGGGCATCACGGCCGTATCCGTCCCGGGTTCGCCGGGTGCCCCCCTTCCGCCGCTTTTCTCCAGGAGGCCCGTCCGTGCGTCCGCCACGCCTGACCAGGCGCGTCCTGCTGCGGGGCTCGGCCGCCGGGCTGGCCGCCGCGGCCGTGTCCGGGTGCGCCGCGGAGCGGAAGGCGGCCCCCGAGCCACCCGACCCTCAGGTCGTGCTGCTGCGCGAGCTGGTGGCCGACAAGGAGCGCACCGTCGCCCTGTACGGCCGCGCCGCCGAGGCCGACGCCGACCTGGCGCCGTTCCTGCGCCGACACCAGGAGCACCTGGCCGAGCTGCGGCGCAGGCTCCCGCCGCCGCCCACGCCGACGCCCGGCGCCACGCCGAGCCGTACGCCCACCCC
>NZ_POUA01000554.1 GCF_003236385.1 Spongiactinospora gelatinilytica
GGGCGGTGTGGCTGTGGCGGGGCAGTTGGTGCTGGCGGTCGCGCTGCTGGTGATGGGCGGGTTGCTGTGGTGGCTCGGGGCCATTTGGCCAGGCCGCTACCCCGACCCGTCACGCTGACCCCGGCGGTCCCCTCACTCGGACGCTGAGGCGGCCGAGCCCCTATGCCTCGGTGCTGCCGCGCGGACGCCCTCCGGCGGACTCGCGGACCGCGGCGGCCACCGCCGTGGCGACGTCGGCGTGGAAGACGCTGGGGACGATGTAGTTGGGGCCGAGCTCCTCGTCGGTGACCACGTTCGCCAGGGCGCGGGCCGCGGCGAGCAGCATCTCCTGGGTGACGCCGCCCGCCTGGGCGTCCAGCAGGCCGCGGAAGACGCCCGGGAAGGCCAGCACGTTGTTGATCTGATTGGGAAAGTCGGACCGCCCGGTCGCCACCACCGCCGCGGTCTCGCGGGCGTCGTCCGGGGAGACCTCCGGCTCGGGGTTGGCCAGCGCGAAGACGACCGCGCCGTCGGCCATGGTGGCCACGTCGTCGCCGGTGAGGATGCCCGGGGCCGAGACCCCGATGAAGACGTCGGAGTCCTTCACCGCCCCCCGCAGGTCGCCCGAGTAGCCCTCGGCGTTGGTGTGGTCGGCGATCCAGCGCAGCGAGTCGTCGAGGTCGTCGCGGCCGTGGTGGATCGCGCCGAGGTAGTCGCACACGACCACGTTGCGCGCCCCGGCCGCGAGCAGCAGGCGCAGCACCGCCGTGCCGGCCGCGCCCGCGCCCGCCATCGTGATGCGCACCTGCTCGAGGTCCTTCTCCACCACCCGCAGCGCGTTGGTCAGGGCGGCGAGCACGCAGATGGCCGTGCCGTGCTGGTCGTCGTGGAAGACCGGGATGTCGAGCAGCTCGCGCAGCCGGCGTTCGATCTCGAAGCAGCGCGGAGCCGAGATGTCCTCAAGGTTGATGCCGCCGAAGCCGGGCGCGATGAGCTGCACCGCGCGCACGATCTCGTCGGTGTCCTGGGTGTCGAGGCAGATCGGCCAGGCGTCGATCCCGGCGAACCGCTTGAACAGCGCCGACTTGCCCTCCATGACCGGCAGCGCGGCGGCCGGGCCGATGTTGCCCAGCCCGAGGACGGCCGAGCCGTCGGTGACCACGGCGACCGTGTTGCGTTTGATGGTCAGGCGGCGGGCGTCTTCGGGGTTGCGGGCGATCGCCATCGACACCCGCGCGACGCCGGGCGTGTAGGCCATGGACAGCTCGTCACGGTTGCGCAGCGGGACCTTAGAGACCATCTCGATCTTGCCGCCGAGGTGCATCAGGAAGGTGCGGTCGCTGACCTTGTGGATGGCCACGCCCTCCACCGCGTCGAGCTGGTCGACGATGGCCTGGGCGTGGTCGGTGTCGCGGGCGGCGCAGGTGACGTCGATCCGCAGCTTCTCGTGCCCGGCGGTGGTCACGTCGAGGGCGGTGACCACGCCTCCGGCCGACTCGACGGCATGGGTGAGCTGGCTGACGGCCTTGCCGCCTGCGGGCACCTCCAGCCGGACGGTGATGGAGTAAGAAACACTGGGCACGGTGGCCACGTCATCCGCTCCTTTGTAGTGGCCTGGTTTGAGGATTCCATGGTGCCACCTTCACTGAGCGTCGCGCCCCCGGTTCACCGGTGAGCCGACCCGGCCGGGGGTGGGGCCGCAAGGATCAGCCGATCGCCTCGGCGGCCGAGGCGATCAGCTCCACGCAGGCCGGCACGGGGATGCTCGTGCTGTCCACGACCAGGTGATACAGGGTCGGCCGGCCGGGGTCGGCGCGGTAGAAGTGCCGGACGTACGCGGCGCGGGCGCGGTCGTTGTCCTCGACGATCTTGCGGGCCTCACGCTCGCCGAGGTCGAAGAAGGCCGCCGTCTGGCGGATCCGGCGTTCCAGCGGGGCGTCCAGACGTACGTGGAGCGCTCCCGGGTGGTCGGCGAGCACGATGGCGCCGGCCCGGCCGAGGATCACCCCGCCGCGCGCCTGCGCGGTCGTCCTGATCACCTTCTCGGTGTGCGCGACGAACTCCTCCGGCGGGGTCGGCATCGCGCCCGGCAGGTAGGTGTCCACGCCGCCGAAGGTCACCGTCGGCAGCCGCATCGCGCCGGACAGCAGCCTGCCGATGCCGTGCTCGGCGCGGTCGTCGTGGACCAGCGCCTCCTCCAGCGTGCAGCCCAGTTCCTCGGCCACCGTGCCGGGGATGGCGCGGTCCACGAACGGCACGCCGAGCATCTCGGCCACGGCGGGACCGATCACGTTGCCCGCGGTACCGTACGTCGCGGAGATGGTCACGACCCGCACACCGGACATTTACCCGTTCCAGGTCACAGTTATAGGGTGTAACCGGGAAACTTTCCAGGTAGCAGGTCATCCGCCGGGCCGCGCGTTACCCATCATGCGATCAGGGGGCGCACCTCTTCGGCCACGAAGCGCACGAAGCCCTCGATGTCGGGTTCGTCCGCAGTGGGCTGGAGGATCACGGTGTCGGCCCCGGCGTCGGCGATCCGCCGTACGGCCTCGGCGACCGCCTGCGCGTCGCCCGCCACCCCGGCCTCGCTCTTGCCCGCGTCGCCGGAGGACTCCAGCTCGGCCTCGATCCGCGCGGCGGCACCGGGCCCGGTCGCGGCGTTGAAGTAGGCCACGACCTCGTGCGGGTCGGTACGGCCGGCCTCCGCCCTGCCCTCCTCGACCAGCTCGCGGGCCCGTCGTACCTCGCCGGGCGTGCGGCCGGAGGTGAGGATCGTGCCGTCCGCGGCCTTACCTGCCAGGCGCAGCGTGCGCGGGCCGGTAGCGCCGACGTAGACCGCGGCCCCCGCCTGGGGAGGCCAGTCCAGGGCGACGCCGTCCAGCCGTACGTAGCGGCCCTGCGTGGTGACCCGTTCGCCGCGCAGCAGCGCCCGCATCGCCGACAGGTGCTCGGTGAGCAGCGTCATGGGCGACTCCACCCGCGCGCCGACCTGCGCCATCCAGTCCTGTACGCCGTGGCCGACCGCCAGCTTCGCCCGGCCGGGGAACAGGCGGTGCAGCGTCGCGGCCTCCATCGAGGTCAGCGCGGCGTTCCGGAACGGCACCGGCAGCAGCCCCACGCCGACCCGCAGCCGCTGCGTCCAGGCCAGCCCCGCGGCCATGGCCGCGATCCCGCTCTCCAGGAAGCAGTCCTCCCACAGCCACAGCTCCTCCAGCCCGGCCGCGTCGGCCGCGCACGCCACGTCGCGGAGCCGTTCGGGGGGAAGCTGGGGACGGAACACGACACCGAGCGCAGTCATGAGGTCATTCCTATCGCGCCCGGCGCGGCACGGACAAACTCCGCGGCGCGTCCCGCTGTGCCGGGGTACGGCCCGCCGTACCGGTGACCAGGGTGCGCGCCACGATGTGCTCGGCGGCCCAGGGCAGAAGACTCGGCGAAGTAGTCACCGGCGATCCCTCGGAAGGTGCCCCCGATGCGCACGATGCTCGCGACCCCCTCCCCAGAGG
>NZ_POUA01000555.1 GCF_003236385.1 Spongiactinospora gelatinilytica
CGACCGGGTCACCACCAGGACCAGCGCCACCTGCGCCGCCGCCCCCGCCGCCGCGCCGGCCAGGCCCAGCGCCCCGCCCCTGGCGACGGACGCCAGCGACTGCCGGGCGGTCACCGCAGCCATGAGGGCGGATGGCCCAGCCAGGGCGTGAGGCGGGAGTCCCAGGGCGCGAAGTGGGCGGCGAGGCGGCGGCGCAGCGAGGCAGGCATCGGGGCGGCGCGTGGACGGGCGTTGTGGCAGGCGAACCCGGGGACGGTCAGTTCGGGCAGGCCGAGGAACCGTAGCACCTCCGCATAGACGGTGGCCGGGGAGGTGAAGAACCGGTGGCTGTCCACCACCAGCAGGTGATCGCGGCCGACCAGCGGCTCGATCCGGGCGAGTTGTTCGGCGTAGCGGCCCCTGGCCAGGTACGCGTGGTGGCGGTGGGCGTGGCTGCCGGCCCGGGGGTCGGCGCACAGCCGTTCGGGTTCGCCGGCCAGCCGTTCGTCCTCCAGGAGCACCGCGCGCTCGAAGCAGGGTTCGCGCTCGTACCCCCGGGCCAGCTCGTGCGCATGGGCGGAATAGGCGCGTTCGACCGGATCGCGGACCAGGACGATCAACTTCACCCCGGGCAGTGCCTGCGCGATCCGGGCCGCCGCCAGCGGGTGGAAGAGGTAGTAGGGCGACGACTCAAACGCGATCGGGCGGTGCCCGTACATCCGGTGCAGGCGTGCCGCCGTGGCGCGAAGCGGGAAATGCGCGCGATACCACCGCAACCCATGCTCATAGGCCACGTCGAAGTAGTGGACGCCCTTGCGGAGCACCGGCTTGAGCACCAGCGGGTGCTGGGACAGCGCCCGGTACAGGGAGGTCGTGCCGCAGCGCTGCGCCCCGATGATCAGGAAGCCGGGCAGCACCCGCTGACCTGCGGTGAGCCGGCCCGTGGCCAGCGACACCGCGTGCGCGGAGCGCTTGACCGAGCGTCCGAGTGAGCCGGTGAGCGTACGCCCGATGGCCCCGGGCACCCCCGGCACGTCGTGCCGGTGGCTCAAAGGATCGGCTCCGCGTGGTCGATGAGCGGGGACAGCCAGGTCGCGGGCGGCCCGAACGGCTCGTGCCCGTCCGTGGCGTGCCGGTCGGCGAGCGCGATCAGGTAGCGCAGCACGGTCAGCCGGGCCTCGGCCGAGGACAGGCCGTACGGGGCGAGCACGCCCGTCGCCTGCGCCAGGCAGGCCCGGGCCGCCAGTGCCGGACGCATCCGCCGCAGCGCCCGGTGCAGGAAGAAGTGCACCGCGTCGAACCCCAGCGGCACCCCGGTCGCGAACCGCTCCCAGTCCCATACCAGCATCCGCCCGTCCGGCGCGGGCGCCATGTTCCAGGGCGTGAGGTCGCCGTGCCAGGCGTACCGCTCGCCGGGGCACAGCTCGGCGATCTCGCGTACGGTGGCGCGTACCATGTGGCCCGCGAAGCGCGTGCCCCGGGGATGGCGGCGGGGCACCGGCAGCGGCGACACCGCCAGCACCGCGAGCCCCCGCCAGCTCCCGTGGTGCAGCACGGTCGGCGCGGTCACCACCTTGAGCGGCAGGTCGGCGACCAGGCGCAGCGCCCGCGCTTCGTCCCCGACAAGCTTCGCGGTGCGCTCGGTGTCGCCGATCTTGACGTAGGCGGCGAGCCCGTCCGGCCCGTACGCCGAAAGGATCGGCTTGCGGTTGGCGCGCCGGGCCGGCCGTACGTGCAGGACCGTGCGGATCGGCATGCCCAGCACCTCGCCCAGGTGATCTTCGATCGACCCGCCATCGGCCGCCGGGACCATGACCGGCCTGCTCAGTGGGCCGTGCCACCAGCGGCGGCGGACCAGCCGGCGGGGCAGCCGGGCGTGCGGCAGCAGTGAGTACGCGGCCATCTCGCCGCTGTCTCCGCTGGGGAACAGCCGGTGTACGGTCTCGTCGAGATAGCGCACCCGGACACGAGCGTCATTCACGGTGACCCCTTGGCTAGGGACCCTCTCCATAGGAGGGCGAACGAGATCATGTAGAACGCGAGGGGGGTGAAGTAGCCGTCGTAGATGAGCATGTAGAAGAGCACCAGCAGCATGACCAGGACCCCGGCCAGGCCCACCGGGCTCCGGTCGCGCCACCACCGCAGCACCGCGCCGCCGAAGAACGCGATGTAGAGCGCGGCCCCCACGAACCCCTGGGCGATGGCCAGATGCCACAGATGACCGTCGCTGCCCAGCGGGGGATGCCCGCACTCGTCGCACCACTGCGTCTTGCCCGTGGTGATCGAACGGTGGTTGCCCAGCGCGTTGCGGGTGTTGCCGTAGCCGATGATCGGTGAGTGGGCGGCGGCGGCGATGGTCGCCGACACCGTGAAGGCGCGGACGTCGTTGCTGTGCGGGTTGTCCAGCCGCTGCACGACCACGGCCTGGAGGGGGCTTTGCAGGAAGAGCAGCGCCCCGGTGGCCGTGGCCGCGCAGACCGCGATGCGGGCGCGGGCGCTGAGCCGCATGAGCAGGTAGAGGGCGGCCAGGCCGATGCCGATCCACAGGCCACGGTTGAGCGAGTACACCACCGGTACGGCGGCCACCGCGAGAACCCCGGCGACGGCGAGCCGATGGCGGGGCCCGCCGTACACCCACCAGCCCACCACGAACCACACGGCGAGCACCGACAGGTTGCTGCCCCAGGCGTTGGCCCACTCGAAGGGGGCCTCGGGGCGGGGGGCGGCATGGCCGAGGACCTTCTGGGTCTGTGCGGCGGTGGGGTGGATCAGGTTGCTGACGAACGAGTTGCCGCTCACCCAGTCGGGGAGCGCGAGTTCGACCGGGGAGGTGAAGTGGAAGCCGGGCGCGAGCAGGCCCAGCACGCCGCCGGCGACGGTGATCACGAACAGCGCGCCGAGCATCCGGACCAGGGTGAGCTGCGGCAGCTCGCGCTGGGTGAGGTTGCCCAGGTAGAGCACGACGACGAGGAGCGCGGCGCAGAGCGCCAGGCGCATGAGGTGGCCGAGCACCCTGCCCTGGCTCAGGTCGCCGTAGGTGCCAGGGGGGTTTTCCGCCAGCATCAGCGCGCTCAGCGCCTGACCGGCCAGCAGGAGCAGCCACAGGCCGAACCCCGGCGGTACCTTGACCGGCCTGCGCCGCCACAGGATGACGGCCATCGGCACCGCCACGACGATCACCGACAGGCCGCCGAAGCCGAGGGCCCACCAGAGGGGATAGCCGATGAGTAACGCGGCGATCGGCCAGGCGGCCGGGTGGAGGCGCCAGCGCTTGCCGTGGGTCTGGGGAGTCACGTCTCGCGCCATGGATCGGGCGGATCTGAGTCTTCCAGCCAGGACTGAAGGGCGTTGCGGCTTCCGGCGGGACGTCCGCGTCCGGGCTCTTGGTCGGTGTTGTGGGGGGTTGGTGGGTCGTTGTGCTCGTCTCGGTCGTTGCGGCTGGGGGGATAGGGAGAGCTCGTCCGGCGACGTGCCGCCGGGGCGTCGGGGGCCGCGCGGTCGGGTGCG
>NZ_POUA01000556.1 GCF_003236385.1 Spongiactinospora gelatinilytica
ACCCGGTACCCGGCGCCCCGGTTTCGGGCACCGAAGGCGTTCTGCCCCCTTGACACGCTAATTCGGAATGCCATTCTGTATGATGGAATACTCCCGAACCGGATCAAGGGATGAGCATGCCGTACGATCCGCCGCTTTCCACCTATCGCCCGATATCGCAGCTCAACGTCCCCGCTCACGAGGTCGAGCGGGCCGCCCTGCCCACCGTGGACGCCCACATCCACCTCGGCCGCTGGCTCAGCGACGACGGCGACTGGATGGTCAAGGACGTCCCCGCCCTGATCGGCATGATGGACGAGCTGAACCTGCGCGGCATGGTCAATCTCGACGGCCGCTGGGGCCGGGAGCTGGCCGAGAACATCGAGCGGTACGACGCCGCCCACCCCGGCAGGTTCGCCACGTTCTGCCACGTGGACTGGTCACTGGCCGCCGAGCCGGGCTTCGGCGAGAAGCTGGCCGCCCAGCTCCGCCGTTCGGTGGCCGAGGGCGCGGCCGGCCTGAAGGTCTGGAAGGACGTCGGCCTGCGGGTGCGCGACCACCGCGGCGAACTGCTGATGCTGGACGACCCCCGGCTGGATCCGCTGTGGGCCGCGGTGGGGGAGTGCCGGGTGCCGATCGCCCTGCACACCGCCGACCCGGTGGCCTTCTTCGAGCCCGCGGACGAGCGCAACGAACGGCTCGAACAGCTCAACGCCCGTTCCGACTGGAACTTCTCCGGCCCGGAGTTCCCGCCCTTCCAGCGGCTGATGGACGCGATGGAGGCGATGATCGCCGAGCATCCGGCGACCACCGTGATCGGCGTCCACGCGGGCTGCTGGCCGGAGAACCTGGCCTTCGCCGGCCGGCTGCTGGACACCTATCCCAACTTCCACATCGACATCGCCGCGCGGATCGCCGAGCTGGGCCGCCAGCCGCGCACGGCCCGCGCGCTGATGCTGCGCCACCCGGGCCGCGTACTGTTCGGCACCGACGAGATCCCGCCCGATCGCGCGGTCTACCGCATCCACTTCCGGTTCATGGAGACCGGCGACGAGGCGTTCGCGCACTCGCTGGACGACCCGCCGCAGATGGGCCGCTGGACGATCTCCGGCCTGCACCTGCCCGCCGAGGTCCTGCGGCAGGTCTACACCGAAAACGCCCTGCGGCTCGTACCGAGGCTGGCCTGACACCCCGCGCCGAGCGGCTCAGCGGAACGAGCGCCGGTAGGACGCCGGCGTGGTGTGCAGCGCGGTGCGGAAGCGGCGGCGGAGGTTGACCGCGGAGGACAGGCCGACGCGCCGGGCGATGGTCTCCACGGGCAGGTCGGATTCCTCCAGCAGGGCGCGGGTGGCGGCGAGGCGGCGTTCGAGCAGCCAGCGGGCCGGTGGGACGCCGAGCTGTTCTGCGAACTGGCGGGTCAGGGTACGTACCGAGGTGCCGCTCCGGGCGGCCATGTCCTCCACGGTGATGGGCGCGGAGAGGTTCGCGAGCAGCCACTCCAGCAGCGGGGCCAGCGAGGCGGGCATGGGACCCGTGGTCGGCAGCGGCGGGTACTGCCGCTGGCATCCCTCCCGGTGCGGCCCGGCGGCGAGCTGGCGGCCGATCCGCATGGCGTGCGCGGCCCCGAACCCCCGCAGCACCTGGTGCAGGCACAGGTCGATGGTGGCGGCGGAGGCGCCCGCGGTGGCGACGTCGCCGTGGTCGACGTAGATGACCGTGTCGTCCAGGTGGATGCCCGGGAAGCGGGCGGCGACCTCGGCGGACAGCTCCCAGTGGACGGAGGCGCGGCGGCCGTCGAGCAGCCCGAGGGCGGCGGGCACGAAGATGCCCGAGCAGACGGCGACGATCCGCCCGCCCCGGGCGTGGACGTCGCGCACGGCGTCGAGTACGGCGGGCGTCGGCCCGACCGACCAGCTCGCGATGATCGCCGTGTCGGCGTCGGCGAGCGCCCCGAGGCCGTGCTCCACCTGGATGGGGATGCCCAGAGTGGTGGTGAGGGTGCCGGGATGTTCCGTGCAGAGCCGGAAGTCGTAGTGTTGCGGGATGTCCGGGCCGTGGTAGCCGAAGACCGCGGCGGCGGAGGTCACCGGATACAGCTCCTGGTTCGGCCCGACGAGTGCCACTACGCGGTGGGTCATGGCGCGAATGTACCTGATGATGTCATCTGGGACACCTGTCACGATCGACCGCGATGTCCAATATTGAGCGCGTGACATCGCTGTGGACCAGGAACTTCACCTTCTACTTCGGCGCACGGGCGATCTCGCTCCTCGGGGACGCCCTCATGCCGGTCGCGTCCGCCCTCGCCGTCGGGCAGCTCTACGGCATAGCCGGGGTCGGCTATGTCCTGGCCGCGCTGACCACCCCGTTCGTCCTGTTCATTCTCTTCGGCGGCGTCTTCGCCGACCGGATCGGCGCCCGCACCATGATGATCGGCGCGGACGTGGTCCGCGTCATCACCCAGGGGGTCGTGGCCGTCGCCTTCTTCACCGGCGATCCGCCGCTGCCCCTGCTGTTGGCCATGTCCTTCCTCGCGGGCGCCGCCGCGGCCATGTTCCAGCCCGGGGTCAACGGCATGGTCCCCCAGGTGGCCAAGGACCCGCAGCGGGCCAACGCGACGCTCAAGTTCGCCGACGCGGTGACGCAGCTCGCCGGGCCCGCGCTGGCCGGGGTGCTCATGGCGGTCACCGGACCGGGCTTCGTCTACACCCTGGACGCGGCGACGTTCCTGGTCAGCGGGGTGTGCCTGGCGCTGGTCCGGCTGCCCGCGATGCCGCGCGCGACGAGTACGAGGGTGCTGTCGGACCTACGGCGCGGGTGGGAGGAGTTCCGCGCGCGGACCTGGATGTGGTCGGTGATCCTGGTCTGGGTCGTCTGGGGCCTTCTGGTGGTCGGGCCGTACGTCCCGCTGTCGTCGCAGATCATCGGGGCGGACTACGGGTGGGTGATGGCGGCGCTGGGGCTCGGTACGGTGCTCGGCGGGACGCTCGCGCTCCGGTTCCGCCCGGTCAGACCGCTCGCGGCGGGCGCGATGGCCCTGTCCGGGTACGCGCCGATGCCGCTGATGGTGGCGCTCGGCGCGCCGCTCCCGGTGCTCATGCTGGCGCACGTGGCCGGCGGGTGCGCCTGGGCGTTCTGGTCGGTGATGTGGTCCACCAGCGTGCAGACGCAGGTCCCGCCGGACGTGCTCAACCGGGTCACGGCTTATGAGGTGGCGGGCTCGGTCGCCGGCATGGCGGTCGGGCAGGCGCTCGCCGGGCCGGTCACCACGCTGATCGAGCCCCGCGACTTCATGGCCGGCTCGGCGGCCGTGGGGATCGGCGTGGTGTGCGCCCTGCTCCTGATCGCCCCGGTACGCCGGCTGCGCCGTGCCGGCCTGAACGACGCCGAACTACGCTCGACACCATGAATCTCACGAATCACGTGCGGTTACTCGCGGTGCTCGCGCTGGCCACCGGCTTATCGGTGGCCGCGCCGGCGCAGGCCCACACCCCGGGCC
>NZ_POUA01000557.1 GCF_003236385.1 Spongiactinospora gelatinilytica
ATCCCCACCGCCCCAGTCGGCCGATGGCCCTTCACCCACCACACCGCCGGGGTACACGCCGCAAATCAGCGCCGAATTCTCCGGGATCGACCCCGCCGCACTGGAAGGCTTCGAACAGAGCCTCGCCCGCACCGAGGACACCATCGGCCGAAACGAACCCCAAATCCGGCGGACCTTACAGAAGTTCGACCTCGAAACATCGCGATTAACCGCCTTACGCGAGTTACAGAGCTGGCTCGCCACCAAGCGCCCCGACCTCCGCCGCCGCAAGGAGACCATCGAGTCCCAGCAATCGGAGTGGGCCACCTCCACCTCTTCCGGCCACCCCGCCCTCGCCGCCTTCGACGAATCCCTGTACGAAAAGGCCAAACACGACCCCGACGTGTACGCCGCCATCGTCAACCTCACCAAGGCCACCGAGTCCGGCGAAGTCGACCCCAAAACCCTCACTCAACTAGAAAAACACGCCGGCAACTCCCCCTTCGCCCTGGCCCTCCTCACCACCATGGGCGCCACCGCCTACCGCAAGACCCTCGGCGAGACCATCGGCAACAAACAGATGGCAAAACTCGGCACCCCCCTGGGCAAACTCCTCAGCACCGCCAGCCCCAACCTCCCTCCCTCCTGGCGCAATGGCCTTACAGCGGACATCTGGGCTAACCGAAACGAGGTTCGCGGCCTCACCAAGGCGCTCCGAAACGGCACCTTCCCGCACGGCTTCGTCATGAGCGCCGTGAAGAACCTCGACTTGTGGGCCCGGAACCGGTCGACCCCAGACCACGAGATCGTCGACGACATCCTGACCATCCTCGCCAACAACCCGACCCGGGCCCAGGACTACTTCATCAACGATCCGACCGCGCTCAAGTACTGGGTGACCACCGACCACCCCGAAGAGACCCAGGCCCAATTCGCCAAACTTCTCGAATTGGCCACCACCACCTTCCGTGACCACTCCGGCACCCCGCAAAACCCCTCCCGAGGCTACTGGTCCGCAAAACTGGCCTCTGAGTTCATCCACCTGGAAGGGCAGCGGATCGATAAGGAGCGCTTCCCGGTAGTCCCTCCGGCCACCACCGCCCTTATCCTCTCGGCCTACATCAGCGACGTCAACAGCACCTTTGAGGCGAACGACATGTTTCTCTCGCCCGGGGTGAGTAGCGCCGATAACCCGGGCACCCCCGGAAAGGACCCTTGGGGGGCACAGTTCAACAGGCAAAATATTCGCCAAATCATGAAGGAGGCATTTTCCGACGGCAAAGCCTTCGCCGCCGTGCTGGCCAGCCAGACAGCCTTCGCGGATCTTTTGCTCCAGCATGGAGCGAGGGAGATCAAAGAGGGGCGCAGCAGTAACTATCTTATGGTCAACATCAAGCAGGTGGCGACCGGGTTCGGCTTTATCACGGACGCTGCGGGTGTAGCGAAAATAGAGTCGGCGAAGGAGCTGGATGAAGCCCAGCAGAGAAATATGAAAATACTCATGGCGGTAGTCAACTCTGGCCTCGCGATACCACAGCAGGGCGGCTGGCCCGTTGCGGCGGGAGTCATTAGCGCATGGACTGGGCTCATCGAGGAGGCCAGCAAGGGGGACACCGAGAAAAGGGCGCGCCGGGATGCAGACTCAGCAGCCGAACACACTAGATCCCTAGTTCAGGACCTTACCGCACGAGCTTTGCTCAAAAATGGTGTCTTCGGACGGCCGGAGCCCCCTTCCTCAACACATCCGTGGTCATCCCTGGAAGGCCTTGAAGAGGGAAGCGACCCGCGACTCAATCCCAATAATTTCTTAAAGTCCAACGGGATGGACCTGATGAGCAAAGATGAGATGATCAACAAATGGGCGACGAACACCACCGAAAGGTATCAGCGACTTGAAGCCTATCGGAGGTGGCTGTTTGAAGGCTTGTCCGGGAAGACCTGGCAGGCGATCGAGGATCGCCTTGACATCGGATTCGATAACGGCTTCAACCGGTACTCATCATGAAGGTAAGCCAGCTTGTGCGCCTTGGAACCCTAGCCCTTGCAGGACTACTGGCAGTGGCATGTGGAGGCAGTCAAAAGAAGCAGGGCGATCTGACGCCAATGCCTACAGTCGCAGTACCACCTCTTCTTTGTAAGCAAATCCCCTTAGGGGCGGTTCAGTTGATGACGGGGGTTCGAGATCCATTGGTACGCGGCTTCTTTGACCTAGAGAAGGTCGGAGATGGAAGCTGTGCAATGTACCAATCGTCTGGTGAGCGCTTTAAGGTACTGTTGGTCGACCTCACGCCTCTCGACTACACCGAGAGAGTCAAAGAACAGCTGGACCAGGGCGCGCCGCCGCTTCCAGAGATAGTGCCCGGGGCCATCGGTTACTACTTCGCACGCCCCAACGACAAGAACAACGCAGCCTTCGCCACACTTGCCACAGATAAAGCCCGACTGAGTGTGCAGCTTGAAATGGGCGTCGCAGGGCGGGACAGTGCCGCTGACGTGCTCGCCATGATGAAGCTGATCGGCCCTAGGCTCATCAGCGACGCTGAAACCTCCAGGCGTAACAAGGATAAATCACATCGTGATGGGAAATGACGTACACCCCACCACGCAGGCCCAGGCCTGTGCAGGGTCGTCACTGTCAAAGCCATCAGCGCGCGGCCCATATGCCGCACCGACCTCGTGGTGCCGCTGAATTGCCTTGGTGATCGCGGGCTGTGGTAGCCCAGCAGAGGAGGTCGGCCATACGCCCTTCCCCATCGCGGCCGTACCACCATACCTATGTGGAGATATCCTACTGAAAGCGGCTGAGTCAATGATCGGGTTCCGAGATCCACTTGTTCGCGCGAGCTTCAAGCAGAGATTGCCCGCCGGCTTCAGAACAGGGAGCTGCACAAAGTATCAGCGAGATGGCGAGCGGTTGAAAGCCAGAGATCGTACCGGGCGCAGAGGGATACTATTTCAAAGCCCGCAGTACCGATCTGAACTCTGCATACGCTGTCCTGGTACGCGGGCGAACGCTGCTCAATGTGCAGCTGGAAATAGGAGCGGCCGGACGGGACAATGCGGCGGATGTACTCGCCATGATGAAGCTCATCGCTCCCAAGCTCATCACCGATGACAGTGCCCCGACACCGGACAAGGGCTGATCGTTTATGACGGAAATGGTGCCCAACCCTCTGCGTGCCGCGCTGGTAGAGGCACTCAAGGCCGTTGAGCCGCTTATCAAGGAGATTGATACGGCCATCGACGGGCCCTTTCAAAAGTTTCATTCTGGGAAAGTGTGGAGTGGGCCCACGGCCAAGCGGTTCGATGTGGAGTTCGGGCAGTACCGAGGGCGGAGCAGGAGGGCTGGGGAGGAGGTGGTGGCGGATATTCGGGCGTTTTTGGCTCGTACGCCGGAGCAGGTGACCGTGGAGGAGGCCAAGGCGATCAGTAGTAGGTACGGTCTGGCCTGAGGGTGGGGGGTGGGGTCAGGCG
>NZ_POUA01000558.1 GCF_003236385.1 Spongiactinospora gelatinilytica
CCACCTGGACTGCGGGCCCCAGACCCGCCGGGGCCTCTCTCGCGACCTGGACGCGCATGAAGACCGTCGTCATCCGGCCGGGGGCCAGCGGCCCCCGGGTGCAGCGGGCTCCGCGCGTGGCCGGGCGGCACGACCAGCCGTCCACCGTGCCGACCGGGCGGATGGCGGAAACGCCCATCGGGCGGGTGCCTCCGCCCGCCGCGGGCAGCATGCTCACCCCCGCGGGCAGCTCCACCGCGGCCACCAGCTCGTCGCTGGCCCGCACGCCCTCGTTGCGCAGCCGGATGCCGACGATGCCCGGACGGGCGGGCACCAGCGCGCCCACCGGATCGATGCTGGCCACCAGCCTGGCCCGCGCGGGGGCGAGCCTCGGCACCACGGGCGGCACGGGCGGGGCGGGGGTGGGCATGGCACGGCGACCGCGGGTGTGCGACGGCTGCGGCCGGGAAGCCGACGGCGGCTCGGCCGCCGGTACCGACCGCTTCGGCGAGATCATCGGGGCCGCGTCGCCCGAGCCGGGGGCATCGACCGGGCGGACCCCGGTCAGCAGGTGGTAGGCGGTGATGAGGGCGACCGTGGCGGCGGCCGTACCGGCCAGGACGATCAGGTGCCGCCGCGGCACCCGGCGCACCCGCCTGAGCAGCGCGCCGCCGCCCGCCGTACCGCCCGCCTTGCCCAGCGCGGACACGTATCCCATGAGGAGGGGCCCGGCCACCAGCGGCCCGACGACCAGGCGCATCCCCTCGTTGACGTCGTTCAGCTCGATGAAGATCGCATGACACTCGGCGCAGCTCGCGACGTGCTCGTCCACGATGCGGCTCTCCCGTTTGGGCAGGCCGCCGCGCACATAGGCGCCCATCTTCGCGACCACCGGGCGGCAGCCCTGGCGTGGCAGGTCGCTCAGGTGCATCTGGAGGTACGCCTGCCGCAGGCCCTCCCTGGCCCGGTAGGCGAGCGCCGCCACCGCGTTGGGGGTCAGGCCGAGCAGCGGGGCCAGGTCGGCGGCCCGCGCGTTCTCCACCTCGGTATGCCACAACACCATGCGCCATCGGTCGGGCAGCGACATGAACGCCCTGGCCACCAGCGACCGCTCCAGCCCCGCCAGCGCCGGGTCCACGAACGGCACGCCGGGGTCGTGGGCCTCCATGTCGTCGGTGGGGACCCGTTTGTTCTGGCCGCGCGAGCGGTCGTAGACCGTACGGCGGAGCGCGGTGAGCAGGTAGGGCCGCAGCGCTATCTCCGGGCCGCCGCCCCTGCGCACCAGATCAAGGATCTTGGCGAACGTCTCCGCGACGACGTCGTCGGCCTCTGCCGGGCTGGACACGAGCTGCTTGGCCAGGCACCGTGCCGCCGACACGTGCCGTTGGTACAGGACGCCGAAGGCCGCCGCCTTGCCGGTGCGCACCGACTCGAGCAGCTCGGCATCACTTTGACGGGATTCCGCACTCATTGTTACCTCGTAACTACGGAAGGTTGCCCGCCAAATGATTCCGCATACGGTGAGGTGCCTAAACCGATGGACGGCCTTTACCCCGCGCGGCCCTGCTCAGAGAGTGGTCGGGGCTCTACTAGGCTCTTGTGCCATGAGCGATCGCGAGGAGCTTCTTGCCGAGATCCGGGCCAAGGGCGTCGTGCACGGCAAGGTCGTGCTCAGCTCGGGCCAGGAGGCCGACTTCTACGTTGACCTGCGCAGGGTGACCCTCGACGGGCAGAGCGCGCCGCTGGTCGGCCGGGTGATGCTGGAGCAGACGGCCGACCTCGACTATGACGCGGTCGGCGGGCTCACGCTGGGGGCCGACCCGGTGGCGACCGCGATGCTGCACGCGGCGGCGGCGCGGGGGCGGCGGCTCGACGCGTTCGTGGTCCGCAAGGAGGGGAAGGCCCACGGATTGCAGCGCAGGATCGAAGGGCCCGACGTCACCGGCCGGCGGGTGCTGGCCGTGGAGGACACCTCGACCACGGGCGGGTCCGTGCTCACCGCGGTGGAGGCGCTGCGCGAGGCCGGGGCCGAGGTCGTGGGGGTTGCCACGATCGTGGACCGGGGCGCGGGCGATGCCATCATGGCGCGGGGCCTGCCGTACCGCACCGCGTACACCCTTGCCGACCTGGGGCTCAGCCCTTCCGCTCGGCGGTGAACGCCTCCCGCTCGCCGGGTTCGCCCGGCGGGCGCGGTACGCCGTTCACCTCGACCCTGAGCCCTGACGCGTCGGCGAGCACCACGTCGAGCCTCGGCTCGGTGAAGGTCGCCTGCTCGCCTCTGAGCAGCTCGCGGTCCAGCAGCACGTCACCGCCGGGCACACGGACGAAGACCGTCCCGCAGCGGTCGGCGCGGCACTCGATGTAGACGGTGGGCGTCGCGGGGCTGGTGGTGACCGTGGTCGGGGTCAGGGTCGGAGTCGGAGCCGGAGTCGGGGCCTGGCGGGGTTGCGGGGGGCGCGGCTCGGGGGCGTTCAGCGCTCGGACGCCGAGCACGACCAGCGTCAGCAGGACCAGACAGCCGAGAACGGCGAGGGCCCCCCGGCCGACGCCGATCCGGTCAGACCTGTGGCGTCCCACACTTCGGAGGGTAGCCGCCGCGCGCTCGTGGCGGCCCGGATGTCGCGGCCGGGCGTTACCAGGGCTCGTGGCGGGTGGGCTCGTCGGGCGCCTGCGCGGCGGCCGGGGAGCGGTGGTGCTTGCCCCCCGGGGACGGTACCGCCCCGACCTCCTTGCGGCCCTTCAGGATCTCGCGGATGATCGGGATGACCGACAGCAGGATGATCACCGCCGCGCCCGGCAGGATGTACCGGTCGACGTTGGGGATGCGGTCGCCGATCAGGTAGCCGAAGATCAGCAGCCCGTCGGTCCAGATCACGCCGCCCAGGATGTTCCACAGCAGGAAGTTGCTCCGGCTCATGCCGAGCATCCCCGCCACCGGGTTGAGGAACGTGCGGACGATCGGGATGAACCGCGCCAGCACCACCGCGCGGGCCGGGCCGAACTTGCCGAAGTAGTGCCTGGCCTTCTCCACGTATTCCTGCTTGAACAGCCGCGAATCCGGGCGTGAGAAAAGCCGCGGTCCGGTCTTCGCGCCGATGAGATGGCCGAGCTGCGCACCCGCGATGGCGCACAGCGGCGCGCCCACCAGCAGCACCGGCAGCGGGAACGGCTCGTCCAGGCCGACGCTCGCGGCCACCTTGGCCGACGCGCCGATGCCCGCCACGACCAGCAGCGAGTCACCGGGCAGGAAGAAGCCGATCAGCAGCCCGGTCTCGGCGAAGATGATGGCGAGAATGCCGATCAGCCCGAAGGTGACGATCCACCACTCGGCGTCGAGCAGATTCGTGAGGTTCATCAGGGATGGAGCCTACCGGTCCGCCAAGCTCGGTAAGGGAAATCACGCGACACGCCACGGGTTTGTCCACAGGGAGGCAGGGGAGCGTGGGGGGTCGTCCAGGTTGTCCACAGG
>NZ_POUA01000559.1 GCF_003236385.1 Spongiactinospora gelatinilytica
CCCCGAACCACATCACTTGCCCCCGCCACAACCGCACCGCACTCCGCCTCCCCCTCAGGCAGTCCGGCCTTCGCCACCACGTCACCGACTCCTTCTCCGGCAGGAGGCGCCGGCCAGGGCGAGGGCGAGGGCGAAGACACAGGAGACCAGGCCGACGGCAGGGCCGGTGAGGAGGCGGAGCCGTGATCGTGATGTCCGCCGTTGCGGCGACACTGCTGCCGTTCCTGGCATCGATCGCCGCCCTGCTTCTCTCGCGCCTGCCACGCCTACGTCGCCTGCCGGGCACAACACCCGACATGGCCGCAGCCGGGCAGTCGGGCTCTACACCCAGCGTGGCCGCGGCTCTTCGGCCGACCGGCCGAGGTAGCCGAGGACAGGCCGCCGATGCCGACCCGGCTCGGGCTGCCGCACGCCGTGCCGCCATCATCGCCATCGCGCCCACCGCCCTGTCCACGGCACTGGCGGTCTGGATCGCCTACGCCTGGTGGTCCGCGTGGGGCGCCACGTCGTACGACGGCCGCTCGCAGGCAGGCACCCTGACGGTCATCGACACCGGCTCGCTGCCCATCACGGTCGCCCTGGAGGTGACCACCCTGTCAGTGGTGGTCGGCCTGCTGGTGACCGTCGTGGCCCTCGCCGTCCAGGTCTACTCGGTCGGCTACCTCGACGGCGACCCCCGCTACCCCTCCTACAGCGCCTTCATCAGCCTGTTCACCAGCGCCATGCTGCTGGTGATCTACGCGGGAGACCTGCTGCTCCTCTACGTCGGATGGGAGGTCATGGGCCTGTGCTCCTACCTGCTCATCGGGCACTGGTGGGAAGACCGCGCCAACTCCCGCGCGGCGGTCAAGGCGTTCCTGGTCACCCGGCTCGGTGACGTGGGGTTCCTGTTCGGCCTGTTCACCCTCGGGGTCGGCGCGGGCAGCCTCCGGATCTCCGATGTCATCGCCGCGGTGCCCCAGATGTCCCCGGCCACCCTCGTCACCGCGACGATGCTGCTACTGGCCGGTGTCGCGGGCAAGAGCGCCCAGGTGCCGCTGCACACCTGGCTGCCCGACGCCATGGCGGGCCCGACCCCGATCAGCGCGCTGATCCACGCCGCCACGATGGTGGCGGCCGGCATCTTCCTGGTGGCCAGGCTGTTCCCGGTCTTCGAGGCCGCCGGGCCGACGCTCGACGTACTGGCCGTACTCGCCGCGCTCGGCATGCTCGCGGCCGCGCTGGCCGCGCTCGCCCAAGACGACCTCAAGCGGGTCCTCGCCTACTCCACCATCAGCCAGCTCGCGTACATGGCCGCGGCCCTGGCCGCCCGTGACGAGAGCGTGGCGATCTTCCATCTGCTGACGCATGGGGCGTTCAAGGCGCTGTTGTTCCTGTGCGCGGGCGCGGTGATCCACGCCGTCGGCTCCAACCTCATGCGCGACATGGGCGGCCTCCGTCGTTCGATGCCGGTCACCTTCGTGACCATGACGATCGGCTTCGCCGCGCTGATGGGCCTGCCGCCGACGAGCGGCTTTTTCAGCAAGGACGCCGTGGTCGTCGCGGTCGAGCGGGCCGGCGCGGACGGCCTGCTTACCGGCGCGGCCGGCTGGCTGCTCCACGCCTGCACGCTCGCGACGGTGGCCGTGACCGGCGCGTACGCGACCCGGGCGTGGCTGCGCACCTTCTTCGGCGAAGCGCATGTCGTCGCCCTGCCCGAGCCCGCGCCCGGCACGGCGCACGTCTTCACCGGCCAGGAGGCGCCGCGGTCGATGCGACTGCCGATCATCGTGCTCGCGGTCCCGGCGCTGCTTCTCGGGCTGGTCGGCCTCGGCGAGGTCCACTGGACGGCGGCCGCGATCACCGTCGCGCTGGCGCTGCTCGGCGCGGCCGTCACGTACGTCGTGTGGCGCGCCGATCCGGTGGCCGATCCGGCGCGGCTGCTCGGGCCGTTCCGGGTGGCCTGCGAGCGCGCCTTCGGGATCGACCGCTTGTACCGGGCGCTGCTCGTCCGGCCGTTGCTGCGGCTCTCCCGGGCGGTCGTCGCGACCGACACGCACATGGTCGACGGCGCGGTACGCGGCTCGGGCAGGGCTGCGGTTGGGATGTCCGGTCTGCTGAGGTTCGCCCAAAATGGCAATGCCCAGCTCTACCTGAGCGGTGTGCTGGCGGGCGTCCTGCTCATCGCGGTGGGGGCGGTGATGCTGGGATGAACTGGCTGCCCATCGCCATCCTCGGGGTTCCACTGCTCGGAGCGCTGGCCGTGCTCGCGGGGCGTGACGGCCCGGGTAGCGCACGAGTGCTGCGGTGGCACTCGCTGGCCGTCTCGGCGGTCACGTTCGCACTGACCGTGCTGCTGGCCGCCACCTTCGACCACGGCGACGCCGCCCGCATGCAGTTCGTCATCGACCTGCCCTGGATTCCAGGGCTCGCCATCCACTTCCACCTGGGCGTCGATGGCATCTCGCTGCCGCTCATCGTCCTGACGTCGCTCCTCACCCTGCTCTGCTTCGTCTACCTGGCCGGTGCCGGGAGCCCGCGCCCGCGCGCCCTGGTCTTCGCCCTGCTGCTGCTCGAAGTCGGCATGCTCGGCACGTTCCTGGCGCTCGACCTGCTGTTGTTCTTCGTGTTCTTCGAGGTCGTGCTGATCCCGATGTACTTCGTGATCGCCATCTGGGGCGGCCCGGGCCGCCGCGCCGCGGCGGTCAAGTTCATCCTCTACACGCTGCTCGGCTCGGTGATCCTGCTACTCGGCCTGCTGCTGATCTGGGCGCAGGCCGGCACCCTGGACATGGTCGCGCTGGCCCGCACGCCCGGGGCCGGCATGACGCGGGCGGCCCAGGTGCTCGCGTTCGTCGCGATCGGCCTCGGGCTCGCGGTGAAGACCCCGATGTGGCCCCTGCACACCTGGCTCCCGGACGCGCACACCGAGGCCCCCACGGTCGGCTCGGTCCTGCTGGCGGGCGTCCTGCTGAAGATGGGCACGTACGGCTTCGCCCGCATCGCGATCCCGATCCTGCCCGAGGGCGCGGCGGCCGTCGCGCCCTGGCTGGGCGCGTTCGCGGTGGTCGGCATCATCTACGGGGCCCTGGCCTGCCTGGCCCAGCGCGACCTGAAACGCATGATCGCCTACTCCTCCATCGGCCACATGGGTTTCGTGCTGCTCGGCTTCGCCACCCTCACGCCGGTGGGCATCAACGCGGCCCTGTTCGGCAACATCGCCCACGGCCTGATCACCGGCCTGCTCTTCTTCCTCGCGGGCGCGATCAAGGATCGGTACGGCACGGCCGACATGCCGTCCATGGGCGGCGGCATGCTCACCCGAGTCCCTCGCCTGGGGGCGCTGCTCACCTTCGCCTGCATCGCCTCCCTCGGCATCCCGGGCCTCGCCGGTTTCTGGGGCGAAATGCTCGCCCTCCTCGGTGCCTTCACCCCCGCCCCGGGCCTGCCC